>NZ_JBFRDL010000004.1:0-210554 GCF_052113525.1 Rhodococcus sp. TAF43
TGTAGTTCCCGGGGACGTTGTGGACGCCGACACGGTCGATCGGTGACTGGCCTCCGATCCCGGTGTGGGGTCGGTGGTGATTGTAGTGGTGTAGCCATTGCTGGTAGGTCGCCGAGCGGGTCTGGTCGGACCGGTAGGTTCGTGCGTAGGCCCACTCGGCGGCGAGGGTGCGGTTGAATCGTTCGACCTTGCCGTTGGTCTGCGGCCGATACGGGCGTGTTCGTTTGTGTGTGATGTCCGGACCGAGTGCTGTGGCGAAAGCTTTTGACCGGTAACAGGATCCGTTGTCGGTGAGCACTCTTTTGACGGTGATCCCGTGGTCGGCGAAGAAGGTGTTGGCGCGGTTCCAGAACCCGGCGGCGGTCTCTTTGCGTTCGTTGCAGAGGATCTCCGAGTACGCCAGCCGGGAATGGTCGTCGACCGCGTGGTGCAGGTAGGCGTAGCCGGCCCCTGAGCGGTTCTTGCGTCCTTCGGTGCGACCGAGTTTGCGGTGACCGCCACCGTCGGGAATCCGGCCGAGTTTCTTGATGTCGACGTGAATCATCTCGCCCGGCTGGTCGTGTTCGTAGCGGTGCGGCGTTTGGCGGCGCACCGGCAGGCCTGTGGCTTGGTCGAGGTGGGCCAGACGCGGCATCTTGTAGCGGCGCAGCACTGCTTCGACTGTCGATTTCGCCAGGTGCAGGTGATATGCGATCCGGTGTGGTCCCCACCGGCGGGTGAAGCGCAGTCCGATGATCCGGCGTTCGGTGCGGGTCGGGGTCCGATGCGGGCACGAGTGCGGGCGTGAGGATCGGTCCTGCATCGACCGGTCACCGTCTCGGTAGCGGTCGACCCATTTCTTGGCGGTTGCCGGTGAACACTGGAAGCGTTCAGCGGCCCTGCGGAGGCTCCACCCGGTCTCGATGACGAGCTTCGCGAGGGCCAATCGGCCACGCGGGGTCAAGTAGGCGTTAGCGTGTGTCACGAGGACCTCTCGGTAGTCGGCGTGTGTGTGGTAACCACACCGATACCGGAGGTCCTCGCTTATGTCGTCATGCCGCGCCGTTCACAACCTGCCTGGGAACTACATCTAGCGCGCCGCCTGCGCGGGATCGGGAATCGCGATCGGCGCGGGGCCCTCGATGCCGAACTGGCCGCGGAAGAACACCATCGGGCGCTCCTCGCAGACGGTGTCCAGTTCGAGGACGCGGGCGACGATGACGTCGTGGTCGCCGGCGACGTGGACGTTCTCGACCTCGGCGTGGACGCGCATCAGGACGTCCGGCAGCGACGGCGTGTTCCACCGCGACAGCTCCCAGTCGAGATCCTCGTACTTGCGGCCCCGGCTGGAACCGAAGCGCGAGCACAGGTCGGACTGCTCCTCGTGCAGGACGTTGACGCAGAAGCGGCCGGTCTCACGGATCCGCGGCCACGCCCGGCCGCGATGGTCCGCGCAGATCAGGATCAGCGGCGGCTCGAGCGACACCGACGCGAACGACTGGCAGGCGAACCCGACCGGCCCGTCGTCGTCGAGACCCGTCACGATCGTCACGCCGGTCGCGAACTGGCCCATGACGCGGCGCATGTCGGCCGGAGTCGGCGCTCCCACCGAGCTCTCGTGTGCAATCACCTCTGTGGGCATGGGGCCACCTCCGATTCGGTGTGATCGATCGGCGCCCAGCGCGCCGAAGTTTGATGTTGGCGAGCGTATGGCGGCACGTTCGTGGCCCTGAACTGCTGTCTCGGTCAGCGGAACCACCCCTGACGGGCGCAGACAGGGAACTTATGGTCTCGCTCATCGGGATGAGATATGGCCCACCTCGGCGCGGACTGGCAGCCTGCCACCCGAATGGGCTGTGACCCGGATGACACATGAGGGACAGAGGCAACGATGACTGCTGAGTTGAGTTACGAGGGAACTCTGAGGGAGCTGCACACCGATGGGGGTGTGCTCCGATACCACGAGGCCGGCGACGGTCCGCCGCTGCTCCTGCTGCACGGTTCGGGTCCGGGAGTCACGGGCTGGCGCAACTACCGCGGCGTCCTCGCCGACTTCGCGGAGCACTTCCACTGCTACGTGCTCGAGTTCCCCGGATTCGGCGTGTCCGATCCGTGCGACGGCCACCCGATGGTCGAGGCGATCAACGCCGTGCCGACCTTCCTCGACGGTCTCGGCCTGGGCGCCGTCGACATGATCGGCAACTCGATGGGTGGTGTCGTCGCCACCCGGATCGCGATCGCCCAGCCCGAGCGTGTCAACAAGCTGGTCTCGATCGGCGGCATGGGCAAGAACGTCCTCTCGTCCAACCCGGGTGAGGGCATCAAGCTGCTCATGGAGTTCACGGACAACCCGACCCGCGAGAGCCTCATCCGCTGGCTGCAGTCCATGGTCTACGACCCCGCGATCGTGACCGAGCAGCTCATCGAGGAGCGCTGGGCACTCGCGACCGAGCCCAAGACCCTCGAGATCGCCCGCCGCATGTACAGCTCCAAGGCATTCGCGGCGATGGCTGCGGCGAACGCGCAGGCCGACGGCACCCCCTACTGGGCGCAGTTCGGCAAGATCAAGGCCCCCACCCTGCTCACCTGGGGTCGTGACGACCGCGTGAGCCCGGTCGACATGGGCCTGCTGCCGATGCGCGACATCCCGAACGCGGAATTCCACGTGTTCCCCAACTGTGGCCACTGGACCATGATCGAGGCGCGCGACGCTTGGGTCTCGACGGTCCTGGCCTTCCTTCTGCGTGACGAGAAGTAGGCGAAACCCAATGGCAGACAAGAAAGCCGGCACCGAGAGCTTCGACACTGTCGTCGATTTCCTGATCGTCGGTAGTGGCGGCGGTGGCATGGCTGCCGGCATCACCGCGGCGGATCGCGGTATGTCGGCCCTGATCATCGACAAGGGCAAGACCTACGGCGGCTCCACCGCGATCTCCGGTGGTGGCATCTGGATCCCCAACGCGCCCGTGCTGGTGCGCAAGGGTGCCGGCGACTCCCGTGAGTCGGTCCGTCGCTACCTCGACGTCGTCACCGACGGCAAGGTGTCCGACGAGCGTCTCGACGCCTACGTCGACAACGGCCCGCCGATGATGGAACTGCTCGAGCGCAGCCCTCACATCGAGTTCTACTGGGTGAAGGGCTACTCGGACTACCACCCCGAGGAGGAGGGCGGACGCCCCCTCGGCCGCACCACCGAGTGCACGCCGTTCGACACCCGCAAGCTCGGCGAGGACGAGAAGTACCAGCGTCCCAACAGCCTCAAGGGCCCGCTCGGCCTGTGGATCACGTCGAAGGACTACCGCGACCTGGCGATGGTCAAGCGCACGTGGCGTGGACGCCGGGCATCGCTCATCGCGGCGTGGCGTGTGTCGTCGAACGTCATCCGTCGCCGCCACATGGCGACCGGTGGCCGCGCGCTCGTCGCCCGTATGCGCATGGCGCTCAAGGACGCCGGCGTCCCGCTGTGGCTGCAGACGTCGATGAAGGAACTCATCGTCGACTCGAAGGGTGCCGTCGTCGGCATCACCGCGGAGCGCGAGGGCAAGCTGGTGCGGATCGGCGCCCGCAAGGGTGTCCTGCTCGCCACCGGCGGTTTCGACCACAACAACGAGATGCGCGCGCAGTACCTGCCCGAGCACGGCGCCCCGAACATCAGCGCCGGTGCACGCGAGAACGTCGGTGACGGCATCTGCGCGGGCCAGAAGCTCGGTGCCGCCGTCGATCTCATGGACGATGCATGGTGGATGCCGTCGGTCATGCACCCGATGGGTGCGGTGATCCCACTGGTGTCCGAGCGGTCCATCCCGCCGGCCGTCATCGTCAACCAGGACGGCAAGCGCTTCACCAACGAGTCGTCGCCGTACGTGAACTTCGTGCACGACCAGCTCGACGGGGGACACGTCCCGGCGTACTTCATCATGGACAGCAAGGCTCGTTCGCGGTACCCGTTCGCGCAGGTGCTGCCCGGTGCTCCGTTCCCGCAGGGCTTCTACGACAAGGGCATCGTGCACAAGGCGAACTCGCTGAGCGAGCTGGCCGGCAAGATCGGCGTCCCGGCGCAGAACCTGCTCGAGACCGTCGACCGGTTCAACGGCTACGCCCGCACCGGCAAGGACGAGGAGTTCGGTCGCGGCGACAGCGCGTACGACCAGTACTACGGCGATCCGACGATGAAGAACCCGGCGATGGACGAGATCGTCAAGGGCCCCTTCTACGCGGTCCGCATCGAGGCCGGCGACCTCGGCACCAAGGGTGGTCTGGTCACCGACGCCGAGGCTCGCGTGCTGCGCGAGGACGGCTCGGTCATCGACGGCCTGTACGCGACGGGCAACACGTCCGCGTCCGTCATGGGCAACGAGTACGCCGGTGCCGGCGCGACGATCGGCCCCTCGATGGTGTTCGGTTACGTGGCCGCAAACCACGTCGCCGATACCGCCTCGGACCGCACCGCCGCGTCCGACACGAAGTAGCACGCACAGGGTCCCGAGTGATCACTCACCGGGACTGGGAAACAGGCTCTGACGTGGCCGAATTCCAGTCCCGCTGAGCGGGAGATGTTTTGTTCTCCAGACGCCGTTCCTGGGACCGTTCCACCTACACGATCAGCGCGGTCGAAGAGCGTTGGTCCCCACTCGCACCAGGAGGGCGCGATGCTCGATCGTCTGTCGCCGACGATGGGCCGCGCCGGTGCTCACCCCAGCTTCCTCGAGCATGCCGACGAGCATGCCAAGCGCCACGGCGCATCCGAACCGCGATTTTCGTCGAGGCCGGTCGCCCGAGCTTGCCGGAGGACAGGTAGACCAATTGCTCTAGACCGCAGTAGGTCTGCCGCTAAGAATTGCCCCGCGTCGCCGTGGGATCGCAGAGAGAGAGCTGATAGCTATGGGTCAGGTTTTGGACAACATCATGCAGTTCGCGGACGAGATCCGCGAGGGTGGCATCGAGGGCGAGAAGCTGATGCGCCTGTCGGACGGCAACGCGAAGCGTGTGCGCGACGCCGGCGTCATCCGGATGCTGCAGCCGAAGGAGTTCGGCGGCCTCGAGGCGCACCCGCGTGAGTTCGCCGAGACGGCGATGGCCCTGGGCGCCGTCGACGGCTCGACCGGCTGGGTCTCCGGCATCGTCGGCGTCCACCCGTGGGAGATGGCGTTCTTCGATCCCAAGGCGCAGCAGGAGGTCTGGGGCGAGGACGTCGACACCTGGATCGCGTCGCCCTACGCGCCCATGGGTGTCGCGGTGCCGGTCGACGGCGGCTACATCCTGAACGGCCGCTGGTCGTTCTCCACCGGCAACGACCACTGCGAGTGGGTCATGATCGGTGCTCTCGTCGGTGACCAGAAGGGTGTTCCCACCGGCAAGATCCTGCATGTGCTGGTTCCGAAGGCGGACTACACCGTCGACCACGACAGCTGGAACGTCGTCGGCCTCCGTGGCACCGGTTCGAAGGACTTCACCGTCAAGGACGCCTTCATCCCCGAGTACCGCACGATCGACTCCGAGATCGTCCTCAGCGGCAACGGTGCCAAGCACGCCGGCCGTGACGAGACGCTGTACAAGTTCCCGTTCTCGTGCATCTTCCCGCTCGGCATCTCCTCGTCGCTGATCGGCATGTGCCAGGGCGGTCTCGCGCTGTACATCAACGCGCAGAAGGAGCGTGTCGCGGTCACCGGTGTCCCGATCAAGGAGGACCCGTACGTCCTCTACGCCATCGGTCAGGCCGCCGACGAGATCAACGCTGCGCGCGTGTCGATCCTCGAGACCGTCGATCGCTTCTGGGACAAGACGGAGAAGGGCCAGGAGGTCACCTTCGAGGAGCGTGCGATCGGCCGCCGCACCCAGACCAACGCTGCGTGGCGTGCCGTGAGCGCGCTGGACGAGATCTTCGCGCGCGCCGGCGGCGGTGCGATGAAGGTGACGCTTCCGCTGCAGCGCTTCTGGCGTGACGCGCACGTCGGCCTGACCCACGCGATCCACGTGCCCGGCTCGATCAACCACGCCTCGGCACTGACCCAGCTCGGTGGTGAGCCGCAGGGCGTTCACCGCTCGATGATCTAGTTCGAACCCACCTGCATTCCTTACTCAGGGACGGATTGATATGACGGAAATTCGGGGTCTCGGTTACCTCAGGATCCAGACTCAGGACATCGCTCGTTGGCGTGAACTGCTCGTCGACGGCCTCGGCATGGCAATCGGCACGGGGCCCGAAGAGGATGGCCTGTACCTGCGGGTCGACGAGCGCCATGCGCGCTTGGCCGTCCTGCCGGGCGAGTCCGACAAGGCGCTCGCGGTCGGCTGGGAGGTGCGTGACGAGTTCGCTCTGCAGCGCGTCCAGGAAGCTGTCGAGAAGTCCGGCATCGAGGTCGAGGTTCTCTCGCACGAAGAGTCCATCTACCGCGACGCCGAGAAGGTCATCGCGTTCGACGACCCGGCCGGCACCCGCATCGAGGTCTTCTTCGGTCCGGTTCTCGACCACAGCCCGGTCGTCACGCCGCACGGCGGCAAGTGGGTCACCGGCACGCAGGGCCTCGGCCACGTCGTACTGCCGACCGCGAAGTTCGCGGAGTCGTACGCCTTCTACACCGAGGTGCTCGGCTTCCTCCCGCGCGGTGCCATCCGGCTCGCGGACGGCGTCTCACGCGTCCGCTTCCTCGGTGTCAACGAGCGCCACCACAGCCTGGCGCTGTGCCCGGCACCGCCGACCGACGAGCCCGGCCTGGTGCACCTGATGACGGAGGTCGACACCCTCGACGCCGTCGGCCAGGCGCTGGACCGTGTCGCGAAGAACGGCTTCACGATCTCCTCGACCCTGGGTCGCCACACGAACGACAAGATGGTGTCGTTCTACGTGCGCGCACCCGGCGGCTGGGACCTCGAGTTCGGTACCGAGGGCATGGCGGTCGACGAGACCTTCTACACCGCCGAGGAAATCACGGCGGACAGCTACTGGGGCCACGACTGGTCGGCCTCGGAGCCGCTGAAGGCGTTCATCCCCAAGGCATGATCGTCCGGTAGCGACGGGTAGGGCCCCGCACGGATTCGTCCGTGCGGGGCCCTTTCGTCGTTCGACGGTGCGGTGTCAGGCGGGGAGGTCGAGTGAGCGCGCCAGCGTCGGCCACGCCTTGGGCAACCGGTCCCGCCAGTACGACCATCCGTGGATGCCGACGGCCTCGTAGTCGAAGGTGGCGGGGATCTTCAGCTTGTCGAGCCGGGCGTCGAGCCGGTGGGTGCAGGCGTTCGCGACGGCCTCCATAGGACCGCCGATGAACACCCGGTCGACGAAGTCGGGGGAGCCGAGTTCCTCGTACTTACCCGGGATGCCGGTCGACACCGAGACGTAGATGTCCATGCCGCGCAGTTGCTCCGCGTTGCGGACCGTGTCGTGGGCGGCCCACTCGGGACCGCCGACCTCGCCCCACAGGTTGCCCGGGTCTCCGCCGCGCGACGACACCGTCGCCTGCACGCTGACCCGGCCCAGGTCGTCCGTCGTCGAGTAGCACCCGCTGAACACCGCGATGCCGCGGTACATCCCGGGATTCCGATGCGCGAGCATCATCGCGCCCTGCGAGCCCATCGAGATGCCGAGCAGCGACTTGTCGCCGTTGGTGCGCAGGCGCGTGTCCAGCAGCGGCGGCAGCTCCTCGGTGATGAACGTTTCCCACTTGTGCAGGCCGACACCCGAATCGACCCGGTCCCAGTCGGTGTACAGGCCGGACACGCCGCCGTTGATCATCACGACGTTGACGTTCTTGTCCGCGAAGAATGCCGGTGCCCCGCCGATGGTGGCCCACCCGCTGGTGTCCTCACCCGCGTCGACGCCCTCGAGCGCGTAGATCGACGGTCGCGGCACCGAGTTGTCCTTGGGGAGAAGCACTTCCACACCGACTTCGCGGCGCAGCGCGGGCGAGGCCACCGTGAAGCGGACCATCTGCTCGGTCTTCTGCTCCTCACCCACGATGGCGGCGACGGTGATGTCGTCGCGCAGCGGCGGTAGCGGCGGCCGTTCGTTCTGGAGCGGGCCGGGGATGACCGATCCGGCGCTGACGCTGCCCCCGTTTTCTCCGCTGCCGGTCGAGCTGCCGGCGGTCGCCGCGCTCCCCGTGTTGCTGGCGCTGCCCAGGCTGCCGGCGCTGCCCGAGTCCTCGGAGCTTCCGCTGCTTCCGCTGCTCCCGGGTGCCGCCGCGGCCTCACCCGCCAGCGGCAGCGCCACCAGTGCGGCGAGCGACAGGCCGAGCAACCCGCGTCGAAGCCTGCGCGCCGGTGCGCACGTCGGTTCGGAACCCCACATCGAGAAAACCCCCAAAAGTCATGGATAGAGCGATCTGACGGTACTCCGCCGCACCGACACGCGTCCCCGAGTTACGCAGAACCGGGCGTCGGACCTCGCTCGACCGGTCTACACTCCGGCGGCATGGCGGACGTCCGCGTGGGCATCTCCGGGTGGGTGTACCCGGGGTGGCGCGGTGGCTTCTATCCCGAGGGACTCGTACATCGCGAGGAGCTGGCGTACGCCTCCGCGCACCTGACGTCGATCGAGATCAACGGGTCGTTCTACGCGTTGCAGAAGCCGTCCAGCTTCGCGAAGTGGCGGGACGAGACGCCTGACGGCTTCGTGTTCGCGGTCAAGGGTGGCCGCTACATCACGCACGTACGCAGGCTGCTCGACGTCGAGATCCCGCTGGCCAACTTCTTCGCGGCGGGGGTCCTGGCACTGCGCGACAAGCTCGGTCCGATCCTCTGGCAGCTGCCTCCGAACATGCAGTTCGACGCCGACCGGCTCGACGCGTTCCTCGCGCTGCTGCCGCGGACCACCACCGCCGCCTGCGCCCTCGCGGAGCGCCGCGACGACAAGCTGTCCGACGACCGGGTCCTGGTCGTCACCGACGCCGAGCGTCCCATCCGGCACGCGCTCGAGGTGCGGCACGCGAGTTTCGCCGTGCCCCAGGTGGTGACGATCGCCCGAGAGCACGGCGTCGCACTGGTCCTCGCCGACACGGCCGGGAAGTACCCGCGGATCGACGAGACGACCGCCGATTTCGCCTACGCGCGGTTGCACGGCGACGCCGAGCTGTACGCGAGCGGTTACACCGACGAGGCCCTCGACGGATGGGCCGAGAAGGTGCGCGGGTGGCAGCAGGACGGCAGGGACGCGTTCGTGTACTTCGACAACGACATGAAGGGCTACGCGCCGTTCGATGCGATGGCACTGTTGGACCGTCTCGGGTAACCGGGACGGCTACGTCCGATCCGGGCACTGTCGCGCGGTGAACGAGATACAGGCGATCGGCGCGTCGTGTCCGGCTTGTCGTAAGTTGACAGGAGTCGAAGTAAATCCAGTGAAGTGGAATCAACCGAGCGATCCGGATGTACGGACGCAGCCTTCCCACGAGATGGGGTCCGATGGATAAGTCCGGTGTCAAGGAAACTTTCGATTCCGTCGCGGAGTACTACGACCGGATGAATCGCGTGATGACCTTGGGGCGACACCGGCACTGGTGAGATCGCTCTCGCCGCGCGGTCTTTGTATCCGCACGCCGCGATCACCGCTGCAGACTTCTCGGAGCGCATGCTTGCCGCCGCGGCTACCAGAGCAATCGGCGATGCCATCTCGTGGCAAGTTGCCGACGCCAACGACCTGCCGTTCCCGGACGAGGCGTTCGATAGCGTCACGTCCGGGTATCTGCTTCGAAATGTCGACGACGTTTACCGGGTATTGGCAGAAAAGTTCCGCGTGCGGGACACATGTTCGGATATCCACTACCTGGCCTTCCAACCGTCCTGTGGCGGCGTCAGGTACGCGTTGCTTCCAGGAAATCCGAGATCGCCGCGGTCAGCTTCTTCAGGGTGCATCTGCTTCCGGTGCCCGCCCAACGGCCAGGTGGGAACGATGCATCGGTACCGGTCGCGTAGTTCGGCGACAACGTTCCGCCACACCGAACCGTCCATGATCAATCCGTGAATGAACATCAGGACCGGACCATCGCCACCGGTGTCTTCGTACTCGATAGGTCCCGCCGATAGTTCCACCTCGCGCATGTCCATTCCCCCTCGTGACACAGCAACCGAACGTCAGCCGCACGCCATCAGCGCGGCAACCTAGTGCCGGAACCGCCAAAGATAATCGACTCCGAGAAGCGCCACGCGTAGTGTGCGAAAGTCAAGTCGTGACTGGACGTTCGACGCGATTGCACTGTTGAACCGTCTCGGGTGAGCTGAGATGGCTGCATCAGGTTCAGGGATTCGTGAGCGTCGGCGAACACGGAGGATTGCTGGCGTATGAGTCCGCAGTCAGAGGGTCCGAACCCGCCGATGTCGAATGCGGACTGCGATGCGACGATTTCGGCGGCGAGACCGAATGCCTAGACCCAGACCTCCGCGGTACATAAGGCTGTGCTGGAGCGGCCCAGCGGTGACCAGGAGATCGCCGCCGGGCCGCGGTGGCGGTCGAGGTCGGACAGGGCTGTCGGTGAATCACCGCGAACTCCTGGACCAACCCTTTGCCGCTGAGGAACTTCCTAGAAGGGGCGCGCCGGAAGTGGCTTGATCAAGTGTTCGAGTAGGGGTGCCGACTGTGCACAGGTGAGCACCTCGGACGGGTCGAGTCGGATGTACTCGCGTGTGGATGGGTCGACCTCCCACACATCCTCACCGATGAGTCGACCCTGGTCGTCGTAGGGCCAGTTCATGTACTGCCGATTCTTCATCAGGTACGTGGCCTGCGGGTCGACATCGATGCCCTCCGCCACGAGCGCGGCTCCTGGAGTCTGCTGGTAGAGAACAAAGTCGGTACAGATCAGATTGTCGCCGACAGCGATCTTCTCGTCTTCGACGTAAAAGATGCACTCCCCGGTGCCAGCCCATTCGCTGTAGACACTCTTGATCGCGTCGGCGCCCTCGAGCCTGATCGTGCGACCGAAAGTGTTGAAATTGTAGACGGGTTCCTCGACCATCATGTCGGGCGCGAAGATTTCCTCCCAGCGACCGGCGACCTCCAGGTTGCGGTGCCGGTTGTAAGCATGCAGCAGGTAAAGGTGCCGCGGGTTGACGGTCCGCTCGATCAGCTGCGCGACCGCGATATTCGTCTCGGTGACGTCGAATCTACTCATCACTGTTTCCTTTCAGGATCTGAAATTGGGGCGTGGGCTTTTCGAGGGCAAGCCCCGAAGCGCATATGTCGGTAGGGGATATTTCAGAATGGCCTGTCGCCCGCGATCGTCGCGCGCTCCATTTTCCGGACGGCCGGCCAGTAGTCCTGAACCGCGTAATGCTGCGTAGATCGGTTGTCCCAAATCGCGACGCAATCCTTCGTCCAGGTCCAGCGGACCTGGTACTCGGGGATCGCTGCCCGACTCTTCAGATGGTTGAGCAAATCGCTCGCGCCGGGCGAGTAATCGGCGCCGTAACGCACTCGGTCCGGGGTGTGGAAGTTGGTAATGTGCGTCGTGAAAACATTCACATAGAGGATCTCTTCCCCCGTCTCAGGATGCGTGCGAACCACCGGATGCTCGGCATCGGGGAAGCTCTCTTTCAGTTCGTGCCGTACTTCTATCGGCTTCGAGGCGCCGAAGACTGCCTCGAAGCTGTGCCGGGCACGCAAGGATTTGACCTGATCCTTGACGTGATCCGGAAGTTCGCGGTATGCCTCGACCATGTTGACCCAAATGGTGTCGCCACCAATTTCAGCCGGTTCCACACAACGCAGTACGGACGCCATTGAGGGGCTCTCCCGCCAACTCGTATCGCTGTGGTAGGAATTCTCGTAGTGGCCCTCGCTCGACGTATCCTTATACAGGAGAACAACACCGGAATCATCGTCGGTGTTTGGGTGGCCATCTTCCAGCGGTCCGAACTTCTTGGCGAAGGCCACGTGTTGGATGCGTGTCATTTCCTGGTTTCGGAGAAATAGCACTTTGTGCTTCAGGAGAAGCGACTTCACCTCGGCGAAGAGGGCATCATCGCGGGTGATGTCAGGAATCTGTATGTCGAGCAGTTCGGCCCCGATATGTCGGGTCAGTTGCTTCACCTTGATCAAGGAATTCCCGGCTTGCGATGGCTCCTCGATTTGAACGGCGTGCATGGGTGTCACTCCTTTGATTTCGGGGGAGAGGGGTACTCGGCCAGCTCGGCCGGAGGGCGACAGGTTCGCTCGTTGGGTGCTCTTCATTTGCGGTCCGGTGAAGCATGGATCCGCACCGTCAGATGTCGAAACTCTAGCGCCCAGTCCCGGCAGGAAATTGACCTCACGTTGCACCTTGCTTGACGCGCTATTGCTCCGCCCGCAGGGTTACCGATGGGGGAGGGGCTACGTGAACGCCCTACCGGCGCATCGGATATCGGATTCGGTTTCCGTGCGCTCCCGCACCCGTTGCGGCGGCGACAATTGCTACCCGCCTGTCCTGCAACTTCCGCGGGGAGGCGGGTATCTGGGTTTCCAATCCTGTTGGCCGGAGCCGCTATACGCCCGGTCGAATGTAGGGTAGGAGCGGGGCACGAGCGTGGTCCGGTGTCGAGGATGGTGAAGCTGCTGTGGATCCCGACCGAGCAGTATTGGAATGGGATCTCGCCCTCGAGCCGACCGCCAAAGGCATCTGCCGGGTGATGCCGGCCAAGCTGACGGACGCTCGAAGGCAATCGAAAGGAGGCTTCGATGACCCGGCTTGTCCGTAACGCAACGCTGACGGGATACCTGGAGCTCATTCGTTCTCGGGAAGTCGACCCACTTCCGTTGCTCAGGTCTGTCGGGCTCCAGGTAGCCGACCTGGCCATGCCGAATCAGTGGATCGCCATCGACGCCGCCGCCCGACTCCTCGAGATCTCTGCGGTCGCAACCGGTCTCGAAGGTTTCGGATTGCGCCTGGCCGAGAACCGAAAGTTCTCCAATCTGGGCCCGATCAGTGTAGCCGCGCAGGGCGAACCGGATATGCGCAGTGTGCTGATGATGCTCAGTCGCTATCAGCACCTACGCAGCGAGGCTATCAACGTTCGGATAGCTGAAACTGATGACCTCGTAAAGGTTAGGCTTGACTTCGACATAGTCCCTGCCAGCGCCTCGCGGCAGTTCTCCGAGATGATCGTAGGGGCACTTCTTCGGCTGATCAAGATCGTTTCCGGAGGCCGTTGGACACCGGCAACCGTTTGTTTTATGCACGACGCACCGGACGCCCTGACGCTTCACCGCCGTACCTTGGGAAATTCGATCCGATTTGGCGAGAATTTCAATGGCTTCGGGTTCTACGCTGGCGATCTCGATATCCCCAATAGCCTGTTCGACCCTTCATTTCAGCCGTTCGCGAAGGAGTATATCGACACGATCGCCAGCCCGCGACCCGTCGACGATCTCGACCGCATTCGTGAACTGATCGAAACCACGCTGCCGACGGGGCGGTGCTCGCTGCAGCATGTCGCGAAGACGCTGGGAGTCAACCGCGTCACGGTCCATCGGCTTCTTGCCAGATCGAACACATCATTCTCGGAGATCCTCAATACCACCCGGGTGGATTTGGCTCGGATATATGTCACACAGCGGACGCGTTCCCTAACGGATGTTGCTGGTCTGCTTGGGTTTTCCGAACTATCTGCGTTCTCGCGCTGGTTTCGAACCGAGTTCGGGTCCAGTCCAACGGCCTGGAGGGCTGCACTTTAGAGCAGGTGTTGGTCGTCGGGCCTGTGCACTGTCGGCGCGGGACCACTGAGTGCATCACCGGTCGCGGCGGGCACTGCACATTCACGGTCGAGGGGTCCGAATGGTCGGCGGTCCTCGGGTGATGGGGGCTTAGGCCGGTGCCCGGAGCGTCCGATCAGCGGAGAGCGCTTGGCGGCAGACGCAGTGCAACAGTATGTCAATCCAGCCGTAACGCAGCGTCAATCGAATGTGGCGCAGTCCCTATAGCGTGATGTGCAACATAACTGCGGCATTAAGTGCCGTCGAACACATGGTGTCTGCGGTGATCCGGTGGGTTCACGGGACTCCGCTTTCCGATGTCGGGTCAATTCGGGTGGGGGCTTGTGAAGGCTCGGTCGACTAGTTCGGTCGACCGGCGCGGTTATGCCCCCGGGGAAACGGTGAACCCGCAGATCCGCCGCTGGCCGCGATACATGAGCTGGCTCTGCGGCCTGCTGATTCTGCCGAATTATTGGACGCCACAACATGTTCCGATCCAGCACTGCGTTCGCTACGACCGCACCACGAAACTGAGAGAGAAGCCACATGCTCAATCTGTCCATGCTCCTGGAGGATTCCGCTCGTCGGTATCCGGACCGTGACGCGCTCGTCCAGGGCGAACAGCGGTTCACCTATGCCCAGGTGGATGCCGTCTCGAACCAGGTAGCCAACCTTCTCGTCTCGAGCGGGATCCGGCCAGGCGACAAGGTGGCACTTTCTCTCCCGAACGTGCCATGGTTTCCGATTCTCTACTACGGAATCCTCAAGGCCGGCGCGGTCGTGGTGCCACTGAATATTCTGCTCAAGGGCCGTGAGATCGCCTATCACTTAGCCGATTCGGACGCCAAAGCGTACTTTTGCTTCGAGGGTACATCGGACCTGCCGATTGCCGAGTTTGCCCGGGAGGGCTACGAAGACGCCCCGACCTGCGAGCACCTGTTCGTCGTTGGCGCAGACCGAGCGCCTACCGCCGAGGGCATTGCCCAGCTGGCGCAAGCGCTCGTGGATCAGCCCAGCGAGTTCGAGAGTCTGCTGTGCGAGGCCACCGACACCGCGGTGGTCCTGTACACCAGCGGCACCACCGGCCAGCCCAAAGGCGCCGAGCTGACACACTCGAACATGGTGCTGAATGCGCTGACGGCTAACCGACTGTTCGACTCGCGGCCCAGCCGGCACGACAAGCACCTGACGGCCCTACCGCTCTTCCACACCTTCGGTCAGACCGTGAACATGAATTCGGCGTTCTCGATGGCCGCGACGTTGATCTTGTTGCCGCGGTTCGACGCTCAGTCCGCACTGCGGATCATGAACGAACAGGACGTGACCGTCTTTGCGGGCGTACCGACCATGTACTGGGGTTTGCTCGAGGCCATCGATACGCTCGACGACGGGATCGATGTCGAACGGATCGCCAAGAATCTTCGCAGGGCGATCTCGGGCGGGGCGTYGATGCCGGTCGAGATTCTCAAGCAGTTCAACGAACGATTCGGAGTTCAGATCCTCGAAGGTTACGGGCTCTCGGAGACGTCACCGCTGGCGGTGTTCAGCGACTCCGAGCGGGATCCGCGACCCGGGTCCATCGGCACGCCGGTATGGGGCGTGCAGGTCCGCCTGGTGGATGAGCAATGGAACACTGTGGCCGAATCAAATTCAGTGGGAGAGATTGCAATTCGTGGACACAACGTGATGAAGGGATACTACAACCGGCCCGCGGCAACCGAAGAGGTGATGTGCGACGGCTGGTTCCGCAGCGGGGATCTCGCCCGCCGCGACGAGGACGGCTTCTACTACATTGTCGACCGGGCAAAGGACATGATCCTCCGCGGTGGGTTCAACGTGTACCCGCGAGAGATCGAGGAAGTGCTCATGGCGCACGAGGCCGTCTCCCTGGCGGCAGTGGTCGGCGTACCGCACGAAAGTCACGGCGAGGAGGTCAAGGCGTTCGTCATCCTCGACAAGGATGCCGAAATCTCCGAAGGGCAGTTGATCGACTGGACCAAGACGCAGATGGCCGCCTACAAGTACCCGCGTCTGGTCGAGTTTGTCGCGTCATTGCCGATGACCGCCACCGGAAAGATCCTCAAGCGCAGCCTCGCCTGAAGCCGAACAAATGCGTGCCGGCCGGCCTGCGGTGGGCGCCTAGTCGCAGCGCCATTCCGATCGCTACCGGTTCGGTCAGAAAACCATTTAGGAGCAAGCCATGCTTGACGAATTGCAAATCGTTGTCCGAGACGTTCGCTCACCGGTCGTAACTAACAGATCCGACTCCGATGAGGCTGTGGTCTTCGTGCACGGTAATCCAGGGGCAAGCAACGACTGGGCCCCACTACTGACGAAGGTCGCCGACTTTGCACGAGTGATTGCGCCCGATATGCCGGGCTTCGGCGATGCAGAGCAGCGTGCGGACCAGGACTACACCGTGCCCTCCCAGGCAGCGCATCTTGGTGGAATCATCGATCAGTTGGGCGTCGAGCGTGCACATCTCGTCCTACACGATTTCGGAGGTCCATGGGGCCTGACCTGGGCAATCAACCATCCGGAGCAGGTCGCGAGTATCACCCTCATCGATACCGGCATCAACCGGGAGTCGCATTGGCATGGTCTTGCGCGCCTGTGGCGTACAGCGATTGCGGGCGAACTGGTGCAGCTGATGCTGAGGCCCCGGATCAACCGATCAATTATTCGCCGCAAGAATCCCGCGTTGCCCGATCAGTGGCTGGAGCAAATTGTGGGCCACATGGCTCCCAGCGGGACCAAGCGAGCAGTGCTGCAGATGTACCGTTCCCTCGATCTTGCTGCGCTCGAGAGGGCGCTGACAGGCCCGCTGCGCGACCTGACTACTCCCGCCCTAGTCGTCTGGKGCGAGGACGATCCGTTCGTTCCCTCCGATCTCGCCCGCCAGCAGTTGCAGAGTTTCCCAGGCGCGCGGGTCGAAATCGTGCCGGGGACCGGGCACTGGCCCTGGCTGGATGAGCCCGAGAAGGTCAACGAAATTGTGCTGCCGTTCCTTCGCGSGCAGCTCGGCAGTTCGTTGTCCGACGCGGCCGGTGATTCTTGCCAGGACATGCCCTCGACTGYATCCGGTCATTAGATTAGGAGCACACATGGTGCTACCCACCACTTCCAGTGAAGACCCGGCTGACACACCAGTTGCCCGGTCGAGCAGGTATCCGTGGATAGTGTTCGCCCTGACCTTCGGACTGCTGCTCTCGGACTATATGTCCCGACAGGTTCTCAGTGCAGTCTTCCCGTTCTTGAAAACCGAATGGGCGCTGTCTGATTCCCAGCTTGCCTCGCTCTCCAGCGTCGTGGCGCTAATGGTCGGCCTGCTCACCCTGCCGTTGTCCTTGCTGGCAGACCGGTGGGGTCGAGTCAAGAGCCTGATCCTCATGGCTGTTCTGTGGAGCGTCGCCACCCTGTTGTGCGCGCTGGCCACCAGTTACGAACAGATGCTCGGCGCCCGCTTCCTCGTCGGAGTCGGTGAGGCCGCCTATTCGAGCGTCGGTATCGCCGTCGTGCTCAGCGTCTTCGCGCCCCGACTGCACGCCACTCTCAGCGGGGCCTTTCTGGCCGGCGGATCGTTCGGGTCGGTGATCGGTGTCGCATTCGGTGGTGTCATCGCCGTCCACTTGAGTTGGCGCTGGTCGTTCGCTGGTATGGCTGTCTTCGGTCTGATCTTGGTCGCGCTCTACCGTGCCCTGATCACCGACCACAAGCTGGYCCAGCACGCCGCCGATGACGTGTCCGCGGTCGCTGCTGCGCCGCCGGTGGGTTACCGCGCCCCGGTGTCGAGTCTGTTTACCAATCCGGCCGTCTTGTGCGCCTACATCGGTGGCGGACTTCATCTGTTCACCGCCGGAGTGTTGCTGTCTTGGCTCCCGAGCTTCTTCAACCGCTACTACGGCCTTGCTCCGGCCGAAGCCGGGCTGATGGCGTCACTCTTCGTGTTGCTCGTGGGCAGTGGCATGGTGATCTGCGGCATCATCACTGACCGGGTCGGTCGTACCGACACGAGCCGCAAGTGGACCGCCGCCATCGCCTTCTGCGTAATGTCGCTCGTATTCTTGACGATAGGATTTCGCGTCGGTACCGGGGCCGCGCAGATGGTCCTGATCGGAATCGGCGCCTTCTTCTCCGGCGGGGCGTCCGGACCGTCCGCGGCGATGGTAGCGAACCTCACGCACTCTTCTGTCCGAGCCTCTGCAATGGGTACTCTCGCCGTTGCCTACAACCTGCTGGGCATGGCACTGGGGCCATTCGTCGTCGGTGTCCTTGCCGATCATCTCGGGCTGCTCGGGGCTCTGCAACTCTCCCCGCTGGTCTACCTCGGCGCGATCGTCGCACTGGTCGCCGGCAAGCGTCTCTACCCGGCAGGCTTGCGCAAGCTCACTGCACTGACGGCGAACACGTCAATCCCTTGAACACCTGGCCCACCGAAGCTGCTGGTATAGCGAGCACTGTCGCAGTGTGACGCCGCGAGAGTTCGATACTGTCGAGGTCGTCCGCGTTGATCACGCCGATCGCACAGTGCGTCACGGCGCCGGACGACCCCGCCTCGCCAGGCCCCGGTTGGAAGAGTGATGTCGGAATACGTGGAGTCGCGAATCTTGCTGTGGGCGTTCCACGTAAGGGACTCAGGACCGCCGGCGAACCTTCTCGACGACCCGCGTGAACACGTCGTCGAACTCGGCGCGCGAGTCCTTGCCCTGGTATCCGAGGACCATCACGGTGTATCCGTCGACGGCCGCGTATCCCAGGAGTATTTCGTCGTCGGTCCAGTTCGGGTTGTCGGGGTCGGTGACCTCGGACAGGACGACGGCGTCCTCCGCCGCGAGAGCCGGCGGGAGGTCGAGTCGCTCGGTACGCACTGTACGGGCCGATGCGCGGGGGTCGTCGTAGGTGACCATGTAGGTCGAGCAGGTTCCAGTGTGGGCGTTCGCTATTCGCTGCACATCCAGGTCGGTCTCACTGACCAGCATGATGTAGGCGCGTTCATCCCCGAGAAGCGCGCCGGTGGCGGAGCCGTTCTCGATCAACCCGATCCGAGCCCCGTCCGAGTAGATGTTCTGGGCCTCGCACCCGGGCGGATCGAACGTCGGCGTCGTTTCCAGCCCGGTGCCGGTGCTCGGGGCGTCGAGCTCGAGGTTGAGCACCATCTCCTCCTCGCCGGGCAGCGGTTGGGTTACCGCCCCCGCGGGAAGTTCCGACGCGTCGGGCAGCAGACTTGCCCGCAGATCGGCCCCACCCGCAGGGGGAGTCGCGTCCGTGGTTCCGCATCCGGCGATGCCCAGCAGTGTGATGATCCCCAGCACGGCGACCCGATACCTCGACATGTTCCCTCCCCGTTGCGCACCGGAGTTCCGGTCGCCTGTGCAGACGGTATCGGGCAAATCGGTCGAGCGTTACGCCGTGTCGGTCCGCAGCCGGGTCAGGCGCATCGCACCGATCTTCCAGCCCGCCTCCGTCTTCCGGTACTCCTCGACGTAGTGCCCGTAGCCGTGGAGGCTGCGCACCGGGGTGCCGTCAGGCCACCACAGCCTGTCCTCCATCGCCCACGTCCCGGTCGCGGTGGTGGGGGAGGTGAGGGTGATCTCGGGGGTGTGGCCGTGGTGGACGGTCGCGGCGTTCTCGATGCTGGCCCGCAGGAACGGCATGTACTCGTCGACGGAATGGGTGATCCCACCGCCGGTTTCGGTCATGTCGATCTCGGCGTCGGGGATGAAGACCGCGGCCAGACCGTCCCAGTCCTTCGTGTCCATGAGCCGGAAGTAGCCGGCCTTGAGCTGCTTGATCGCCTCGATGTCCGCGGCCGCGGTACGCGGGTCCACGGGCGACCGCCCGCCGTCCCAGTGACCGGGCCCGGCACCGAGGACGCTGATGTCGCCCTGGGCGCCGCGCATGTGCTTGGTGCGGTGGCTCATTCGCCACGCGCCGTCGGTCAGCCGCCACTCGTCGTGGTAGTCGCCGAGGGTGGAGAAGCTCAGGCCCTGCTTGTCGCCGACACCGAGGTGCAGGTCGGTCACGTAGGTCCGGCTGGTGGCCGTGCCGGCTGCGAGGTCCACGTCGATGAGCATGTTGCCCAGCAGGTGCTGGGTGGGGCCGCAGTCGTCGAGGAACGAGCGGATCGAGGCCTCCACTCCGCCGGGGCCGTGGAGAGTTCCGGTGCCGAGTTCCGCGGTCGCGTCGGGCAGCATGATCTCGTGCAGGACCGGCCAGTCGCGGTCGTCCATTGCGCGAGCGAAACGGATGACGGCGCGGGCGATCTCCCGCTCGGCCAGTAGCAACTTCAGGTCCATCGACGTTCCCTCCAGGCTCGGGTGGCAGGTGCGAATACAGCTGTGGCTGCGACCTTTCGGTGTCGGTGAGGTGCTCGAGGCCCTCGCGGGCCGCGTCCTCGGGCTCCTGGACGAGCATGCCGGGGATGTCGAAGTTGAGTCCGGCGCGAATCATTGCGGGAGTGCGGGTGACGCCCAGGATGAACTCCACGACGTGGACGTTGAACGGCGCCAGCTCGAGCCACAGGCTCTCGGCGAACACGCGACTGAACGCCTTCGACGACGCGTAGATGCTCTGGTGCTCGGAGCCCATGTAGCCGGCCAGCGAGCCGAGCAGCATGATGCCGCCGCGACCGCGGTCCTTCATCTTCGCGCCGAAGTGGTGCGACAGCTCCAGCTGCTTGGTGATGTTGAGGTTGATCACCCGGTTGAACCCGTCGAGGTCGCCGGTGACGAACTCGTGGCCGTAGCTGTTGGCGCCGGCGTTGAAGATCAGCAGGCCCACCTCGACGTCGTCGGTGACCTTGCGGATCTGGTCCATCGCGTCGTCGGCGAGCAGATCCAGCGCGAGGGTACGAACCTCGACACCGTGCGAGCGGACCTTCTCCGCGGTCTCCTCGAGCGGGCCCGGCTTGCGGGCGATGAGCACGAGGTTCAGGCCGGCCTGCGCGAGCTCGTCGGCGAAACCTGCGCCGACACCCTCGGAGCCGCCGGCGATGACGGCCCACGGGCCGTACTGGTTCTTGTCGATCATGAACGATCCTTTTCGTCGAGAGAGATGACGGCGAGTGAAGTGGCTCAGTGGTCGGCGACCTGTGGGGTGGGGACGGGAGACTCGTCGGTGATGGCGAGGCGGCCGTCGAGCGCGGCGACCTGGATCGCCGCGCTCAGCGCCTCGCAACGCATGACCGGTGCGCCCGGGCGGCCCTCACGGCCCACCCCGGTGTGGATCTCCTGGCACGCCTCCTGGGCGGCCTCGTTCCACTGCACCGCGGTGTGCTCCCAGCTGTGCTTCTGGACCTGTACGCAGGCCCCGCAGCGGTCACACTCCAGCGGCTGCATTCTCGCGTGCCTTCTCCTCGATGTTCGCTTCGACTTCCTTGCGCCAGGCGGCGACGGCCTTGGTGGTGTCCATCTCGTGCTCGAAGCGCTCGACCATCTCGGGCTGAATGTCCGCGCGGTCCACGTAGAACTGGTCGTACCAGCGGCGCAGCTGGTAGACCGGGCCGTCCTCCTCGCACAGGAGCGGGTTCTCGATGCGGGTCTTGTTCTTCCAGATCTCGATGTCCTGCTCGAAGCCCTTGGCGATGAACGTGCCGAAGCCCTTGGCCATCTCGTCGGCGGCGTCGCCCTGGAAGCGGTCCGACTTCTTGACGATGATGCCGTACATCAGCACGAACTTGTCGGGGCTGACCGGGTAGTGGCAGTTGATGAGGACGGAGTCGACGTCGTAGCCCTCGTACTGGTAGGTCAGGTCGTCGATCATGAACGACGGACCGAAGTACGACGCGTCGGAGCGGCTGCCCAGCATCTTCGGCTGACCGCTCGCGTGCGGACGCATGTCCTCGCGGGCCTGGCCACGCATGAACTGGCTCGCCACCTGTCCCTCGAAGACGTTCTTGAAGAACGTCGGGAACGAGTAGTGCACGTAGAAGAAGTGCGCCATGTCGACGATGTTGTCGACGATCTCGCGGCAGTTGGTGTCGACCTCGGTGGTGTACCAGACCCAGTCGGACCACTCGTCGCTGAGCGCACCCTCGATACGCGGGATGTACATGTCCGTCTCGGACGGCGCCTTGCCCTCGGGGTCGTGCCAGACGAACAGCATGCCGTCCTGGTCGAGGGTGTGCCACGCGCGGGTCTTGGCGACCGGGGGGACACGGCGAGCGTAAGGAATGTCGGTGCAACGGCCCTTGCCGTTCCAGCGCCAGTCGTGGAACGGGCACGCCACGGAGTCGCCCTTGATCTCGCCCTGGCTCAGGTCGCCACCCATGTGACGGCAGTACGCGTCGAGAATGTTCAGCTCGCCCTTGCTGTCGGCGAACACAACCAGCTTGGTGCCGAACGCGTGGACCGAGTGCGGCTTTCCGTCCTTGAACGACTCGGACAGGCCCAGGCAGTGCCACCCACGGGCGAAGCGCGTGGGGGCGGCACCGGCGACGATCTCGCGGACTTCGGCTTCTTCGGACTGATTGAGGGTCACTTCGTCCGTCCTTTCAGGGAAATGCAATTCGAGTTCAGACGCGTTCGAAAATCGAGCGCTGGCCGCGGGGCATCGGTTCCTGGCGGAGGATGCACCTGTGGCATTGAGGGTCACGCTAGGTGAGACGGATCACCCGGCATCCGGGAGTCCCACTGGGCGGGACCGTCCGGACCGGAAGTCTCGAGGCCGCCGGAACCCCAATGGAGACTCCCGCGAAACGGACAAGAGGAATCTCGCCCTACCATGCGGGTACCCCCTGTCCCGACATCCGACCCCGCCCGGGGTCGTCGAGGAGCACCCCATGGCCCACGAGGTTCTGCGGTCGGTTCGCGAGTTGCTGCCCGCCATCGCCGAGCGCGCACAGACTGTCGACGAATCGCGCCGCGTGTCCGACCAGTCGATCCGCGACCTGACGGCCGCCGGCGTCTTCCGGATGCTGCAGCCGGCCCGCTACGGCGGAACCGAGTGCAGCCCGGTCGAGTTCTACGAAGTGGTGCGGGCCATCTCCGGGGTGTGCGGGTCCACCGGGTGGGTGACGTCGGTGCTGGGGGTGCACCCGTGGCATCTGGGCCTGTTCGACGTCCGCGTCCAGGACGAGGTGTGGGGTCAGGACAGCACCACGCTCGTGTCGTCGGCGTATGCGCCGGTCGGGGAACTGATTCCGGTGGAAGGCGGCTACGAGCTGTCGGGGAGCTGGCGGTTCTCGTCGGGCTGCGACCACGCGTCGTGGGCGCTGCTGGGCGCGTTGGTCGTCGGTGCCGAGGGGCGGCCCGTCGACTTCATGACCGTCGTGGTGCCGCGGACCGACTACCGAATCAAGGACGTGTGGGACGTCGTCGGCCTGCGCGGAACCGCGAGTAACGAGATCACGGTGGAGAGGGCGTTCGTGCCCGAGCACCGGACGCTGCGCAACTACGAGGCCGCGCAGCTGCGTGCCCCCGGCCACAAGGTCAACGCGGCGCCGCTGTTCAAGCTCCCGTTCGCGGCGATCTTCACCAGCACGGTCGCCGCGCCGGTGATCGGCACCGTCGCGGGGTGCTACGAGACCTACCTGTCGGCGATGCGCGACCGGGTCCGCCTGAGCCTCGGCGGCGGACGGTTCGCCGAGGACCAGTTCGCTCAGGTCGCGGTCGCCCGGGCATCGTCGGAGATCGACGCGGCGATCCTGCAGATGGACCGCAACATCCGCGAACTGCTCGAGCTCGCGGAGGCGGGGGAGCCGCTGCCGATGAGCATGCGGCTGCGGGTCCGGCGCGATCAGGTCCGCGGCACCGAGCGGGCCCTCGAGGCGATCGACCTGCTGTTCAAGACCGCCGGCGGCAACTCGCTGACCCGGGGCAATCCGATCGAGCGCGCGTGGCGCGACGCCCACGCCGGCAGCGTGCACGTGGCCAACGACGCCGAACGCGCCCTCGCCATGTACGGCAGGGGCGCGTTCGGATTGCCGGTCGAGGACAACCTGGTCTAGCCGGACCGGGTCACCTCAGGGCCGAATTGTTCAGTTGCCCAGCATGTTCTGGACGGCACGGTACGAGAACACCATCGCGGTACCGAGCGGCACGCCCGGACCCGGGTAGAACGCGCCACTGACCGAGGCGCCGGTGTTGCCGGCCGCGTACAGGCCCTCGACGGGGGTGCCGTCGGCGGTGAGGACGCGGGCGTCGGCATCGGTGACCAGACCGCCCTTGGTGCCGAGGTCGCTCAGCACGATCTTCGCCGCGTAGAACGGGCCGCTCTCGATCGCCGTCAGAGCGTTGTTGGGGCCACCGTTGGGCGGGCAGAAGAACGCGTCGTAGGGGTCCTCGCCGCGGTGGAACTGCTCGTCGACGCCGTGCTTGGCGTAGTCGTTGAACTGCTCGACGGTGGCGCGCAGGGCGTCCGCGGGGATGCCGGTCTTCTCGGCCAGGCCCTCGAGCGTGTCCGACGACGCCCAGGTGCCGGCCTCGAGGTGCTTCGCGGGCGCGGTGTTCGGGATGCAGATCGCGGGCAGCCCGCCGCCCTCGCGGGAGTCGAAGATCAGGTACGACGGGATGGTGCAACTGCCGGCCCCACCATCTTCGCGGCTCGCCGCGGTGGTCGCCTTGTCGTGCGCGTCCATCCCGCGACCGAACTGGTCGTAGGGCAGCGACTCGTTCAGGTAGCGCCGGCCCTGTGCGTCGACGAGGAGGCCGCCGCGCACGCCGACCATGAATGCCGCCGAGCCGTCGGGCTGCGCGACGCCGGGGCAGAACCACGCCTGATCCAGCAGCGCGGTGGCGCCGCCGACCGCGACACCCGCGGCGATCGCGGTGCCGGTGTTGGCGCCGAACGGGCCCATGCTCCAGTCCGCCTTGCCGGGGGTACCGGCCTGCTCGCGCATCTCGGCGTTGCCCTCGATGCCACCGGCCGCCAGCAGCACGCCGCGGTTGGCCTTGATGCGGATCTGCTCGCCGTTCGCCTCGGCGACGACGCCGACGACGCGGCCGTCCTCGACCACCAGTTCGGTGAGGGCGGTGCCGGTGCGCAGCTCGGCGTTGCCGGTGCCCTGCACGGCGGCGAGCAGGCGACCGATCAGCGCGCGACCGCCGATGAGCTTGCCGGGCGCGTGACCCTGGCCGGTACGGTCCTGATCCAGCTCGGGGCGGATCTTGCCGGCGAGGTCACCGATGTCGGCGGGGTCCAGGTCGAGCGGGTTGATCGAGCGGCCGGAGTCCATCCGACCCTCGGCCTTGTAGTAGTCCGGGAAGGCGCGGTACTCGAACTCGATGTTCGGGTCCTTCTCGAGCAGTGCCACGACGACGGGTGCGGTGTCGACGTACGCGTCCTGCCGCACGCTCTCGGCGTCGCCGAGCAGGTTCCGCAGGTAGGTGCGGGCGTTCTCGGTCGAGTCCTGCAGGCCGGCGCGCTCCTGGACCTGCGTTCCGGGCAGCCAGATGGAGGCTCCGGAGTACGAGGAGGTGCCGCCGAAGAGGTCGGTCTTCTCCAGAACGATCGTGCTCAGCCCCTGCGATGCAGCGGTGTACGCGCCGGTCAGGGCGCCGCCACCGGAGCCGATCACGACCACGTCGCACTCGGTTGTCCAATCCTGCATGGTTGTATCCTCCATCGATTTCGGGTTCGATGTTGAACGCAATCGCAGGTGCCCACCGGGGGACAGCGTGACTCCCACTCAGCGGAAGCATCGACTGTTCCGATGCCGGGTGGGAGCATTCCAGTGTGTGTCGCACCCCGCGATGCACGGACGAGCAAGTAGGGGGTCGACTGTGCCGAGAGTCGCCGAGGCGCGGGACGCAGCCGAACCGAGTTCGGCCGAGCAGCGGGCACGGTTCGCGCGCATGCTCGACGCGGCGGCGCAGCTGGGCACCGAGAAGGATCTCGAGCGCGTCCAGATGCACGAGGTCGCCAAGCTCGCCGGCGTYGCCATCGGCACCCTGTACCGCTACTTCCCGTCGAAGACGCACCTGTTCGTCGCGGTGATGGTCGACCAGATCGACCAGATGAGCGAGGGCTTCGCGCGCCGGGCGCATCCGGCCACCACCCCGCAGGACGAGATCTTCGAGACCCTGCTGCGGGCCACCCGCGCGCTACTGCGCCGGCCGTTGCTCGCGAACGCGATGATCCAGTCGACGAGTACCGCCAAGGTGACGGCGATTCCCGACGTCGCTCGGGTGGACCGGCTGTTCCGTGACGTGCTGTTCGACGCCGCCGGGCTCGAGCAGGTGACGGAGAGCGATTCGGTCCTCGTCCGCGTGCTGGTGTCGGCGTGGTTCGGCATCATCCAGTCGTGCCTCAACGGGCGGGTCTCCGTCCCGGACGCCGAAGCCGACCTGCGAATCGCGTGCCGCCTGTTGCTGGCCGACCTGTCCAACGCGCAGGTGCCTGCGGGCGGCTGACCGGCCGCCCGCCACCCGGGCGGCAGGCAAGCACTGAAATGAATTCTAGTTCGATCGGTCCCGGTCGATCGCCGTGTCGATGACACGTGCCGCGGGCACCCTCGCCGACGACTCGTTCGGCGATTCTCAATAGTTCACTCTTTGCACTGTATGCGGCGCCGGCCGCGAACCTCGGCGTCCGCTCGATCCGTTTCGTCGGATCCATTGCCCTCGGCACGAAAGTAGAATACATTCCAAAAATGAACGAGTTGCAGTTCCCGATGGAGGGTTCGGTGACCCGTCCTTACTGCACAGATCTGTCGAGGAGTTGTCCATGACCAACGTCGTCATCGTCGAGGCCGCCCGTACTCCGATCGGCCGCCGCCGTGGCGCGCTGGCCGGCCTGCATCCCACGACGCTGCTCGGCGCCGCGCAGCGCGCGGTGCTGGACAGGACCGGGGTCGCGCCCGAGGAGATCGGCCAGATCGTCGGTGGCGTAGTGACGCAGGCCGGCGAGCAGTCCAACAACGTCGCCCGCAACGCCTGGCTGCACGCGGGACTGCCGTACACCACCGCAGCCACCACGATCGACTGCGCGTGCGGGTCGTCGCAGCAGGCCGTGCACATGGTGGCGGGCCTCATCGCATCCGGTCAGATCGACGCCGGCATCGCGTGCGGTGTCGAGTCCATGAGCCGCGTCTTCCTCGGCCAGGCGCTCGCGCCCGGCACCGGCATTCCGTACCCGGACGACTGGACCGTCGACCTCGGCGACCAGTTCACCTCCGCCGAGCGCATCGCCGCCAACCGCGGCCTGAAGCGTGGCGACACCGACGCCTTCGGCCTCGAGTCGCAGCGCCGCGCCGCGCAGGCGTGGGCCGAGGGCCGGTTCGATCGCGAGATCGTGCCCGTCGAGGCTCCGGTCGTGACCAAGGAGGGCGAGCCCACCGGCGAGATCGCGACCGTCTCCCGCGACGGCGGCCTGCGGGAGACCAACGCCGAGGGCCTCGCCGCACTCGAGCCGGTCATGGACGGTGGCATCCACACCGCCGGTTCGTCGTCGCAGATCAGCGACGGTGCCGCCGCGGTGATGCTGATGAGCGAGGAGAAGGCCGCCGCGCTGGGGCTGCGTCCGCGTGCGCGGATCGTCTCGTCCGGCATGGTCGGCTCCGACCCGTACTACCACCTCGACGGACCGATCGACGCCACCCGCCACGTGCTGGCCAAGGCCGGAATGTCGTTGGGCGACATCGACATCGTCGAGATCAACGAGGCCTTCGCGGCCGTCGTGCTGTCGTGGGCGCAGGTCCTCGAGGCCGACATGAGCAAGGTCAACGTCAACGGCGGCGCGATCGCGCTCGGCCACCCCGTCGGGTCCACCGGCTCGCGCCTGATCACCACGGCGCTGCACGAGCTCGAGCGCTCGGACCGTTCGACGGCCCTGATCACGATGTGCGCGGGCGGTGCGCTGTCGACCGCCACCGTCATCGAGCGCATCTGACCCGTTTCCCTAGAGCTGCTTCTACTTCCGAGGACTATTCGATGACCATTGGATTGAGTGACGAAGACCGCGAACTCCGCGATTCCGTGCGTGGCTGGGCCGCGCGCCACGCGACGCCGACGGTGATCCGGGAGGCCGTCGAGGCCAAGGCAGAGACGCGTCCCGCGTACTGGGGCTCGCTGGCCGAGCTGGGCATGCTGGGCCTGCACCTGCCGGAGGAGGTCGGCGGCGCCGGCTACGGTCTGGTCGAACTCGCCATCGTCACCGAGGAACTCGGACGCTCGATGGTGCCCGGTCCGTTCCTGTCGACCGCGGTCGTGTCGACGGTGCTGAACGAGGCCGGCCGCACGGCCGAGCTGCCCGGTCTGGCAGACGGCACCCTGTTCGGTGCCGTTTCGCTGCAGCCCGGCGGGCTGAAGCTGGTGCGCGAGGCTGGCAAGGCGACGCTGTCGGGCACGTCGCGCTACATCCTCGGCGGCCAGGTGGGCGACCTGTTCCTGCTGGCGGCGGACGCTTCCGGTGAGCTCGCGTTCGTGGTCGTCGAGCGCGGTCGCCTCGACGTCACCGAACTGCCGAGCCACGACGTCGTGCGGCGCAACGCCGAGGTCGTCGTCGACGGTCTCGAGCTGGCCGACGGCGATGTGCTGGAACTCGATTCGCAGCGCGTGCTCGACATCGCGGCGACGCTGTTCTCCGCCGAGGCCGCGGGTCTCGCCGACTGGGCCACCACGACGGCAGCCGACTACGCCCGCGTGCGGCAGCAGTTCGGCCGCGTCATCGGCCAGTTCCAGGGTGTCAAGCACAAGGCCGCCCGCATGTTCAGCCTCACCGAGCAGGCCCGCGTCACCGCGTGGGACGCCGCCCGCGCGCTGGGCGAGGACGTCCCGTCGGCGGAGGCGTCGCTGGCCGTCGCGGTGGCCGCATCGGTCGCCCTCGAGTCCGCGTTCCAGGTCACCAAGGACTGCATCCAGGTCCTCGGCGGCATCGGGTTCACGTGGGAGCACGACGCGCACCTGTACATGCGTCGCGCGCAGTCGCTGCGGATCCTGCTGGGCTCCACCGCTTCCTGGAAGCGCCGGGTCGCGAACCTCACGCTCGAGGGTGCCCGCCGTGTGCTGAGCATCGACCTGCCGCCGGAGGCGGAGCAGATCCGCGCCGACGTCCGGGCCGAGCTGAATCCCGCCCTCGAGCTCGCGGGAGCCGAGCAGAAGGCGTACCTGGCCGAGCGCGGCTACACCTCGCCGCACCTGCCCGCTCCGTGGGGCAAGGGCGCCGACGCCGTGACCCAGTTGGTCATTGCCGAAGAGCTGCGCAGCACGGAGCTCGTTCCGCACGACATGATCATCGGCAACTGGGTCATCCCCACGCTGATCGCGCACGGCAACTCCGAGCAGATCGAGCGCTTCGTGCCGCAGTCGCTGCGCGGCGACATCGTGTGGTGCCAGCTGTTCTCCGAGCCCGGTGCCGGCTCCGACCTGGCGGGTCTGTCCACGAAGGCCACCAAGGTCGACGGTGGTTGGAAGTTGCAGGGCCAGAAGGTGTGGACGTCCATGGCCCGCGAAGCGGACTGGGGAATCTGCCTGGCGCGCACCGACGGTGACGTCGCCAAGCACAAGGGTCTGTCGTACTTCCTGATCGACATCAAGAACAGCGGCCTCGACATCCGTCCACTGCGTGAGATCACCGGCGAGGCGCTGTTCAACGAGGTGTTCCTCGACGACGTGTTCGTGCCCGACGAGTGCCTGGTCGGCGAGCCGGGAGACGGTTGGAAGCTGGCCCGCACCACCCTCGCCAACGAACGCGTCTCGCTGTCGCACGACTCGTCCCTCGGTTCGGGTGGCGAGGCACTGCTCGACCTGGCGGCCGAACTTCCCGGCGGTCTCGACGACGAGCAGCTGACGGTGCTCGGAAAGGTGCTGTGCGACGCGCAGTCGGGTGGGCTGATGGGTCTGCGGACCACGCTCCGCTCGCTCACCGGCGCGCAGCCCGGCGCGGAGTCCTCGATCGCCAAGCTCCTCGGTGTCGAACACATCCAGCAGGTGTGGGAGGTCGCGATGGACTGGGCCGGCCCGCGCTCGCTGCTCGGGGATCAGCATCGCCGTTCGGCAACGCAGATGTTCCTCAATTCGCAGTGCATGTCGATCGCAGGTGGTACCACCAATGTTCAGCTGAACATCATCGGCGAGCGGATCCTCGGGCTCCCGCGTGACCCCGAGCCCGGAAAGTGAGTTGCACAGCATGAATCGCACCTTCGTCGTCGGCGTCGGCATGACCAAGTTCGAGAAGATCGAGTCTCGGGACTGGGAGTACCCGGACATGGTCTCCGAGGCCGTGGGTACCGCGCTCGCCGACGCCGGGATCTCGTACGACCAGGTGCAGCGCGCCGCGGTCGGCTACGTCTTCCAGCCGTCGGCCGCCGGCCAGCGCGCGCTGTACGAGACGGGTCTGACCGGCATCCCGATCGTCAACGTCAACAACAACTGCGCCACCGGTTCGTCGGCGCTGATGATGGCGCGCGAGTGGGTGCAGGGCGGCATCGTCGACGTCGCACTCGCGGTGGGCTTCGAGAAGATGACCAAGACCGCGCTCACCGGCACCGGTGAGATGCCCAAGGTCTCCACGCTCGACGACCACCTGAAGGTGATGACGGCCAAGCACGAGTGGGGCCGCGGCCCCATGACGGCCCAGCTGTTCGGCAACGCCGCGCTCGAGCACATGGAGCGCTACGGCACCACGGTCGAGCAGATCGCGTCCGTCGCGGTCAAGAACCACAAGCACTCGGTGAACAACCCCTACGCGCAGTTCCGTGACGAGTACACGCTGCAGCAGGTGTTGGACGACAAGATGATCCACGCGCCGCTCACCCGTTCGCAGTGCTCGCCCACCTCGGACGGCGCGGGCGCCGCGATCGTCGTCAGCGAGCGGTTCGTGCGCGAGCACGGCCTCGAGGACCAGGCGATCGAGATCGTCGCGCAGGCCCTCACCACCGACACCGCCGAGGCGTTCGCCGACCAGTCGATGATCGACGTCGTCGGTGCCCCGATGACGCGGGCCGCGGCGGAGCAGGTGTTCGCCGAGTCCGGTCTCACGATCGGGGACGTCGACGTCATCGAGTTGCACGACTGCTTCGCGATCAACGAGATCATCACGTACGAGGGCCTCGGCCTGTGCGGTGCGGGCGAGGGCGGCAAGCTCGTCGAGTCCGGTGCCACCACGTACGGCGGCCGGTGGGTCGTAAACCCGTCCGGCGGTCTCATCTCGAAGGGCCATCCGCTCGGTGCGACCGGCCTGGCGCAGTGCGCCGAGCTGACCTGGCAGCTGCGCGGCAAGGCCGACGCCCGCCAGGTCGACGGTGCCCGCGTGGGTCTGCAGCACAACCTCGGCCTCGGTGGTGCGTGCGTGGTCACGCTGTACCGGGCCGGGACCATCTCGAAGGAGTCATGACACTATGCCGATCGACGTCAAGGCCGCACTGTCGGCCGAACCGACGGTGCGCGAGGCCAATTGGACCGAGCGTGACGTCCTGCTGTACCACCTGGGCCTCGGTGCGGGGGTGAACTCGCTCGATCCGGCCGAGCTCGGCTGGGTGTACGAGAAGGGCCTGCGGGTTCTGCCGACGTTCGCGATGGTCGCGGGCCAGGGCGTCTCGGCCGGCACCCTGAAGCCGGCCGGGATGAACATGCCCGGCATCGACATCGACCTGCGCAAGATCCTGCACGGCGGCCAGTCGCTGACGCTGCACGCTCCCATCCCCACGTCGGGCTCGGCGCGCATCTCCTCGCGCGTCGCCGACGTGTGGGACAAGGGCAAGGCCGCGGTCATCGTGCTCGAGCAGTCGGCCACCGATCTCGACGGAAACCCGTTGTGGACCACGGGAATGCAGATCTGGGCCCGCGGTGAGGGCGGATTCGGCGGCGACGCCGGACCCGAGGTCACCACCGCGGTTCCCGAGCGCGAGGCCGACAAGGTGCTGGTCTCGCCGACCAGCACGCAGCAGGCCCTCGTGTACCGGCTCAGCGCCGACATGAACCCGCTGCACGCCGACCCGGCGTTCGCGCAGATGGCCGGCTTCGACCGCCCCATCCTGCACGGACTCGCGTCGTACGGCGTCGTCTGCAAGGCCGTCGTGGACGGCGTTCTCGGTGGCGATCCGGCTCGGGTGCAGAGCTTCTCGGTCCGGTTCGCCGGCTCGATCTACCCGGGTGAGACGATCGAGACCTCCGTCTGGCAGGACCGGGACACACTGACACTGCTCGCCACGTGTCCGGAGCGCGAGGGCCAGCCGGTGCTGACCCACGCGACCATGGAGGTTCGTTCGTGAAGACCGGGGACCATCCCACCACCCACACCCACCCGCACGGCACCGTGCTGACGTCGGCGCCGCAGGATGCGCCGGTGGACCGTGCGACCGCCGCGGCCCGTCGCGTGATCGACGCGATGCTGCGGACCGATCGGGGCAACGCGAATCTGGATCGTGTCGCGGAGGAACTGAACAGCATCGCCGATCATCTCGAGGAGCACGCTCCCGAGGTGGCCGAGCGGATGGTCGACATGTGGAGCGGTGAGGGCGTCACCCGGCACGACCCGATCACCGGTCCGGAGAACGCGATCGCACCGCCGCTCGTGCTCGAGGGACTCGACGACGGTTCGGTCCAGGGTGTCGTCACGCTGAACCTGCCGTACCAGGGTCCTCCCGGGTGCGTGCACGGCGGCGTCTCGGCGCTGCTTCTCGACCACGTGCTCGGTGTCGCGAACGCGTGGGGTGGCCAGGCAGGCATGACCGCGCAGCTCAACGTGCGCTACCACCGTCCGACGCCGCTGTTCGAGGAGTTGACCATCACCGGCAGGCAGGAGTCGGTGGAGGGCCGCAAGATCCACACGGTCGGCGACATCAAGAACGCCGCCGGCGACGTGTGCGTCTCGGTGCAGGGGCTGTTCATCGACGCATCGGTCCCGCGTCCGCGTTGATTCCCCTCCCTTGGCCGAATGTCACATACGTTCAGTCCAACTGAACGTATGTGACATTCGGCCGGGATGCGGTTCGGTCGCGGGCGCTTCTTTGAGGAGAACTGGTATGGGAAAGCTCGAACGTAGGACGGCGATCGTCACCGGTGCCGGCATGGGCATCGGCCGCGGCATCGCGGGTGCGTTCGCCCGCGAGGGCGCGAACGTGCTGGTCGCCGAGATCGACGAGGCCGCAGGTGAATCGACCGCGCAGTGGCTCCGCGAGGAGTGGGGCGTCAAGGCCGAGTTCCAGCGCACCGACATCACCGACAAGGATCAGGTGCACGCGATGGTCGACGGCGCCGTCGCGCAGTTCGGCCGACTCGACATCCTCGTCAACAATGCTTGGCGCAGTACGGGCTTCGCGCGGTTCGAGAACATGACGGACGAGCAGTTGCGCGGTGGGTTCGACATGGCCGTGATGGCCGCGTTCTGGGCGATGCAGCGCGCCCTGCCCGAGCTCGAGAAGCGCGGCACCGGCCGAGTCATCAACCTGGCGAGCCTCAACGGCGTGAACGCGCACATGTACTCGGTGCACTACAACGCCGCCAAGGAGGGCCTGCGCAGCCTCACCCGCACCGCCGCCCGGGAATGGGCGCCGAAGCAGGTGTGCTGCAACGTGATCTGTCCGGGTGCACAGAGCGAGGCGTACCGCCGGGTCGCGGAGGCCAATCCGCAGATGGCGGCGTCGATGGCGTCGGCCAACCCGATGGGCCGCATCGGCGACCCCCTCGACGACATCGGGCCGGTCGCCACCTTCCTCGCGAGCGACGACTCACGCTACGTCACCGGCAACACGCTGTTCGTCGACGGCGGTGGCCACATCAATGGTGTCCAGTGGGCACCGGAGGTGGACTGACCGCGCGGTGTCCCGCGACGGCTCCCCCGATCAGTTGAAGGGGGAGTCGACCACGCTGCCGAAGGAACTGCCGAAGCTACCGGTCGCGGAGCTGCCCAGGCTGCCGGTGGATGTGCTGCCGAGGCTGCCGGTGGAGCTGCCGAGGCTGCCGGTGGTGGGCTGGCCGCCGATGCGCACGCTTCCCAGGCTCCCGGTGTCGCCGACGAACTGCCCGAGAAGCGTTTGCATCCCGCCGGACAGGTCGATGAAGGCGCTACCGAGCGAGCCGATCGGGGTCGGCTCGGGCAGCAGCGGGGTAGCGCCGGCAGTGCCCGGTGCGAAAGCGATCAGCGCCGCCGTTCCCGCTGCCACCACGACGGACCCGAGTACCGTCCGCACGCGCGACCGGTTCGTCGTGGACTGCCGTGTCGTCAGGTCCTGCACCACCATGTTCCGAGCTCCTTCTGTCGATGTTTGGACGTATAGAACACGATGAGAGGGCTGCCGGTGGTGAGAACGGACGGATTCGTTCCGGTTGTTTGTTGTGCGGGAGTCGATCGGCGGGGCTGTCCGAAAGATCCAATCGTGGTGGGTGAGGCGCGCCTAGCCTGATCGGTATGAAACCTCAGCTGAACGCGATCGGCGTGGTGACGACGGACCTCACGGCGTCGCTGCGCTTCTACCGGCTCCTCGGCCTCGAGATTCCGGCCGATGCCGAGAGCCAACCGCACGTCGAGACGAACGCCGGAGGTGTCCGGCTGATGTGGGACACCGTCGAGGTGGTCGAGTCGTTCGGCGGACCGTACACGCCGCCCACGGGCGACTCCCGCGTCTCGCTCGCGTTCGAGTGCGACGACCCGGCCCAGGTGGACGAGGTGTGGGCGCGGCTCGCGGCGGCCGGGCACGGCGGAGTCGAACCGTTCGACGCCCCGTGGGGGCAGCGCTACGCCACGGTCAAGGATCCCGACGGCAACGGCGTCGACCTGTTCGCGTCGCTGCCGGGCTGATCCCGGCCGGTCAGCTCACCGAACGAACGACCGGTGATCCGCCGCGACTCCCGGATCAGGTGCGCCTGGTCCACGTAGCCGCACCGCACGGCGACGTCGGCGGACGGGATCCCGAGCCCGGCGAGGTCGCGTGCCCGCTGCAGCCGCAGGATTCCGGCCAGCGTCTTGGGCCCGTACCCGAAGGAACGGGTACCGAGCCGGTGCAGCGCGCGGGCGGACAATCCGACCGTGTCCGCGGCGTCGGCGACGGTTCGGCCGGACGCGAGCAGTCGTGCGGTGGTCGTCACCACCGGATCCGGCGGCCCCACCTCCGCCAGCCGTGCCCGACCGAACGACTCGAAGGCGCCCGACGCCTCGGCGGGATCGAGCCCGCGCAACCTCGTCGAGCGGCCGCGGCCGATCACGTCGGCGAGCGGGACCCGCCGGTCGCGCAGATGCGCGGCCGGCACGCCGAGCAGGTGGGGGAGCATGCCGGGCGGAAAGCGCAGGCCGACGCCGGGCACCGCCGACGCGGTCACCGTGAACGGGTGCGTGTCGGGACCCGCCACCACGACGTCGCCGTCCCGCCACACCAGGTCCATGCAGCCGTCCGGCAGCACCGACCCGTCGGCGGTGCGGACAGTGCGCCACACGACCGCCCCGGGAACCGCCGGTGATGCGTGCTCGCTGTACACGGCCCCAGTACAGCACGGGCGGCCGACAGGCTCAGCCCGGCCGGCCGCGCACGGAAGACCACCAGTCGACTCGAAGCCGCCCCCCACCAGGGGGAGCGGCTTCGAGTCGTCATTGCCGTCGTGAACGCTCGTGTGTAGAGCGCGGCCGGGAGATCAGCCGAGTTCCTCCGTGGAGAGATGGGACGTCTCCGGTGCCATCAGTACGGAAGCAACCGCACCGATCACGAGGACGACCACCAAACCGAGCATCGAGGCTGTGATGCCGACGGACGCGAGGGTGACGGGGAGAAGGAAGGTACCAGCAGCAGATCCGAGTCGGCTGGCTCCGTTGACAAGCCCGACACCGGTAGCGCGCAAGCGGGTGGGGAAGAGTTCGGCGGGGTAGACCTGCTCGAGATTCGCAGCTCCCGACATCACGAAGGTGAAGATGGCGAAGGTCACGATGACCAAGGGCAACGGCCAGTTGGTGCCGAGGGCAACGATCGCCAATGTGACCGCCATGATGACGAACGAGTAGATCGTCAGTGGACGTCGACCGATCTTCGAGATCGCCCACCAACCCGCGATTCCACCGAGGAGGAGGAACAGGTTCAGCATTACTCCGCTCGAGAACCCGTCTTCGTCCATACCGAGCTTGAGGAGGATGACGGGCAGGAACGTGTAGATGGCGAAGTACGGAATGACCTGGCAGTTGTAGAAGATGATTCCGAATGCCGTGTTCTTCAGGTGCTTGGGGCCGAACAAGTCGCGGTATCGCGCCGGCTTGTCGGATGCGGTGCTTGCCGCGATCTTCTCGATGTCGAGCGTGCCGCCGAGATACTTGTCCGAAACTTGGCGAGCTTCGTCCAGTCTGCCCTTACCGATCAGCCATCTCGGGGACTCGGGCGTGCCGAGCCGGAGCACCAGGACGATCAGTGCGGGAATCGCACCACTTGCGAGCATCCAGCGCCACGAATCCGGCGACAGATTGACCAGCCATGTACCGACGAAGAAGGAAGCCACGTAGCCGACCGTCCACATCACCGTCAGGGAACCGAGTAGTCCTCCGCGGTAACGAGTGGGGACGAACTCGGTGACCAGCGTGGGGCCGAGTGCGTAGTCGGCGCCGACACCGATCCCGATGATCAGGCGGAGCACGAGCAGCCAGACCGGGCCATCGACGAAGAACTGCGCTGCGGAGGCCACCGCGATGACGATGAAGTCCAATTGGAAGACCAGGCGACGGCCGAATCGGTCCGCAAGCCATCCACACACCACGCTTCCGACGAGCACGCCGATCAGCATGGAACTTCCGAGAAGCCCTTCCCAGAGCGCGCTGAGTCCCATCGTCGGGGCCAGAACGGTCAGGACGATTCCGATGCTGCCGAGAGCGTAGCCGTCGGAAAAGTTGGCGCCGAAGGTCAGCGCCGTGATTCGTAGATGAAAGCGATTCAGCGGCGTTTCATGATCGGAAAGTGCATTCCCCGTCTTGGCGGGTAAGGCCGTGCCCGGTGGGCTGAGATTTGTCATGTTTGCTTATTCCAGACGCGATGGGGGTCAGAATTCGAGATCGCCGACGACGGACTCGAGAGATTCGATCAAACTGCCGTCGTGAATTCCATTCTCGAGGAGTTCGATTTCGTCGCCGAAGAATCGATCTACGGTGACCGGGGGTGCGATCTTACGGATTGCTTGACGGAGGGAAATCGATCCTTCGGAACCGATTTCGGAACCGCCCAGGAGGTCGGTCGCCTGCGCCGCACACATCAATTCGATGGCCAGGATGTAGCGAAGCTTCTTCACCCCGCGGTACGCCTTGGTCACCGCCAGGTAGGCGTTGCTTACGGTGTCCTCCTGATTTGCGGAGGTCGTGACCGAATCGACCGAGGCCGGGAATGATGCCGACCGCATTTCCATGAGCAGGGCGGCCGACGTGTACTGCGGAATCATGTACCCGTTGTTCAGCCCCGGATTGGGTGCGAGGAAAGCGGGTAGTTCGCTGAAGGCGCTGTTGACCATTCGGTCGGTTCGACGCTCGGAGATCTTGCCCAGCACCGTGAGAGCGGTCATGATCGTGTCGGCCTGGATGCCGACGAACGTGCTGTCGAAGTTCGCGCCCATGATGGCGTCGCCGTCGTCTCCCTCCGGGATGATGACGGGATTGTCGCCCACCGAGTGCAGCTCGTCCTCGATGATGGCGACTGCATTCTTGATCGCCCGCTTGGCCCCACCGTGAACCTGGGGGATGCCGCGAAGGCAGTAGGTATCCTGCACGCGGTAGTCGCGGTGCTTGTCGATGATCTCGCTACCTGCGAGAATCCGACTGACATTCCGGGCGACCGCTGCCTGCTCAGGGTGCTTCTTCAACGCGTGAAGGCGCGGATCGTAAGCGCGGATCGTTCCCTTCAGCGCCTCCAGGCTGAGCGCGGCGGCTGCGTCTGCAACGGTGGCGGCGCGGACCGCGTCGTACGCGAGCAGCACGCTGATGCCGGTGACGGAATGAGTTCCGTTCGTCAGCGTCAGCCCTTCCTTGCATCCGAGTGTGACGGGCTGCAGCCCGAACTTCTCGAGTGCATCTCGGCCGGAAACCAATTCCCCGTTGGCCCATGCGCGTCCCTCGCCCAACAGCACCAGCGCCATATGAGCCTCGACGCTCAGGTAGCCGACCGAGCCCTCGCCGGGGGCGTAAGGGGTAATACCGTTGTTGAGGAGCTCGCGAATGAGATCGAGAGTGCCGAAGTTGGTGCCCGAGACGCCCTGGCCGAGACCGACCAGCATCATCAGCTGAATCGCACGCACAACCTCCCGGGGGAGAGGTTCTCCGACGGAGACCGCGTGAGAAAGGATGATGTTCCGCTGCAAAGCAGTGGCATCCTCCGGCGCGATAACCTCGGTTACGTTGTCTCCGAAGCCGGTGGTGACGCCGTAGATCAGCCGGTTCTCGTCGAGGAACTTCTCGATGAGACCCCTCGACTTCCGGACCCGCTCCTCATAGGAAGGGGAGAATTCGACACGCGCGCCGAATCGGGAAACGGCAACGAATTCCTCGATGGAAATCGGCCGATCGTCCAGGGTTACGGACTTGATCTCTTGTGCGTGTGTCGTCATGTTTCTCTCAAACTTTCGGGGTCTCGATTTGTTGTTGTTCCCCGCCCTGGTCATACCCGTTCGTCAGCGCATTCGGCTGCCGCGCAATCCTGCTGGGTCACGAATCGGACCCATCCCCGCGACCGAAGGTCACGAGGAGGTCCGTGCGCACCTCGACAGGGTGTCATCTGTTACGAGGTTCGCCAAGCCGATCGTCGGGGTGATCCGAAGCACAGCTTGTATAGTCCGGTATAGATAACCTCGGTGTCAAGGGGTGTGGAGGGCTTTCCTGTTCCGCCGGCACTGCATACGACGCCACCTCGGCGGAGGGGCAGGTGTGTCGACCGTGCCCGCGGCGGTTCCGGACTACGGGACGCTGGTGGCGGACCTCGGCCCGATCCGTGCTCCGATCAAGATCGGCGAATTCGAACGAGCCGCCCGAGTAGCGGCAGATGCAGCATCGGCGACAGCAAAACCGTTGTAGCCCTGATGTATTCGCTCGGGCCGGCTAGGAATTGTCGCCACCGGTGACGGCGACGTGAGACGTCACAATTCGATGGATCAGTCGCGCCGCTGTGCGGGCCGTGCGGTTGTCGACGTCGAGCTCCGGGTTGAGTTCGGCGACGTCCACGACCGCGAGTTTGCCGCTCGCCGCGACGAGATCGCAGACGCGCTGGATGATCTCCACGGGCACGCCGTAAGCGGCAGGCGCGCTGACGCCCGGAGCGACCGCCGCCGGCAGCACGTCGAGGTCGATGGTCAGGTAGACGAGGTCGACGTCGTCGAGGAACGTGGTCACGAAACCGTCGACACCGGCCCGGTCCGCGACACCGCAGTGGTCGTCCAGTAGGTACCGCACGCCGAACCGGTGCGCGGTGTCGAACAGGGCTGCGGTGTTGCTCGGCTGGCTGATCCCGATGACGTCGTAGCGGTGGCTCGTACCGGCCGCCTGCTCGGCTTCGGCGATCTGCCGGAACGGGGTACCGGAACTCGGCACCGTGTCGGAGCGCAGGTCGAAGTGGGCATCGAGGTTCAACACCCCGAGTCGGGGGCGCCGTCGCCGCAGCTGTGAGTTCGCCGCTCCCAGGTAGGTGCCGTATGCCACCTCGTGGCCGCCGCCGAGGACGACCGGGAGGCGCCCGGCGTCGAGTGCCGCGCTCACGGCACGGCCGAGGGCGGCCTGCCCGTCTTCGAGGTTCTCGTCGGTGACGGACACCGTGCCGGCGTCCGCCACGGACACCGGTCGCTCCAGCGCCATCGAGGACAGTGCACTGCGGAGGGCATCGGGACCGCCCGCGGCGCCGCGGCGGCCCTTGTTGCGGCGCACGCCCTCGTCGCTGGCGAAGCCGATCAGGACACAGCCGTCACCGTCGGCGGGCGTGTACGGGGTGACGGCCTGATGCCAGCGCAGGTGCTCGGACGCGGTGCCGTCCGTGCGACCGGCCCAGGGGCGGGGCGGGACGTCGACGATGATCTCGTGGGTCATGCGGTTCTCCTCCGTGTGGATCGGTCAGCGGCTCGTGGTGGCGAGGACGCCGTCCTTCCACACCTGTCCGATCAGCGGCACGCCGGGGCGGTACGCAAGGTGCAGGTAGGACGGGGCGTCGAGTGCGATCGCGTCGGCTCGGGCACCGATCCGGAGGCTTCCGACGTCCTCGCGCTGCAGTGCCCGGGCGCCACCCGCGGTGGCGGCCCACACGGCCTCGGCGGGCGTCATGTGCATGTCGCGGACTGCGATGGCGATGCAGAACGGCAGGCTCGTGGTGTAGCAGGTGCCTGGGTTGCAGTCCGCGCCAAGCGCGACGGTGACGCCGGCGTCGAGCAGCGCGCGGGCGCCGGGGTACTGGTTGCGGGTGGAGAAGTCGGCGCCGGGGAGCAGCGTCGCCACCGTCGAGCTACCGGCGAGAGCGTCGATGTCGGCGTCGGTGACGTAGGTGACGTGGTCGACCGAGGCCGCACCCATCTCGACGGCCAGCTGCACGCCCGGGCCCTCGCCGAGCTGGTTGCCGTGCACGCGGGGGACCAGGCCGTGGGCGACACCGGCGCGCAGGACGGCGCGCGACTGCTCGACGGTGAACGCGCCGCGCTCGCAGAACACGTCGATCCACTTCGCGTACGGGGCGCACGCCGGGATCATCTCGTCGACCGCCATCGCCACGTACTCGTCGCCGCGGCCCGCGTACTCGGGCGGCGGGACGTGCGCGGCCAGCAGCGTGACCTCGTCGGTGAACCGGCCCGCCACCTGCACGCTGCGCAGCTCGTCCCGCGTGCTCTGGCCGTAACCGCTCTTGATCTCGACGGTGGTGCTGCCGGAGCGCAGCGACTCGTCGAGCAGCCGGCGCACGTTCGCGGCGAGCTGGTCGTCGCTCGCGGCCCGCGTCGCCTCGATCGTGGTGCGGATGCCGCCCGCCGCGTACTTCTCGCCCGACATGCGGGCCGCGAACTCCTCGGCCCGCTCGCCCGCGAACACCAGGTGCGAGTGGCTCTCGACGAAGCCGGGCAGCACCGCCCGTCCACCGAGATCATGTCCGGTGTCGGCAGCCGGGGCTTCTGCGGAGTTCCCCACCCAGGCCACCACCCCGTCCTCGAAGACGACCGCGGCGTCGTGGCGGATCCCCAGTGGACCCTCGCCCTGCGTGGGGTCGTTGGTGACGAGGGTTCCGATGTTCGTCAAAGCGGTGGTGGACACAGTTGCGATCCTCAAAGACGTTGGTGGGAGCGACGGCGCTCCATGGCCGGGACGTGCCCCGCCCATCAATCCACCGGGGTGGCGGTCATGCCGGACAACGGAACCTGACCGGGTGAATGCACTTGTCGTCCGGGCGGCCGACTCGCCACCCCGGTGGATTGAAGGGCTCGGGCCCGCGGGTGAGTTGGGTCACCGAGGGCCGACGCGGGTGCGCCGGCCCTCGATGGGGAGGGGGAATCGAATCAGTGGTTCTCGGCCATCGGGATCCGCACACCGCGGGTGTTGGCGGTCTCGATGGCGTGCTCGTACCCGGCGTCGGCATGCCGGATGACACCCATGCCCGGGTCGTTCGTGAGCACGGCCTCGATCTTCTTCGCGGCCAGCTCGGTGCCGTCGGCGATGCACACCTGGCCGGCGTGGATCGAGCGGCCCATGCCGACGCCACCGCCGTGGTGGATCGACACCCAGGACGCGCCGGAGGCGGTGTTCACGAGGGCGTTGAGCAGCGGCCAGTCGGCGATCGCGTCGGAGCCGTCCTTCATGGACTCGGTCTCGCGGTACGGGGAGGCGACGGAACCCGAGTCGAGGTGGTCACGGCCGATGGCGATCGGCGCCGACAGCTCGCCGCTGGCGACCATCTCGTTGAACTTCAGGCCGGCCTTGTGGCGCTCGCCGTAGCCGAGCCAGCAGATGCGAGCGGGCAGGCCCTCGAAGGCGACCTTCTCGCCGGCCATCTCGATCCAGCGCTTGAGGTGCTCGTTCTCGGGGAACAGTTCGAGGATCGCCTTGTCGGTCGCGGCGATGTCCTTGGGGTCGCCCGACAGCGCGGCCCAGCGGAACGGGCCGAGGCCCTCCTCGAACAGCGGGCGGATGTAGGCCGGGACGAAGCCGGGGAACTCGAACGCGCGGTCGTAGCCGGCCTTGCGGGCCTCGTCGCGGATGGAGTTGCCGTAGTCGAAGACCTCGGCGCCCTTGTCCATGAAGCCGACCATGGCCTCGACGTGCGCGGCCATCGCCTTGCGCGAGTCCTCGGTGAACTTCTCCGGATCCTTCGCGGCCAGGTCCTTCATATCGGCGATATCGACGCCGATCGGCAGGTAGGACAGCGGATCGTGCGCCGACGTCTGGTCGGTGACGATGTCGATCGGGGCGTCCATCTCCAGCAGGGCCGGGAAGATCTCGGCGGCGTTGCCGACCAGGCCGATCGACAGCGGCTTGCGCGCGTCACGGGCCTCGGTGGCCAGCTGCAGCGCGTGCTCGATGCTGTCGGCCTTGGTGTCGAGGTACTTGTGGGCGATGCGGCGGTCGATGCGGGTGACGTCGCAGTCGACGCAGATCGCGACGCCGTCGTTCATGGTGACGGCCAGCGGCTGCGCGCCACCCATGCCGCCCATGCCCGCGGTGAGGGTGATCGTGCCGGCCAGGGTGCCGTCGAAGCGCTTACGAGCGATCGCGCCGAAGGTCTCGTAGGTGCCCTGCAGGATGCCCTGAGTGCCGATGTAGATCCAGGAACCGGCCGTCATCTGGCCGTACATCATCAGGCCCTCGGCCTCGAGCTTGCGGAACTGCTCCCAGTTGGCCCAGTCGCCGACGAGGTTGGAGTTCGCGAGGAGCACGCGCGGCGCCCACTCGTTGGTGCGGAAGACGCCGACCGGCTTGCCGGACTGGACCAGCATGGTCTCGTCGTTCTTCAGCGTCTTCAGGGTGGCGACCATGGCGTCGAACGCGGCCCAGCTGCGGGCGGCGCGGCCGGTGCCGCCGTAGACGACCAGGTTGTCGGGGTGCTCGGCGACCTCGGGGTCGAGGTTGTTCATGAGCATGCGCAGGGCGCCCTCCTGCTGCCACCCGAGCGTGTTGAGCTCGGAGCCGCGCGGGGCGCTGACGGGTCGGGCCTCGTGGCCGGGGGACGTGATGTCCATGGGGTACTCCTCGAGATCGGCAGTGAGCTTCGCGGCAGCGTCATCCGGGGGGCGGGGGGCGACGCCGTTGTCGTCCCCGTCCGGTTCCCAGCTGTTGTGCACTGGCTCACGTTCTGCAACTATGAGTTGTATATTCCTGTCTATACATCTCGATGTCAAGGGGGCACCCCACTCAGGGTGCCACGCGCGACAGCCGGATGGACCCGACGATGAGTCGGATACAGCGTGGTATCCGACGGAAGGTACCGAGATGAACACCGCTTCGACCGAGGCCGAACCGACGAACATCCCCGACGAGATCGACGACGCTCTCGCCGCAGTTTTCAGGGGATGGGACGAACGCCTGCTCGCCGGCGTGAGCGCGGACATGAAGGCGCGTCTCGCGCACCTCGTGTCCGGGCTGCCCGTCGGATACAAACAGGACGTCGCCCCCGAGCGTGCGCGCGTCGACCTGGAGATCCTCGACCGCCTCGACGCCGACACCGTCGACGTCCGCATCGTCCAGACGACCCGCGGGATCGGAACGCACCGGATCTCGCTGTACGTCGAGGGCCGACCGGCGTCGCTGGGTGACGTGATGCCGATGCTGCAGAGTCTGGGCGTCGAGGTCTTCGACGAGAAGCCGTACCCGCTGCTCTCTTCCGCCGGGACGCCCTGCTGGATCTACGATTTCACCGTCGGATACCCGATCGCGCCGGACGCCGACTTCGGCGAGTTCGCCGGCCGTTTCGCGGAGGCGATCGCGGCACTGTGGCGGGGCGACGCGGAACCCGACAAGTTGGGAGAGCTCGTCGCACGGGCCGGTCTGGACTGGCGCGAGGTCGGCGTGCTGCGCGCCTACGTCGAATTCCTGCGGCAGGCCCGGTTCCCGTACAGCAGTTCCTACGTCTCGGACGTCCTCTGCAGGTACCCGGAGATTGCGCGGGCGCTGGTCGACAGCTTCGCCACTCGATTCGATCCCGAAGCCCAGGTGGACGGCGGTCCGGCGGCACCGTCCCGAGTGGACGAGTTGATCGCGCAGGTGGTCGGGCTCGACGCCGATCGAATTCTCCGGGCGCTCTGGTCGGCGATTCGGAACACCGTGCGCACCAACCACTTCGTCACCCCACGCCGGGAATGCCTGTCGCTCGAGTTCGACTCCCGCAGCATCGACGAGCTACCGGAGCCTCGGCCGCGCCGCGAGATCTTCGTCCATTCGCCGTCGGTTGCCGGCGTCCACATGCGCTTCGGCACAGTGGCGCGAGGTGGGCTGCGCTGGTCCGATCGTATCGAGGACTTCCGCACCGAGGTCCTGGGTCTCGTCAAGGCCCAGGCGGTGAAGAACGCGGTCATCGTGCCGGTCGGCGCGAAGGGCGGTTTCGTGCTGCGCCGACCGCCGGCCCAGACCGGCGATGCCGTCCACGACCGGGAAATGTTGCGGGCGGCCGGGATTGCCGGGTACCGCACATTCATCCGCGGCCTGCTCGACCTCGTCGACAATGTCGACCGCACGTCGGGTGAGGTGCGTCCGGCACCGGGTGTGGTGCGGCACGACGGAGACGACACCTATCTCGTGGTGGCGGCCGACAAGGGTACCGCGTCGTTCTCGGACATCGCCAATGCCGTGGCGGCCGAGTACGACTTCTGGCTGGGCGACGCCTTCGCGTCGGGCGGATCGGTCGGCTACGACCACAAGGCGATGGGCATTACCGCGCGGGGGGCGTGGGAGAGCGTCAAGCGGCGGTTCCGGGAGCTCGGCGTCGACACCCAGCAGGACGACTTCACGGTCGTCGGCATCGGTGACATGAGCGGGGACGTCTTCGGGAACGGCATGTTGTGCAGCAAGCACATTCGGCTGGTTGCCGCCTTCGACCACCGCCACGTCTTCCTCGACCCCGAACCGGACCCCGAGCGCTCCTATGCCGAGCGCGCCCGGATGTTCGCTCTCCCGCGTTCGTCGTGGGACGACTACGACCGCGCGCTGATCAGCTCCGGTGGCGGGGTGTGGGATCGGTCCGCGAAGGCCGTGCCGATCAGCGCCGAGGCCCGGAAGGTGCTCGGCCTGGACTCGGCGGTCACGGAACTGACACCGCCGGAACTGATCCGTGCGATCCTGCGTGCGCCGGTCGACCTGCTCTGGAACGGTGGAATCGGCACCTACGTCAAGGCGTCGGGCGAATCGCATGCCGACGTCGGCGACAAGGCCAACGACTCGGTGCGGGTGGACGGCACCGACGTGCGGGCCCGGGTCGTGGGCGAGGGCGGCAACCTCGGCCTCACCCAGGCGGGTCGTATCGAGATCGCCCGCGCCGGAGGCCGGGTGGGCACTGACGCTCTCGACAACTCCGGCGGCGTGGACTGCTCCGACCATGAGGTCAACATCAAGATTCTGCTCGACGAACTCGTCGGCGGCGGTCGACTGGATGCTGCGGAACGGTCGACACTGCTCGCGGCGATGACGGACGACGTCACCGCACTGGTCCTGGCCGACAACGTCTCCCAGAACGAACTGATGGGCACCACCGGGGCCGACGCCGGCGAGATGCTTGCAGTCCATGCGCGGCTGCTCACGCGGCTCGAGTCGGCAGGAGCTCTGGACCGGACCCTGGAGGTGTTGCCAGACGCGGCGGAGATCGCGGTGCGGCGCCGGGCCGGGGAAGGTTTGTCGACGCCCGAACTGGCAACTCTCGGGGCGCACGTGAAGCTGGACCTGAAGGGGGCCTTGCTGGCAGGCGATCTGGTCGACCACGACGTCTTCCTCCCCGCGCTGCGCCAGTATTTCCCGGCTCGGATGCAGCAGGACTACGCGGATGCGATCGACCGGCACCCGTTGCGGCGCGAAATCGTCGCGACGGTGCTGACGAACGCAGTCGTCGATCGCGGTGGCATCACCTACGCCTTCCGTCTTGCGGAGGAGGTGGGCGCGAGCGCGGAGGATGCGGTGCGTGCGTTCGACGTCGTTGCGTCCGTCTTCGACCTGCGCGAGCTGTGGGCGAGGATCGCGACCGCGCCCGTTCCGGTCGCCGTCGCCGATGAACTCGTCCTCGTGACCCGTAGGCTTCTGGACCGTGCATCGCGCTGGATGTTGAGCCGGCGACCGCAGCCCCTGGCTGTCGGTGCCGAGATCACCCGGTTCCGGGAACGGATCGCGAAGGCGTCGACGATGCTCGAAGGATGGCTGGTCGGTGGCGACCGCGACAACCTCAGGGAACGGACGCGTTCGATCGCCGAACTCGGCGCGCCCGAGGACCTGGTGCGGTCCGTCGAACTGCTGCTCGACCGGTTCGGGCTCCTCGACGTCGTCGAGATCGCGGACCTCGCCGACCACGACCTGGCGGAGGCGGGGGAACTGTACTTCCGGCTGTGCGAACGGGTGGGACTGGTGCCGCTGCTGAACCGGGTCTCGGAGCTCGGGAAGGAGACCCGCTGGAACGCACTGGCGCGGCTGTCGCTGCGGGACGAACTGTACGACAGCGTCCGCGAACTCACGCTCGACGTGCTCGCCCACGCTGTGCCCGGTGATTCGCCGGAGGCCATGCTCACGGATTGGGAGGCCCGTAACGAGCCCCGCATCCGGCGTGCCCGACAGGCGCTTGCCGAGATCGAAGAGTCGGGTCAGCGCGACCTGGCCGCGCTCTCGGTCGCATCGCGGCAGTTGAGGCGAATGGTGGGTTGATCGGGCCGCTAGACTTGGTGGGCCGAGTCGACGAACGGAGCGGTGGGGCTCAACGAGGAACGGGTGCAGTGGATGGCGATAGCCGACGTTGATGCAGAGCTCGCCGTGCTGTTCGACGAGGCCGGCAGCGAGTCGGTCCCGGCGTACGAGCGGGTGAAGAATCTCGTGGTGGAGCAGATCCGTTCCGGCCGTTGGACGGACGGGGATCAGCTGCCGTCGGAGAACCAGTTCGTCAACGCGCTGGGACTGTCCCGCATGACGATCAACCGGGCGCTGCGGGAACTCACGCACGACGGGCTCATCGTGCGGATGATGGGTGTGGGGACGTTCGTCGCGAGCAGCAAGACGTCCTCCCCCCTCTTCGAGGTGAAGAACATCGCCGACGAGATCCAGCAGCGCGGGCACCGTCACCGTACCGAGACGGTCTTCGTGCGCGAGGAGGAGCCCGACCACTCCCAGGCCTTCCTACGGGATGCCTTCGGTGCCAGGGTGTTTCACTCGTTGCTGGTGCACTACGAGGACGACACCCCGATCCAGGTGGAGGACCGGTTCGTCAATCCGGACGAGGCGCCCGACTACCTCGACCAGGACTTCACGTCGCTCACCCCGAACGACTACCTCACCCGGGTGGCGCCCCTCGTCCGCGGTGAGCACGTCGTCGAGGCGGTCCTCGCCAGCCCGGAGGAGTGCCGGTTGCTCCGCATCGACCGGGGTGAGCCCTGCCTGCTTATCCGGCGCCGCACGTGGTCGGAACGCGGGCTCGTCAGCCTGGCCCGATTGACCCACCCCGGTTCCCGCAACAGGCTCGAGGGTTCGTTCACCCGCTGACGCTCCGACGCCAGGCTCAGCCCAGCCGGCTGCGCAGGGCGTCGAGCGGATCGGTACCGTCGCGACGCCCGCGGGGGCCGTCGCTCTCCGGCAGCGTCAGGCGGCCGGCGTCGGAGCGGGTCCATTCGCGGACCGCCCAACGCTCGGCGATGGCCCACCTGCCGTCACGGCGTTCCATGAGGTCCACGTAGCGGCAGCCGCTGGTGAAGTTGACCATGCCGATCCCGTCGTCACCGCCCCAGTGCGCCGCCGTCGAGTACGCCTCGCTCACCGCGTAGTCGCCGTGCAGTTCCACGAGGTGGTTGCCGATGTGGTGCATCGTGCCGCCGATGGCCCGCAGCTTCGGCTGCACCCAGGTGATGAAATCCTCGACGCTGCCGTCGAATCCGGTGTGGTGGTCGATCGCGTCCGGGTGGTAGGCGTCGCGGACCAGGTCGAAATCGAGTCGGTCGATGCCGCGGCAGTAGCGCATGACCACCTCGTAGATGGCCTGCTTGTCGAGCAGTTCGGCTACAGCCTGGTCCGTCGTAGTCACTGGCCCTCCCGGGTGTCGTCGGTCGTGGACTTCAGTCCTACCGCCCAGTCGATCAGCTGCGGAACCTCTTCTCCCGCTGTGCAGAATGTCGCGGGACGGAACACCGCGACGGTGGCGCCCGCGTCGTGCCAGGCGTGGGTCTTGTCCGCGGTCGCGTAGAGGTCCACGGTTCCGTCGTCGCGGCGTTCGGGTGCGACCGAGACCTGGACGACGGCGGAGTCGGGGTCGCGGCCGTGCTCGGCGAACGTGTCGCGCAGCAGGGAGACGCTCTGCGAGAACGTCTGCATGTCTGCGGGATTGACGGTCCACCCGTCGGCGACGCGGGCGATGCGGTCGAAGTTGCGCCGGCTGGGACCGAACCCGAAGATCACCGGCACCCGCTCCTGGACCGGGAACGGCAGCGAGTGGAAGTCCGCGAACGAGAACTCGCGGCCCTGGAAGTTCGCCGGAGCCTTGGTCCACAGCTCACGGCACGCGCGGACGGTGTCCTCCATGCGGCCGAAGCGGGCATCGAACGGCATGTTGGTGGCGGTGTATTCGGCCTCCTGCCAGCCGACGCCCATCCCGATCGCGGCACGGCCGCCGGAGATGGCGTCGAGCGTGGCGATCTGCTTGGCGAGCAGTACCGGTGGGCGGACGGTCGCGATCAGGACCGAGACATTGAGCAGCACTCGATCGGTGACCGCGGCGACGGAGGAGAGCAGCGAAAGCGGCTCGTACCAATCGTGCTCCAGCGGGAAGGGGAAGCCGTTGGTCTCGACGCGCTGCGCGTGCGCGGCCGCGTTGAAGCCGATGTGATCACCGGTGGAGATCATGTCGACTCCCGCGCGGTCCGCGTCCGCCGCCAGCCGGAGCACCGGGCGGATCTGCCCGCCGTAGAGATTCTCGGCGCCGAGAATGTTCAGACCGACCTGCATGATGCTCCTGTTCTCGCGGCTACTCCTGCGCAGCTCGCGTTCGGCTAGCGTTCATCGACGATGAACTGAAGGGTCCTCGACATGTCGAGGAAGAGGTTCGCGTCCTCGGCCACCGGCCCGCCGATCGCGGGATCGGCGTGCGCGGCGAGCATCGCGTCGTAGCCGGCGCGGTCCTCGAACCACATCTCGGTGATGACGTCGAAGCTCGGATCGGCCACGCCCGGAGCCCGGATGCTGTCGGTGAGGTCGACGAAGTTGCGTCGGTACGCCTTCAGCGTGGGGAACGACCGCAGGATCAGCGGCGCGTGRACGGTCTCGTAGTGCTCGATGAACTGCTCGCGCGTGAGCTCGGGCTTACGGGCGAGCAGAGCAACTGCTTTGAACATAGGGCTTCCTCATCAAGATCAGCTGGAAGCTGGGGAATCTCACAGGTCGCGTCGGGCGTGCGAAGTCAGATCGCCGACCAGATCGATGCAGGTGAGTCGCTGCGTGAACTGCCACTCCCCGTCGATCTCGGCGAACGCATCGAAGTAACGCCCCGACAGGATCGGCTGCAGGGGAAGGCTTTCCGTGGCCTGGAGCACCGTGAAGTACGACAGTGACGTCGCGGTGCGGCAGTCGTCCGAGACCTCCACGCGCAGGTTCGTCACGACGTGCTTGGTGCGCGGCCTCGGGGGAGCGCCGTGCATCTGGATGAAGCTCCGGCACGCGGCCAGCACGCCGGCGGGGTCGGAGTCACGCACCGACCCCACCGGGGTCCCGTCACCGTCGCATTGTCCGTACACCGCCCGCGCGAAGAGCTCCGCGACCTCCTCCAGTCGTCCCTCGTCGATGAGGTGCGTGTACCGGTGAGCGAGATCGCGGACCGCCTCGACAGCGCCCAGTCGCTCGAGCGTGTAGGGGGTCACTGCACGCTGATCTCTCGTCGGATCATCTTGCCGGTCGCGTTGCGCGGCAACAGGTCCGTCGTGAGGCGCCACTTGGTCGGCACCTTGAAGTACGACAGCCGCTCGGATGCGAACTCGCGCAGTTCCTCCTCGGTGACCGTGTGGCCCTCGGCGACCACGACCACGGCCGAGACCTCCTGGCCCAGATCGGGATGCGGCGTGCCGATCACCGCGCACTCCTGGACGGCGGGGTGCTCGTCGAGGGTCTGCTCGATCTCCGTGGGGTACACGTTCTCGCCGCCGCGCAGGATCAGGTCCGAGCGACGCCCGGTGAGCCGCAGGCGACCGTTCTCGACGACGCCGTAGTCGCCGGTCCGCAGCCAGCGATCGGAGGTGATCGAGGCCGCGGTCGCGTCGGGGTCGTTCCAGTAGCCGAGCATCACGAACGGGCTGCGGACGCACACCTCGCCCTCGAGGCCGTCCGGCAGCCACTCGCCGAACGGGTCGCGGATCTCCATGCTGACCGTGATGATCGGCCGGCCCAGCGTGCCCGGGTACTCCTCGAGCTCGGCGGAGCTGGCGACGGCGATCGCGGTGCTGCACTCGGTGAGGCCGTAGCTGTCGACGAGGGCGTTGCGGGCGAAGGGAACCTGCTCGCGGAGCCGGTCCTTGAACGCGATCGACGACGGCGCCGAGGCCAGCGAGAACGAGGTCAGCGAGGACAGGTCGTACTTGTCCAGATTGCCGTGCTCGAGGAGCCGGGAAGCCATCGTCGGGACGGCGCCCCAGTTCGTCACCCGCTCCCGCTCGATGAGACCGAGGATCCGATCGACGTCGAACGAGCCCTGGTTCATGACGACGGCACTGCCGGTCGCGAGGCGCGGGACCACGAGGTTGTGCAGGCTCGCGATGTGGAACAGCGGCGAGGTGAGCAGGTAGCGCAGGTCGCTGGGGGCGTTCGGGTCGCTGGGCTTGCCCGTGAACGCGGCCATGATCGAGTCGCTGAAACGGTGGTAGTCGACCACCGCCAGCAGGTTGCGGTGCGAGTGCAGCGCGCCCTTGGGGCGTCCGCTGGTGCCGGACGTGTAGAGGATCACCGACGGATCGTCCTCGTCGATGTCCACGACGGGGCGGGCCGCGCCGGCGAACTCGGCGATGAGCCGCGGCAGGTCCTCCTCCATGGTCAGCACGGTGACGCCGGAGGTGTCGAGCCCGGCGAGGGCATCCGCGCGCTTGGCGTCGACGACCACGACCTTCGGGGTGCTGTGCTGCAGGCCGTACTCGATCTCGCGCGGCACCCACCAGCCGTTGAGGCCGACGGTGATGGCGCCGAGCGCCTGCGTTGCCCAGAAGGTGCTCACCCACTCCGGGGTGTTGGCGGCGAGGATCCCGACGCGGTCGCCCTTGGTGACGCCGTAGCGCTCGCTCAGGGCCGCGGCCAGCGCGTACGCGTCGGCGGCGTGCTGGGTGTACGAGACCCGGCGGTCCTCGGTGACGAGGTAATCGCGGTCGCCCCACTTGACCGAGTCGGCGAGCAGATCGCCCACGGCCTTGCTGCGGTTCTTCATGACCGGCATCCGGGTGCCGAGGACCTCTTCCTCGACGATCTCGAACGGTCCACCGGGACCGATCAGACGAGACATGACCTGGTCCAGGTGCAGTTGCGGATCTGCGGGGGCAGTCATGAGTGACCTTTCGTCCGTGTCACAGTGTCGTTCCTGTCACTGTCTGCGCATGAACGCCCAGGTGCCAGGCTCGGGGCATGGGGTGTGACGGGTTTCTCACGGCAATTTCTCATGTCGGGAAGGTTCGGCGGGACGAGTTACCACTCAGCGAGACTGACGGTGATCTGCGCGACAGCCCGAGGCTACTTTTCGCGAAAGGAACATGGCTGGTGGATCGAACCGGAAGGTCCGGTCCGCGGCCGGCCCACGGATGGCTGACCCGCCTACACAGCCCGCAGTCAGAAGTAACGCGCCTACCGGCGCTGCGACAGGAGAGAATGAGTTGGAACGCACGACGATTGCCGAGATGCTCCTCGATCGCCTCGGTGACCAGCAGTTCGGTGTCCGTACCCGTGAGCAGGACTGGACGTGGGACGAGGTGGTCCGCGAGAGCGCCGCGCGCGGCGCGCTCGCGCAGTCGCTGCGCGTGGACGGCCCGTTCCACATCGGCATCCTCCTCGAGAACGTGCCGGACTTCCTGTTCTGGCTCGGCGGCGCGGCCCTCACCGGCGGCACGGTCGTGGGCATCAACCCCACCCGCGGCTCGGCGGAACTCGAGGCCGAGATCCGTTACGTGGACTGCCAGTTGATCGTTACCGACGCCGAGGGCATGGCGAAGCTGAAGGGCCTCGACCTCGGCCTGGCCGACGACCGGTTCATTCTGATCGACGCCCCGGACTACCAGGACCGCCTCGACGCCCACCGGGTCGAGCCCGCGATCGCGGACGGCATCGACGAGGACAACCTGTTCCTGCTGCTGTTCACGTCGGGCACCACCGGGATGTCCAAGGGCGTCAAGTGCAGCCAGGGCCGGCTCTCCCGCCTCGCGTACGCGAACACCGCGAAGTACGGGCACCACCGCGACGACGTCGACTACTGCTGCATGCCGCTGTTCCACGGCAACGCGCTGATGGCGCTGTGGGCCCCGGCGCTGGCGAACGGTGCCACCGTCTGCCTGCCCGAGGCCCGCAAGTTCTCGGCGTCCGGCTTCCTGCCCGACGTGAAGTTCTTCGGTGCCACGTTCTTCACGTACGTCGGCAAGGCGTTGGCCTACCTGATGGCGACCCCGGAGCAGCCCGACGACAAGGACAACAAGCTCGAGCGCGGCTTCGGCACCGAGGCGTCGCCCGAGGACAAGGTCGAGTTCGTGCGCCGCTTCGGTGCGGAGTTGTTCGAGGGCTACGGTTCGTCGGAGGGTGCCGGTTCGGTCAAGCTCGATCCGGAGGCCCCGGAGGGCGCGCTCGGACGTCCCGCGCACGCGGGCATCGCCGTCGTCAACCCCGAGACGCGGGAGGAGTGCGTGCGCGCGATCCTCGACGAGCACGGCCGGGTGCTGAACCCGGACGAGGCCATCGGCGAGATGATCAACAAGGAGGGCGCTCGCGCGTTCGAGGGCTACTACAAGAACGACGTCGCCGACGCCGACCGCATCAAGCACGGTTGGTACTGGACCGGCGACCTCGGCTACGTCGACGAGGCCGGCTTCATCTACTTCGCGGGCCGCAAGGGTGACTGGATCCGCGTCGACGGCGAGAACACCTCCGCCCTGATGATCGAGCGTGTCCTGCGTCGCCACCCCGAGGTCATCGCGACGGGCGTGTACGCGATCCCCGACTCGCGGTCCGGCGACCAGGTGATGGCCGCGATCGAGGTGGATTCGCTCGACACCTTCGACCCCGTGAAGTTCGCGGAATACCTTGCCGTCCAGGACGATCTGGGCTCCAAGGCGACTCCGCGCTTCATCCGGGTGTCGACGAACCTGCCGATCACCGGCTCCAACAAGGTCCTCAAGCGTGAGCTGCAGGCCGAACTGTGGCGCACCGACGAGCCGGTCTACCGTTGGGTGGGCCGCGGCGCGCCGGTCTACACGCAGATGACCGACGAGGACAAGACCGCGCTCGAGGCCGAGTTCGTCGAGTTCGGCCGGACGCGTTTCCTGGGCGTGTGAGATGACGACACGCAAGGTTGCCCTCGTCACCGGGGCGAGCCGCGGCATCGGCCGCGAGATCGCGCTCGCGTTCGCGCGCAAGGGTTTCGACGTTGCGATCACCGCCCGTACGGTCCGCGAGGGAGAGGGTGCGGTGACGCCCCGCACCCGCGCGGAGGGCGAGGGTCTGCTCCCGGTGCCGGGCAGCCTCGAGACCACGTCCGCGGAGATCGAGGCGTGCGGGGCCCGGGCGTTGCCGATCCCGATGGATCTGCTCGATCGGGACTCGGTTGTCGGCGCCGCCGACGAGGTGCTGCGCGAGTGGGGCCGCGTTGATGTCCTCGTCAACAACGCCTACGCCCAGACTGCCGGTCACATGGAGCGCATCCTCGACCTTCGCCTCGACGACGCCGAGGTGATGGTGCGGGGAAACTACCTGCACCAGTTGGCGCTGATCCAGCGGGTGCTGCCGTCGATGGTCGACGGCGGTGACGGCGTGATCGTCAATCTGGTGTCCGGTTCGGCGACCACCGATCCGCCGGCGGCGCCCGGCGAGGGCGGTTGGGGCGTGGCGTACGCCGCGTCGAAGGCGGCGTTCGGCCGCCTCGCCGGTGCGGTCAACGCGGAGTACCGCGGACGTGGCATCCGCGCGTTCAACCTCAGCCCCGGGTTCGTCGTCACCGAGTCCGGCAAGGCGCGTGGCGGTACCGACAAGATCGAGGACGCCGGTTTCGACTCGGTTCCGGCGACCGTGCCCGCCGCGGCGGCCGTGTGGCTGGCCACCGCACCCGACGCCGAGCGCTTTCTCGGAAGGGTGGTCTGGGCGCCCAAGCTGGTGAATGATTTCACTGATTCCACCGCGCCCTGACCGGGCGTCTCGGAGTCGCCCGAGTGCAGGTTGGGTCGCGATTCCCGCTGTGCGAGATGTGTGACCCGAGGATTCGGCTCGGTCGCTAGCGTCCGGGACAACGCAGGCAGACAGTCGCCCGGAACCCGGCGACTGTCTGCCTTTGGTAAACGACGTCGTTCGGTATTAGAGGAGTAACGATGGATTTGAGGGAATCCCCCGAGCAGCTCGCGCTCCGCAAGGAGCTGCGCGAGTACTTCGCGAACCTGCTGCCTGCGGAGAAGCGCCGCGCGGCCGGTGAGCAGGGCGTGGGTGGCGAGTRCTTCCGTGAGGTCGTCAAGCTGCTCGGCCAGGACGGCTGGCTCGGCATCGGCTGGCCCGAGGAGTACGGCGGACAGGGGCGTTCCATCGAGGAACAGTTCGTGTTCTTCGACGAGGTGCAGCGCGCCGGTCTGCCGTTCCCGTTCGTCACGGTCAACACCGTCGGCCCGACGCTGATGAAGTACGGCACCGAGGAGCAGAAGGAACGCTTCCTGCCGGGGATCCTCGCGGGCGACATCGTCTTCGCGATCGGCTACACCGAGCCCGAGGCCGGTACCGACCTCGCGTCGCTCAAGACCCGCGCCGTCCTCGACGGCGAGGAGTGGGTGGTCGACGGCAACAAGATCTTCACCTCCGGTGCCAACACCGCCGACTACGTGTGGCTCGCGTGCCGCACCGATCCCGAGGCCCCCAAGCACAAGGGCATCTCGATCCTCGTCGTGCCCACCGACGACCCCGGCTTCTCGTGGTCGCCCATCAACACGGTCGGTGGCCTGATGGTCACCTCGACGTACTACAGCGGCATCCGGGTGCCGCAGAAGGACGTCATCGGTGAGGTCAACGGCGGCTGGCAGCTGATCGCCGCGCAGCTCAACCACGAGCGCATCGGCCTCGCCGCGATCGGCGGCCGCACCTACGGCCTGTGGCACCAGGTTCTGGACTGGGCCAAGGAGAACGGCGCCATCGAGATCCCGTGGGTGCAGCAGGAGTTCGCGCGCACGCACGCCAAGCTCGAGGCGATGCGCCTGCTCAACTGGAAGATGACAGCGGCCGTCGCGGCGGACAAGCTGTCCGGCGCGGACGCCGGTGCCACCAAGGCCTACGGCACCGAGACCCACATCGACGTGTACCGCACGCTGCTCGGCATCCTCGGCGCCGCGGGTCGCATCCGCCCCGAGTCGCCGGGTGCGCTGCTGGCCGGTCAGATCGAGCAGATCTCCCGCCAGGGCATGGTCAACACGTTCGGTGGCGGCGTCAACGAGGTGCTGCGCGACATGGTCGGCACGATGGGCCTGGGCCTGGTGCGAGAGAAGAGGGTCAAGTGAGCGAATTCCTCACCAAGCTCGGGGCATTCGAGGGCCAGGTCCTGACGCCCACGACGTGGGGTCCGGACGAGGTCAACACCCCGATGATCCGTCACTGGGTCGAGACGATGGGCGACACCAGCCCTGTCTACCTCGACGACGACGCCGCGCGCGCCACCGGGCGTGACGGTGCGGTCGCGCCCGCGCTGATGGCGCAGGTGTGGACCATGCGCACCTTCAACGACAAGATGGCGAACAACGACCCGTCGCAGGTGTGGACCGACCTGATCGCCACGCTCGACGAGGCGGGCTTCACGTCCGTCGTCGCGACCGACTCGGACTTCGAGTTCTTCGTGGAACTGCGTCCCGGCGACCGGGTTTCGCTCACCGAGGTGATCGAGTCGATCTCCGAGGAGAAGAAGACGGGCCTCGGTGTCGGGCACTTCGTCACGACGCTGAAGACATACCGCAACGGTGACGACGAGGTCGTCGCGACGCAGCGCTGGCGCACCCTGCGGTTCAAGCCGAAGGGCAGCGAGAAGCCCGTCGAGAAGCCGGCAGAGAAGGCGGAGAAGGCAGGGAAGTCCTCGGGGGCGATCCCGGGTCTGCGCCCGCGTCCGGCGCTCAACGTCGACAACGCCTTCTGGTTCGAGGCCGCCAAGGAGCACCGCCTGGTGATCCAGCGCTGCGCGAACTGCGGTGTGCTGCGCCATCCCACCGGACCGATGTGCGGTGCGTGCCAGTCGCTCGACTGGGACACCGTCGACGCCTCGGGCCGCGGCATCGTCTACAGCTTTGTTGTCAACCACCATCCGCAGATCCCCGGGTTCGAGTACCCGCTCGTCGTGGCGACCATCGAACTCGAAGAGGGCACCCGCCTGATCGCGAACATGACCGGCGTCGCGCCGGACGACGTCGAGATCGGCATGCCGGTGGAACTGGACTGGATCGACGCCGACCCGGATCTGACGCTGCCCGCGTTCCGGCCGGCCGCACGGGAGGACTCCTGATGGACTTCAACTTCAGCGAAGAGCAAGAGGCGATTCGCAATCTCGCCGACGAGGTCTTCACCAGCAAGGCCGACATCGACCGGGTCAAGCAGGTCGAACTGAGCGACGAGCGCATCGACCGCGACCTGTGGCGCGAACTCGCGAACACGGGCCTGCTCGGCATCGGGCTGCCCGAGGATCTCGGCGGCGGCGGCATGGGCCTGTCCGAGCTGTACGTGCTGCTCGAGCAGCAGGGCCGCCACGTTGCGCCCGTGCCGATCTGGCAGTCGGCCCTCGCGGCCCTCGCGGTCGCCGAGTTCGGCTCCGACGCCCAGCGCACCGCGCTGGTTCCCGGTGTCGCCGAGGGCACGAGCTTCCTGACGATCGGTCTCGAGGAGTTCGGCCCGTACGTCGCGGGCGACCCGCAGACCACGGCCACCGAGGCCGGCGGCCAGTGGACGCTGACCGGCGCCAAGGCCGTCGTCCCGATCACGCACGTCGCGGACCGCGCGATCGTCTCGGCCACCACGCCGTCCGGTGCGGCGCTGTTCGTCGTCGACCTGGCGGCCGACGGTGTCACGGTGGAGCAGACGCACTCCACCAACTGGGAGATCTGCGGCAACGTCACGCTCGAGTCGGCTCCCGCGGAGCTGCTCGGCCCCGCAGACGGCAACACCGCCCAGTGGCTGCTCGACCGCGTCGAGCTCGCTCTCGCCGCGATCCAGCTCGGCGTCGGCTCCGGTGCCGTGCAGCAGGCCGTCACGTACCTCAACGGCCGCATGCAGTTCGGGCGTCCGCTCGCGACGTTCCAGGCCGTCAACCACCAGCTGGCCGACTGCTACATCGACCTCGAAGCGATGCGCGTGACGCTGTGGCAGGCCGCGTGGCTGCTCGCCGAGGACCAGGAACCCGGCACGTCGGTGCTCGTCGCGAAGTGGTGGGCCACCGACGGCGGCCAGCGCGTGGTGCACCGCACCACGCACGTCCACGGCGGCATGGGTGTCGACACCGACTACCCGGTGCACCGGCACCTGCTGTGGGGCAAGCAGATCGGTGCCACCCTCGGTGGCTCGGCGTCCGACCTCGCCCGTCTCGGCGAGCAGCTCGCCGCCGGTGTCGAGGTGGTCGCATGACCACCACCGTGCCCGCGCTGACCGGGCGCAGCTACGACGACATCGCGGTCGGCGAGGTGCTGCCCGAGCTGGCGATCCCGTTGACCCGCACGCTCATCGTGTCCACCGCGATCGCGACGCGCGACTTCCAGGACGTGCATCACGATCCCGAGCTGGCGCGCGAGCGCGGCTCCAAGGACGTGTTCATGAACATCCTCACCAGCAACGGGCTGGCGGGGCGGTTCGTCACCGACTGGGCAGGGCCGTTCGCGACGGTGCGCCGGGTGAAGATCCGTCTGGGCGCCCCGAACTACCCGGGCGACACCATGACCATGACCGGTGAGGTCGTCTCGAAGGAGAACGGCCTCGTCGAGGTGAAGGTGCAGGGCGCGAACAGCCTCGGCAACCACCTCGCCGGCACCGTCACGGTCGCGTACCCCGCTGCCAGCGAAGGAAAGGACGCCTGATGGCCGTCAGCCCGCTCTCGGGTGCCGCCGCGATCGTCGGTATCGGCGCCACCGAGTTCTCCAAGAAGTCCGGCCGCTCCGAGCTGCAGCTCGCGTGCGAGGCCGTCACGGCCGCGCTCGCGGACGCCGGTATCGACCCGTCCGAGGTCGACGGTCTGACCACCTTCACGATGGAGACCAACGGCGAGATCCTCGTGGCCCGCAACTGCGGGCTCGGGGAGCTCAAGTTCTTCTCCCGGATCGGTTACGGCGGCGGCGCGGCGTGCGCGTCGGTGCAGCAGGCGGCGATGGCCGTCGCCACCGGCATCGCCGACGTCGTGGTGGTCTACCGTGCGTTCAACGAACGCTCCGGAATGCGCTTCGGCGCGGGTCAGCACGACCGCCCGATGGACAGCACCGCCGACCGCGCAGCGTACGCATGGCTGACCCCGCAGGGACTGTCGACTCCCGCCCAGTGGGTCGCGATGTTCGCTCGCCGGTACATGTACCAGTACGGTGCCACGAGTGAGGATTTCGGTCGGGTTGCTGTCGTGGCGCGCAAGCATGCTGCGAACAACCCGAAGGCGTGGTTCTACGGCAAGCCCATCACGCTCGAGGACCACCAGAACTCCCGGTGGATCGCCGAACCGCTGCACCTGCTCGACTGCTGCCAGGAGACCGACGGCGGTCAGGCCCTCGTCATCGTCTCGGCCGAGCGCGCCAAGGACCTGCGCAACAAGCCCGCGATCATCAAGGGTGCCGCGCAGGGTTCGGGCAAGGACCAGCACATGATGGCGAGCTACTACCGTCCCGACATCACCGGCATCCCGGAGATGGGTCTGGTCGGCCGCCAGCTGTACGCGCAGGCCGGTCTGACGCCGGACGACATCGATGCGGCGATCCTCTACGACCACTTCACCCCTCTGGTGCTCCCGCAGCTCGAGGAACTCGGTTTCTGCCGTCCCGGCGAGGCCAAGGACTTCATCCGCGAGGGCAATCTGGAGATCGGTGGACGGCTGCCGAGCAACACGCACGGCGGCCAGGTCGGTGAGGCGTACCTGCACGGCGTCAACGGCATCGCCGAGGCGGTCCGGGTGCTGCGGGGCACGTCCACCAACCAGCCCGAGAACGTCGAGAACATGCTCGTCACGGCGGGAACCGCGGTTCCCACGTCCGGCCTGATTCTCGGCGTCGCCTGACCGAATTACCTGGAAGGACCGAAGAATGACGGCAGTGGAGCAGAAGCCGGCCGGCGCGTGGCGTGGGGTCGACCTCGGCACCCGCACGGTGAGCTACGACGAGCGCGACGCGATCCTGTACGCGCTCGCCGTGGGTGCGAAGGCCACCGATCTGGACCTCGTGATGGAGGACCGGCTGCGGGTGCTGCCGACGTTCGCGTTGACCCTGGCCCAGTGGGCCCCCGACGAGCTGGGCCAGCGCGGCGCCTTCGACATGAAGACCGCGCTGCACGGCTCGCAGGAGCTGAAGGTGCTYGCACCGCTGCCCCGCAGCGGTGAGGTCACGCTGAAGGCCAGTGTCGGCGAGGTCTGGGACAAGGGCGCCGCGGCGGTGTTCGAGGTCAAGGTCGAGTGCGAGTACTTCGTGGCGACCTGGTCCCTGTTCGCCCCGGGCGCAGGCGGATTCGGTGGCGAGCGTGGCCCGTCCAAGCCGCCGGCGCCGGAGGGTGACGCCAACGTGACGGCCCAGCTCGAGACCGCGTTCAACGTGGCCGCGCTGTACCGCCTCACCGGCGACCGCCACCACATCCACATCGATCCGGCGGCCGCCGCCGGCATCGGACAGCCGCGCCCGATCATGCACGGACTGTGCACGCTCGCCGCGTCGACGCTGCCGCTCGCGAAGGAGCTCGGGGTGCACCCGGCCGACCTGACCGAGCTGCAGGGCCGCTTCGCCGCGCCGATGTTCCCCGGCGACACCGCGGATCTGCAGGCATGGGGCGACGCGTCGGGTCTGTCGTTCGAGCTCGTCCGCGAGGGCAAGGCTGCGATCTCCGGCGGCTACGCGGTGTTCCAGGCCTAGTCGCCTTGACCGAATGTCACATACGTTCAATCAGATTGAACGCATGTGACATTCGGCCACGACTTCAGCTGCGCGGAGCACTCGACGAAATCGTGCTCCCGCAGCTGTTTTCATTTCCGCCGACTCGCGATGCGTCAGATCTCGGGGTGTGTGGCCATGTAGCGGGCCGGGTACTCGCCGCCACCGTGCACGGCCAGGTCGGCGCCGTTGACGTACGTCGACAGGTCGCTGCCCAGGAACAGGCAGGCCTTCGCGATGTCCGACGGCACCGCCATGCGCTCGATCGGCAGCGTGCGGGTGACGGCGGCGCCGCCGTCCTCGCCGTACACCGATGCCGCGGCCTCGGTGCGGATCAGCCCGGTGGTGATGTGGTTGACGCGCACCTTGGGTGCCCACTCGAGAGCCAGGGCCTTCGTGAGTGCCAGCAGGCCGGCCTTCGCCGCGGTGTACGCCGCGGTGCCGGGCTGCGGCTGATGTGCGGAGACGCTGCCGATGTTCACGATCGCGCCGCCCGTCTCCTGCTCGCGCATGACGAGATTCGCGGCCTGCGCCATGTAGTACGGCGCCAGCAGATTCAGTGCGACGATCTTCTCCACGAAACGCGGCGACACCGTGGCGGCATCGGCGTCAGGCGAGCCGCCGGCGTTGTTGACCAGCACGTCGAGGCGCCCGAAGCGATCGACCGCATCCTGGATCAGGGCCGTGGCGTCGGCGGGGTCGCGGACGTCGACGGCGCGGAAGGCTGCGGTGCGGCCGTCGACCGAGGGCAGGTTCTCCGGCTCGTTGCGGGCACACACCAGCACGTCGGCGCCGGCCCGCAGGAAGTGTTCGGCGATGGCGAAGCCGATGCCCTTGGTTCCTCCGGTGACGACCACGGACCGGCCGGTGAAGTCGACAGGGTTGGGGTAGTTCACGCGAACTGCCTTTCTGTGTGGCGCAGCGGTTGTAGCGGAGTGCCCGTCCCCACGAGGATCCGTGGGGCTCAGAATCTTTCGTCGCGAATTTCGCGAAAACGCTGCGGACAAGCAAATGCTTGGTTAAGAATATCCGACTGGAGGGTTGTAGCACCAGGTCTCCGCGTTTCTCACGACATACCGAGAGCAGGTACACATGGGCAAGCTTGACGGCAAGGTCGCACTCATCACGGGCGCCGGGCAGGGCATCGGCCAGGGCATCGCGCACGCGCTGGCGAAGGAGGGTGTGTCGATCGCGGTCGCGGGGCGCACCGAGTCCAAGCTGGTCACGACGGTCGAGCAGATCGAGGCCTACGGCGGCAAGGCGTTACCTGTCCGGTGCGACGTGAGCGACGCGGCCGACATCGAGGCCGCCGTCGAGCGGACCGTCGGGTTCTTCGGCGGTGTCGACATCCTCGTCAACAACGCCAACGACTGCGGCCCCGGGCCGCTGCTGTCGGTCAAGGACGAGGACTTCGAGCGGTCGTTCGCGACCGGACCGCTCGCGACGCTGCGCCTGATGCGCGCGTGCTACCCGTCGATGAAGGAGCGTGGCGGCGGATCGATCGTCAACCTCGTCACGTCGGCGGCCGTGCGCTGGGACGCGAGCAACTACGGCGCCTACGGTTCGATCAAGGAGGGCATGCGCTCGCTGACCCGCGCCGCGGCCTGCGAGTGGGGCATCGACGGCATCCGCGTCAACTCCATCGCGCCGCACGCGATGTCGCCCGCGCTCGAGGGCTGGATCGAGCGGTTCCCCGAGGAGGCGGAGGCGTTCAAGGCCGGTATCCCGCTGCGTCGCATCGGTGACGCCGAGAGCGACATCGGCCGCGCCGTGGTGTTCCTCGTCGGCGACGACGCCGGCTACCTCACCGGCGCAACCATTCCGCTCGACGGCGGGCAGTCTCGCTGGGGCTGACATCGTGACGACGCGCACGGCGGCAGACCGGGTCCTGATCCTCACGGAGGATCCGGGCATCGAGAAGGCGATCCGCGCGGCCGCCGGTGCCGCCGTCGCGATCGTGCGCCCGGGTGCCCGCACCTCCGAGGAGGTGCGGGCGCTGCTGCCCGGGGTCGACGTCGTGGTCGCGGACTGGAGCGGACGCCTGCCGCTCGGCGCCGCCGAGGCCGCGGTGGGTCGACACCTCGAGCTGATCCAGCAGCCCGGCGTCGGCATCGCCTACATCGACCTCGACGCGTGGGCGGAAACCGGTGTCCCGGTGGCGAACACGCCCGGCGGTAACGCGGCCTCGGTCGCCGAGTGGGCGGTGGCCGCCACCGCGAACCTGTGCCGGTCCCTCGGCTGGGCGGATGCCGAGATGCGTTCCGGCCGTTGGCCGCAGGCGTCGATCCTGCAGCGCGACTGCCGCGATCTCGGCGAACGTCGGGTGGGCCTCGTCGGATTCGGCGACATCAACCGTCGCTGCGCCGCCCTGTTCCAGGCGTTCGGGTGCGATGTCGCGTATCACTCGCGACGGCCGGATCCGGGGTCCGCGCTGCCCTACCGGTCGCTGGGTGACCTGCTCGCGGAGTCGGACGTGCTGGTGGTGGCGGTCCCACTCACCCCGCAGACCCGCGGACTGATCTCCGCGCGCGAACTGGCGCTGCTGCCGCCGGAAGCGTTGGTGGTCAACGTTGCCCGCGGACCTGTGGTGGACGAGGTCGCGCTGGCCGTGGCGATCCGATCGGGCGCGGTGGCGGGAGCGGCACTGGACGTGTTCGCGCACGAGCCCCTCGAAGCCGACAGCCCGCTGCGCGAACTCGACGGCGTCCTGCTCAGCCCGCACATCGCCGGCGGCAGTTCCACCGCTCGCGCCCGGATGTTCGAGATGGTGGCGCAGAACGTGGCGCGGGTGTGCCGCGGCGAGGCGCCGCTCTGGACGCTTCGGTGACTCTAGGGTCGAGGCAGCGACACGCGCCGGTCGCAGGTCTCTCGGCGACCGGGGCATGGATCGTTCCGACCCGCCGTCAGAGCAGGTGGACCTTCTTGTAGAGCAACTTCGACGGGCCGCCGACGAGGCCGACGCTGTCGAGGAAGCTCATCAGCTTGGAGCCCGACGTGCGGATCATGTCGTGGTGGTGGGTGTTGGTGCGGGCCGCCTCGAGTGCGCGCTCCTTGTCGAGACCGGCGTTCGCGTAGACGTCGGGATGAATCATGCTCTTCATGACGAAGTAGACGACCGCGGCGGTGTTGACGCGTTCGACGGCCAACCGGGCGCGGCTCGCGCCCTGCAGTCGGCGTCCGACCTCCTCGCGGGCGAACCGGATGTGCCGCGCCTCCTCGAGTACGTGGATCTTGCTGACGGTGCGGGTGACCGGCTGGACGCGTTCGTCCTTCATGAAGTCACGCTGCATCATGTCGAGGATCTCCTCGGCCGCCATCACGCTGGCGTATGCGTTGGCGCCGCGGAAGAAGCCGCCCCACAGGCGACCTGCCTTGTGGATGAACGGGATCGGGCCGTAGTCGGGCATCCCGAGGCGCTCGCCGGCGCGGGCGAACATCACCGAATGGCGGCATTCGTCGGCCACCTCGGTGAGCGCGAACTGCACGTGGCGCGAATGCTTGTCGCGGCCGTAGACGTCGCGCAGCAGCATCTGCATGAGCAGGATCTCGAACCACAGGCCGACGCTCGACACGCTCGCCGCCTCGTGCTTGGTGAGCTCGATCTTCTGCTCGTCGCTCATCTCGTCCCACAGTGCGGTGCCGTAGAGCGTGCTCCACTCGGGGGTGAGGCCGAACTTGTCGGTGGGGACCGGGGCGTCCCAGTCGACCTCGACCATCGGGTCGTAGGACTTGCGTGCCGACGACGCGAGCAGCCGACGTGCGGTCTCCTCACGGTCGGATACCGACGGAGCTGTGCGAGTCGACGGAGTCGCAGTGGTCATGACTACCCCTCGTTCGTGTCACGGCCGCAGTCGCGGCAAGCCATCTGTGTGTGACTGCTGGTTACTGTTAGCTGAACCATACAATGGGCATTGTCACAATGGCAACGGTCACTCGGCGGCGGCGTCGAGTTTTGCCTGCTAGAGCGGGCAGCGAATGGGTGTACGACCGGAGCACCTCGACCCATGCGGCGTAGCCAGCGCCGCCCAGATGGAGGCGATCACGGGTGAAGTCGGCTCGCAGGCCGCCGTTCTCATCGGCGAGCGCGGGCCACAGGTCGATGTAGACGGCATCGGACTGTTCGGCGATGTCCCGGTACGCGCCATTGAGTTCGCGGATCCGCCCGGCGTACCGGCGTTGCCGGGGCACCACGGTCTGCACGAACAAGGGCACTTCGGGTGCGCGGTCGCGCACCGCGCCGACCAGCCGCCGCATATCGGCAGCGACCCGGTCGGGGGACCTGCCCATACCGATATCGTTCGTCCCGACGGGCAGAAATACCGCGGCCGGAGCGTCGATCGAGGTGTCCACCGGTGTGGTCAGGCGCTCCATCATCCCTAGCTGTAGACACGGCGTTTCCGGGCGCGCGGTGTGTCTAGTTGATGGGCAGGTTGATATAGACCATGACGGCCACGAACGTGAGGATGGGGATGCTCCAGGCGAGGCGCGCTCGCTGATAGCGGATCCAGGTTCGGATGATCTCCGTGAAAGTCATTCCCCGCCAGGTCGGTTGCCGCATGCGTCGCCCTCGTCCACTCCCGACCGTCGCCGTATCAAGCGCCAGGCGAGCGAAGGTCCGCTGTCACTCCGTGCGCTGATGACATGGCCTGGTGGAGTCCGGACCCGCACGGGGCGGTCGGCGGGTCGGTCATGGTCTTGGGTGGCGGGGTGTCGGCGGTGGTGGGCTGTATCGACGTGAGTAGGCGATGTATCCGACGTATCCGAGCAGCGCCAGTATCGGGAGCACGGTGACGGTCGGCCTGATCCAGAACGGGACGTGTACTCCGGCGGCGGTGATGCCTGATAGGCATGTGACCCCGACGATGATGAGGGTGACAAGGACGCCGATCCACTCGAGGTCAGCGATGAACTTGGTGTTGAACTCGTTCCTGTTCTCGGGCCGTGTCCAGTAGTTCGCGTGCGGTCCGGCCACATTGAAGGCGCGGTCGGGGATCTTGGGGATGTACCACCGAGCGCCACCACAGATCAGTGCTGTGCCGAGGGCGAAGGCGCAGGTGATGGTGACGTACTGGCCGAGGCTCATCCATTCGGTGATCTCTCCGGATCCCTCGAAGTGCGATGGCAGCTGGCCGGGTGCTGTGAGTAGCAGCCCGCTCGTGGCGAGTACGAACGCCACGCCGGATCCGACGAGCGCACACGATGATGGGCGCACGCGATTCGGTGATTTCCCCATGCGCGGACCATACTCACCGGCAGCTTCCACTGTGACGCAGGGTGATTGCCGAGAACGCGGGGGAGGCGGTCGCCCGAAGGCGCAGGGCCGCCTGCAACCGGTCCGCGGCCTGAGCCGTTCGACATGATCGGCTCGGTCGATTCCCCCATTTTCGTGGCATCACTCACAAACCGGCTTGTCAGATTGCTTTTCGTTTCGGCGGCGTGCTGATGTCGAGGCATCGCCGTCGATTCGCGGCGGCGGGGATAGGGAGGATTCCCAGGTGGGGACCATGAAGACAGCAGCGAAGGTCGCGGCCGCGGCGGCGGGCGCGTGCGCCACTTTGGCACTCGGCGCCGGCACGGCATCGGCAGCTCATCTCTACTCAGGGGAGGGGTACCAGGGAATCTCGTTCGACCACAGCGAGACTCGTGTTCTGCGGGATCTAGGCGCGGGCAACGCGATGGACGCCGTGGTGCCGCGGGATTGGCTCGGCTTCTACCTCGGCGACGGCTCGATCTACGACACGCACCCGACGTGGGTGGACGCGACGATCCAGCAGGTGATCGACGAGACCGTCGCTCGCGGCGGCTACATGCAGTTCAGCGTGAACGATCCCGCCATCTGGGGTAGCCGCTTCGACGTCATCCAGCAGTGGTGACCATGAAGGCAGCAGTGAAGATCGCGGCCGCGGCGGCGGGCGCGTGTGCCACTTTGGCTCTCGGCGCCGGCACGGCATCGGCGTTCACGGTGCAGTCGATCGCGGGCGGCACTGAGATCCACGTCAATCACGTTGAGGCCGTGACGCTCTCGCAGGTCCGCATTGCGGGTCCGCTGCTGAATCCGTTGTACCCGCATCTGACGAGCACGTTTGGACCCGAGCTCCGCACGGGCGACGCAGTCCAGCGGTCCATCGACCTGGCTGCCACACGCGGGAACGGCGGTGCCGCCGTGCAGATCTTCGGGCCGCTGCACCATCCCGAGCGCGTGGCGTTCTACCACTACGAGTGACCGAAATGGGAAGGCCCGCCCCGACAGGGCGGGCCTTTCGTCGTCTGAGCGGGCTATCCGATGACGATGACCTTTAGCTTCCGCCAGAACCCGTGTGTGTTGGCGACCTTGGCGCGCCAACGCAGCTGGTCGTGGTAGCTGGCCTGAGTCGCCCCGGCGAACCCTCGGGCAGCGACACCCTTCCCGACGGCCAGCTCAGGTGAGTCGCCTCCCAGCAGCGCGGCACCTGCGCCGGCCGCTGCGGTGATGTCCTTATATTTGAACCTGTACGGCTTGTTGGCGGACGTCTCCCCAGACCGGGTATTGCGCTTCTGCTGCATGACCGACCTCCCCTCTGATCCGAGTGTGCCACTCAAACGTGCGCGGGTGAACCGAGCGGCCCGTCAGCGGCTAGGTTGTGCGACGAAGCCTTAGTCGAAACGTCAGGTCCACCACCGACCGAATCACCTCGCTGGCGTGAACACCGTGAGTGCTTCTGTGTCGTACCGGGCTGCCACAATCACGAGACGTCTTGCGACATCAGTGGATCAATCTGACAAGGAGCTTGCACGTTATGAGCGGAACAACGACAACACGGGCCGCGGAGCCTGAGGATCTGAACCGGCTGATTGTGGAGCGACTGAATGCCGGCGACGTGGATGGGTTGGTCGCACTGTACGAGCCTGACGCGGTGCTTTCCTTGCCGGATGGTCGGGTCGCGACCGGATCTTCCGAGATCCGGGCTGCCTATGAGCAGCTTGTCGCGGGCGCCCCGGTGTTTGCCCCGGGCGAGACACGGCCCGCTCTCCGAGTCGGTGATCTGGCGATGACATCGGTGCACCTCGCTGACGGTGGTGCCACCGTCGAAGTAGCTCGCCAGCAGCCGGATGGCAGCTGGTTGTGGGTGATCGACCAGCCCCAAGTCCTCGGGTAACGACGGACAAACGCCTACGGTCTGCGAGACTGACGACCCAGGACCTGCCCGGCGACGCTCGATCCCCTCTCCTTCTGATCGAGGCGGTCATCAACTTCGTTTGCTCGGTCCGCGTCGTTCTGCAATGGGTGATCGGCATGGGGGCCTGGGGTCCAGGATCTGGTGGCCGCGAGGTGGTGTCGGTGTCTGGGTGGGATTTCTCGTGGCTGGACGGGCGGGCGACGGAGGAGCGGCCGTCGTGGGGCACCGGCACAGGCAGTGACGAGGCCGAAAAGGCTACGGGCTGCCGTGACATCCAGGTGTTGCACAAGGTAGATACTCTCGACAGGGACGCACTCGGCAGTGCGGTCGACGGCGTCAAAGAGAGCGGCTGGACGCCGATGATGGGCAACGCGCTGCGAGAAGCTGCCGCAGCCATGCCGAGCTCGGGACCGCGCTCGATCGTGCTGGTCTCCGATGGCGAGTACAACTGTTCGCCACCCGATCCCTGTGAAGTTGCCAGGGAATTGAAGACCCAGGGCGTCGATTCGGTGATGCACGCGATCGGTTTCGCGGTCGACAGCGCGGCCCGCGCCCAGCTCACGTGCATGGCCCAGGTGACTGGGGCACCTACACCGACACAGCGGACGGACCGGCTTTGGAACGAGTTCGACCACGGGCGTCACGATCGCAGTCGCCGCAGCAGTGGTCGCTCTGTGCGGTATCGGCGGCTGGCTCGTGATGCGTTCGCACCCCAGGTAGTCCGGTGCGGGCAGCTCCGATTCGGCGGAAAGTGCTCGCGCGCACTACTGTCGTGGATGTGCTGAACTCGGGGAACAGTATTCGGAAGTCGCAGTCCCACACCGGCCGGAAGGCTCGCCTCGGTGCCGTCGCGGTCGGGTTGACGGTCGGATTCGCTTCCGTCGCCGTACCGGCGGCTGCCGCCGACCCAGCGGGCGGGGAGCTGGCCTGGGGCCCGTGCCCCGCCGAGTACGCGCTCGATCCGGACACCGACCAGTGCGGCACCGTCACGGTGCCGCGTGACTATGCGAATCCCGGTGCCGGATCGATCGACGTCCTCGTCACCCGTCACAGCGCCGAGGACCCGGCCGCGCGCCGGGGCGTGCTGTTCACCAACCCCGGCGGGCCCGGCGGCGACGCGATCGCGTCCAACGGCATGTTCGCGCAGGCGCTTCCCGAGCAGATCCGCCGGCAGTGGGACTTCATCGGTGTGCAGCCCCGGGGTCTCGCGCATGCTGGGGCGGTCGAATGTGCCGTCACCCCGGAGCTTTTGGCCGCAATGAACGTCGGCTTCGCGGGCGGGGCAGCGCGGCTGGCGTGCGACGGTGCGGCACCCGGCGCCACCGCGCACATCACGACGGAGAACACCGCCCGAGACTGGGAACAGGTGCGGATCGCGCTCGGTGTCGACGTGATCGACGTCTACGGCCTTTCGTACGGCACGATCCTCGCCTCGACGTACGCGACACTGTTCCCGCGGCACACGGGACGGATGGTGCTCGACTCGGCGGTCGATCGCGAGTGGCTGTGGAACGACGTCCTGTGGCACCAGAACGACGGCTACAAGGCGCGCTTCTATGACCTCATGGACTGGATCGCGGCGAACGACGCGATCTACGGCCTCGGCGGCACTCCGCTGCAGGTGTACCAGCGCTGGTCCGACCGTATCGTCGGAGAAGCGGGGGGCAACCCCACCCTCGCGCCCCCACCGGCGCAGATCGGCGACGTCCCACCCGGCCTGGAGAATGTCGCCGATGCGTACCGGGCCGGTGTCGACCTCACCGGGCCCGCCCGGGTCCAGTTCGAGGCGTTCTTGCGTCGTCTCGCCGATCCCGCTCACGCTCAGTCCGCGTCGAGTATCTATGCCCTCACACGCCAAGTGCTTCCCGCTCGGAACAGCTGGCCGATGGTCGCCCGCGTCATCCGGGACGGCCTCGGGGCACTTCCCGAGGGTGTGCCCAGCGACGTCACCGAGGACCAACTCAACTCGATTGTCCAGGCCCAGATGATGCAGGCGATCGTGCTTTGCAACGAGAACGCGGTCGCGCCGCGGCCAGAGCGGCTCCCGGGCTGGCTCTTCTCGACGTTCGTCACGGGCGACCTGTTCGACGCCATCGGCTACGGCTACAGCGCAGGTCCGGGGTGCGCAGGGGCGCCGCCGGTGACCGCGCTACCGGAGATCGGCAACCACGGTTTGGCCACGGCGCCCCTCGTGCTGCAGGGATTGCGGGACCCGCAGACGCCCTACGACGGGGGTGTCCGACATGCCCGCGACATGAACGCGCACCTGGTCACCGTGGAAGGCGGGGACCACGGCGCCGCCATCCAAGGCGGCAACACCACGGTCGACACAGCGATCACGGACTACCTGCTGACCGGGGCCACCACCGTCACGCGCGTCCCGGAGGCGCCGATAACCGCGCCGCTGTAGCGCGTGTGCGCCGGTCGACAGCCGGTTCTTCTGCGTGGCAGGCGATGTCGACCGCAGGCTCGAAGCGCTTGCAAGGTCGAGCAGGTGGCCGATCTGGCAGGGGATGAGCTTGCCGGCTTCCTGATCGCGCTCGTCGTTCGGCTACGAGAGATGTTGGAGCACTTAGCCCAGGATGACGTGCAGTCCGCGGGAGCCGGTTCCTCGGACGATCGCTGAGGGTGTAATCGCGGCGGCACACGAATCCAGGAAAGTGGCTCTTGTGCTGACCATTTCAGCGCAGCGTCGGCTCGTCAGCGGCGGCAGCCGACCGTGGCCTCGGGACACCACAGCTGCCCGGTCTGTCGGCTTCTGGCGGCTACGATCGATCCCGGGGATGTGCTCCGGGTCGAGGACGTGCCCAGGGGTGGAGGATCTGGAAGTGCAGGTGGGGGAGTTGGCCGACAGTCAGGGCATGTGGAGTGTGCGGGGCGCGCGGATCGCGATGATCTGCGCGGCCGCCATGATCGCCGTGCCGGCGCCGTTGTTGATCGTCGGCCTCGTGTCCACCACTGACCGGACCACAAGCACCGGGCACGCCGAAGGCTGCGAAGTGCTCTCGATCCGGAAACCTGGATGGTTCCGCGGCAAGGAATCGGCGAAGATCGGCACGACCTGCGGGACTCTGTCGACCCCGCAGACCGGCGCGATCATCGACAGCCTGGTAGCCGGACAGGTCTACGACTTCGACGTGCTCATCAACACCGTCAGCGGCTCGACCTCCCGGATCATCACGCGGTCCACGCCACAGTCGACCCTCGAACACCTGCAGCAGCAGGTGCTTCCGAAGTGAGGACGACTGTGGCGCAATGGATCCGCCGGCACCAGTTCTTCGCCACGATGGTCATCACCGTGACAGCTCTCGGTGGTGCTGCTGCCCTCAGCACGACTGGACTGCGATCACCGCACAGGACCATCACCGACCGCTTACGAATCGGCGTCACATACGACTTCGATGTGACCGAGCGCATCGTGTGGTTCGTTCGGACCACGCTGATCGACGAAGCCCGGCCGTCGCGGTAGCCCGCCGCCGGCCGGGTCCGTCGGTCGTCGGGCTGACGGGCTGTGAATCGCCACCGGAGTTGTCATTTCCCGGGGCTCTGACCTGCGGTGTGACAACAACCATGTCGAGGACAGCGTCGATCGTGGTCAATGTAGATGGATTGCCCGAGCCGTGCTGGGGTGCTGGATCAGCCTGCTTCGCGGCCGGTGGTGTCGTGCGTTACGTTGCTTCGGTCGCGGCGCTGTTCGGCGATGGATGGGTTGGTGTTGGCGCGGACGATGTCTTCGTCGATGACCACGTCTGCGATGTCGTCGCGGCTGGGGATGTCGTACATGAAGTGCTGGAGCACTTCTTCCATGATGGCTCGCAGGCCCCGGGCTCCGGTTCCTCGGATGATCGCTTGGGAGGCGATCGCATCGAGAGCATCGGCCGTGAAGGTGAGTGTGACGCCGTCGATTTCGAAGAGGCGTGCGTATTGCTTGACGAGCGCGTTCTTCGGCTCGTGTCGATCTGTATGAAGTCTTGGTGCGGGTGTTTGYGGCCGCCTTGTGGGGGAACGCTTGCTTGGGTTCCTTCGAGGATTTTCAGGAGAGCTTGTTGGACGCCTTCGCCCGAGACGTCGCGGGTGATCGACGGGTTCTCGCTCTTGCGGGCGACCTTGTCGATTTCGTCGATGTAGATGATCCCGGTCTGGGCTCGATGAACGTCGAAGTCCGCGGCCTGGATCAGGTTGAGGAGGATGTTCTCGACGTCCTCGCCGACGTAGCCGGCTTCGGTGAGGGCCGTGGCATCGGCGATCGTGAAGGGGACTTTGAGCATGCGGGCGAGAGTTTGTGCGAGATAGGTTTTTCCACAGCCTGTCGGCCCGAGCATCAGGACGTTCGATTTCGTGAGTTCGACAGTGTCACCGTCGGAGGCCTCGCTGCTGTCGCGCGCGGCGCGGATTCGCTTGTAGTGGTTGTAGACGGCGACAGCGAGCGACCGCTTGGCAGCGTGCTGACCGATGACGTATTGGTCGAGGTGAGCGCAGATTTCGGCCGGGGTGGGCATGCCTTCGCGTTCGAGAATTCCGGGTTCGGCCAACTCTTCTTCCAGGATCTCGTTGCACAGGTCGATGCACTCGTCGCAGACGTAGACGCCGGGGCCGGCAATCAGCTTCCGCACGTGCTTCTGGCCCTTGCCGCAAAACGAGCATTTCAACAGGCCACCGCTATCGCTGATCTGTGCCATGTCTCACTCCTCGTCAACGCTGATGGGTGGGTGAAATGTGCGCGTCAGTGGTCTCGAGTTCGTGCGGTGAGGGCGTCGGCGCGTGCGCAGGCACCGGGGCCGATGCTGCGCGAGGTGATGCGTCCATCGGAGATGGAGACGGCAGCCTCGGTGTCGTCATCGACGTTCGACAACCCGCAGGCTGCGGCGATCTCACCGTTGGGGTCGACCATCACCTGCACGCGCGGCCACGCGGCGGAGGGGAAGGCTTGGCGCAGCGACCGGCACATATCGGCGAGTGCCAATCGTGCCAGTGGCGCTAGCTCGGCGATGTCAGCGGTTACGAGAACAGCGGTGACTGGCGATTCACGGGGTGCTGTACGGACCAGGTGCTCGATGCACTCGAGCCGGTTCATCCCGACTACGGCAACGATTCCGTCGTCGATCGCCGTCGGCTTGCCGCGAACAACATCGGTTGCCCTGGGGACGGCCCACTCCTCGTCGACGGAATTCACAGCGACGTCAGTTGCCGGAAGAATCCACGGATCGTCGATGACGATTCCAGTGATGTGTCGACAGGTTGCGATCACCTTGGAGTGATCCACGAAATCGGGTGCAACGAAGGATAATTCGCTTGCACCGTACAGAACGGTGAGCACGGATTCGGCGACGCCGACCATGCGCTCGGCGGCCCGGGAGAGTCCCTCGAGGGCCAAGCCGAGAAGTATGGCATCGAGCTTCACCAACTGGGCGAACGGCCGCTGAAACCGTTCGTCAGTGAGGATTTCGGGGATGAGGTCCACGCCGAGCATCGGAGAGGTGAGCTGAACTGATCCCTGATACTCGTAGTTGTTGGTCCGGGGCAGTCGATCCACCCAAGTGCTCGCGAACACCGCCAGCGCGCCCTCCGGGTCATCTGCATAAGTGTTCAGGACTTCGCCGGCGTTCTCCGCCTCCTCCGCGAGGACCGCTAGATACAGGGCACGCTTGCCGGGAAAGTTGGAATACACCGCGCCCCGGGTGAGGTCCGAGCGGATGGCGATGTCGTCCACGGTCGCTTTGCGGAAGCCGCGCTCGGAGAATTCGGCTCGGGCTGCCGCGAGCACCCTGCGCCGGTTGAGCTCTTGCTGCTGGACCCTCGTCAGCCGCGCCATCGCTCCGATTCCTCCCCTCCCTCTGATTCATCCCATTTCAAATGCTGTAATCATCCGAATGTTGCTAGCATCCGAATGTACACGGGGGTGCTCCGCCGGGGGAGTGTTCGATCACTGGACCGCCCTTCAACAGGGCTATCGGCGATGCCAGGGGGCGAGCGCGGGAAGGGCAAACTGTCGGGCGCCTGACCAGTGCATCGACGACTGTCGATGACGTCCTTGCCGAAGCCCGCGCACGTTGAGCCTGCCTACCGTGCCGCCGTGGACGTCATCTGCCGAATCTGTGGAAGGCGAGTAGGCCCTGGCTCGAACTATCACGCCCTTGCTCGCCTGGGACCCCTAGGTGCCCGATCGGCATGTCGCCGAATATTTGAATACCGGCTGTTAGGTTTGTCTAGTGCGGCATTCAGGGCAAAACCGAGTCGGTCTGACATCATCTGAACTGTTCTTCCGCAGCCGTGCAGGCGCCGCTGTTGCGGTGGCGGCGTTGGCCATTTCGGCCGGCCTGACCGTCAGCTTCCTCGCAGGGAACGACTACATAGACCTGCTCGTCTACCGCATGGGCGCGAGGGTGCTGCTCGACGGCGGAGACATCTACGGCGCGTTGCCGCCCGTGGTCGGCGATTTCGGGCTGCCGTTCACGTACCCGCCGCTCGCGGCAATGTTGTTCGTCCCGCTCGCGCTGATGCCCCTCGGGCTCGGCAAGCTCGTGTTCACCCTCGTATCTGTCGCCGCGCTGGCGGTGACACTACGGATGGTCCTTGCACGTGTGAGGCCGGATGTGGGCGCGCGGGCCTCGTGGACCATGACTGCTGTCGCGGTCGCCGTCGCACTGCAACTCGAGCCCGTTCGCGAAACCATCAGCTTCGGGCAGATCAACATGGTTCTGATGGCATTGGTCGCAGTCGATGTGCTGACGGAGAAGCCGAAATGGCCACGCGGGCTACTGATCGGGCTCGCGGCCGCGATCAAACTGACCCCCATAGCTTTCCTGCTGCTCTTCCTGCTCAAACGCGATTGGCGGACCAGTGGCCGCATCGTCGTCGCGGCCCTCGGATTCACCGCGCTGGCTTTCGCCGTGATGCCCGAGGCGTCCACGAAATACTGGTTGCAGACCCTCCCGGATACGGGCCGGATCGGCCCGGCCTACTTCGCCAACAACGCGTCCTTCAAGGCGGTCATCTCGCGATTCGGGCCGCCCGAGCACCTCGGGTCGGTCCTGTGGTTGGTCGCAGTCGTCGTGATGCTGGTGGTCGCGGTGATCGCGATCCGCCGCGCAATCGACCACGACGATCTGGTCGTTGCGTTGATCGCGAACGCGACGGCAGTCCTGTTGGCCTCGCCTGTGTCGTGGTCGCACCACTGGGTGTGGGCAGCCCCAGCGCTGCTGGTCCTGGCGCTCGCGGTGGTGCGCGCGCCTTCTGCATGGAATGCCGTCGCCGCCACCGGTATCGGTGCACTCTTCCTGATCGGCCCGCAACACCTGTTGCCGACGGCCGGGGATCGCGAGCTCGACTGGGCCCTGTGGCAGCACGGATTCGGCACTCTCTACGTGACGGTCGGGTTCGGGTTCTTGGTGTGGCTTGCCTTCGGGGCCTATCGAAACAGGTCGGCAGCCCGTGAGTTGAGCCGTGGCGACATCCGCGCCATCCGTGCCAACCGCTGACTGCCCCATCGTGATTTCGGGCCAGCAGTCCTCGCTGTTCCTGGGACTGCTTTCGGATGCCCGAGGGGCAGCACCCCCGAGGTTGCCCTCAGCGGGGTGCTCAGGACCCCAACTCGGGTTCGCTGGATCGGATTTCGGACGAGGAAAGGGAGCTTCTGATGTCGTCGAAGGTCACGTCCGTTCTCATCGACGCGGAGACCGGTGCAGTGCTGAGTGTTGATGAGGGCGACGTCGTTCCGGAGGGCGCGGCGCCTGGCGCTTAGCCGATGGCCCAGGTCCCGGGGCAATGCTGGCGCCCGCCGCTGCGGGCCTCGTTGCTGGGACTCGACCCACGAGCCCCCTCTTCTACGGATAGGTCAGGGCCTCGGTGACGGACTCGGCTCGTTGTTGTCAGCGAGTCACACCCAGTAAGGCACACGAGCCCGATACTTGCGGAGGGCGTGGATCGCGAGTGCCCACCCGGCGGCGGTGAAGCCCAGCACGATGTACCAGTGGTACGCCCGCTGGTCCTGTCCGAGCAGCGGCGCCCGGATGATCTCGAGATAGTGGTAGAGCGGGTTGATCTCCGCGATGCGTGCACGTTCTCCGGCCCGGTCGCCGAGGGCCTGCGTGGTCCACATGACCGGAGTGAGCACGAACAGCAGCAGCGTCAGGCTGCCGAGGATCGGTGCGATGTCGCGGTAGCGGGTGGCGAAGATGCCGAACACGATCGATACCCACAGCGAGTTGAGGACGAGCAGCGCAAATGCGGGGATGGCCGCTACCGCAGTCCAGTGCATGTTGTGCCACACCCCGAATGCGAACAGCAAAACCACGTACACCACCAGAGTGTGGGCGAAGAGCAGCACCTGCCTCCACACCAGGCGATAGACATGCACGCTCAGGGCCGACGGCAACTGCTTGATCAGACCCTCGTTGGCAATGAAGACCTCGGAGCCCTCCAGGATTGATGCGTTGATCAGGTTCCACACGATCAATCCGACAGTGACGTAGGGAAGGAGGAAGTTCAGAGGAATATGAAGCAAACCGGCGTAGAGCAGGCCCATCGCAGTCGCCTGCACGCCAGTGGCGATGGTGACCCAGAACGGGCCGATCACCGAACGACGGTACCTCTGTTTGATGTCCTGCCACCCGAGGGTGAGCCACAGTTCCCGCTGAGCGAACCCCTCCCTCAGATCCTGGAAGGCCCGCCGGAACGTCCGAGAATCAGCAACGTGGATGTCGGAGGTAGGGGCCAGCACTTCGTCCGAGACTAGTGGCATGGAACCCGAGGCTAGCGGCTTCGCGTGCAGTCCCAGGTAAGCAACGTGCTTCGCCCCACCGCGAACATCATTTCTGTGTGATTTCCTGCCCCGGACCACTCTGCCGGCAACGCGGATCAGCTATCTGGCTGGGTAGTCCGGTGAAGGACGACTTCAAGCGAGTAGCTACGACGTCTCCGGGATCGGCCAAAATAGCGCGGTGTGTCCCGCCCATCCTCGCTGCATCTCGACCGCCATCGCGGTCAGCCTGCGCGCATTCGCGTCACGCCCACCAGTAGCGCCGCGGAGTGTCCATTCGGTGATCTCTCCGGACCCGTCGAAGTGCGACGGCAGCTGCCCGGGTGCTGTGAGCAGCAGCCGGCTCGTGGCGAGTACGAACGCCACGCCGAATCCAACAAGCACGCTCCAGGATGGGCGCACGCGATTCGGTGATTTCCCCATACGCGGACCATATGCACCGGCCGTTTCCACTGTGACGCATGGCGATTGCCGAGCGTGCAGGGGAGGCCGTTGCGACCCCCGCACCGCAGCCCTGCATTTTGGTGGGCTACCGGAGGTCAGGCGAAACGGGACGAACACGCTGCGCTTCCGGAGCATATGAGACCATTGGGTATGAATATGCAGTTTTGGGAGGTAACGGCGCTCTTCCGGCATCTGCGGAACTATTTCGTGAATGCCCGCCGATTCTTCACGGGCTGGAGTGTCACCGAGATCCCGCCCACTGAAATCCCGCGCCCCGAAGACCGCTGAGCCGACAACGCGCCGACGTGGTCGAGGCGATGACCCTGGAGCGTGGCGTGGGGGCAACCCGCATCGAACGTCCCTCGAGGAAGGAACCATTATGAGTCCGAATGGCCCGTCCAAAATCCTCGCAAACGCGTCCACCGCAGGCCGGATGTGCCGGAGTGCCGATGCATCCACGCAGCCCACCGGTTCGGTTCTCGTGATCGGAGCCGGGATCGCGGGACTCACCGCAGCGCGCGACCTGGTCCGGGACGGGCGTCAGGTGACGGTGATCGAAGCACGCGACCGTGTGGGAGGCCGACTGTCGACCGATCGCACCTGGCAGGACATGCCTCTGGATCTGGGCGCATCCTGGATCCACGGCGTGGACGGCAACCCCGTCACAGAGCTGCGCGACGAGTTCGGTCTCCCCACCGTGGTGCTCAATACGGACGAGATCACCACCTACAGTGGCAGCCGACACCTGGACCCGCCCTCGATGACCGAGTACGGCACCGACGTCGAGGCGGCCATGGCCGCGATTCAGGACCTGTCCGCACAGCCGGCGTTCGCGAACACCTCCTTCGCGGCCGCCGTCGACCCGGTCCTGACGCAGCTGGGCCTGACCGGGATCCGCGCCGACCACGTCCGGGACACCGTCCACCAGTTCATCCAGGACGCCTTCGGCGCCGACGCCGGCCAGGTCCCGCTGTGGATCGCGCGGTATGAAGACGGTTACGGCGGCGACGAGGTGGTCTTCCCCCGCGGCTACGACGAGATCGCGACCGGGCTCGCCGAGGGCCTGGACGTGCGCGTGGGTCACGTCGTCGATCGCATCGCCCACGACGCCGCCGGGGTCCGGGTACACACCGACCGCGGTGTCTTCGCAGCCGACCACGTGGTTGTCACCCTGCCGTTGGGTGTGTTGCAGGCCGGTGCCGTCGCCTTCGACCCGCCGCTGCCCGCGGCGAAACAGGAGGCGATCGGGCGCCTCGGCATGGGCGTCTACAACAAGCTGTACCTGCGCTTCGACACCCAGTTCTGGGACGACGCCGAGGTCATCGCCCAGTTCGGCCTGCCGAACGAGTCGATGGCCGCGTGGTATCCGCTCCATTCCGTCACCGGTGTGCCGGTGATCGTGGCACTGCGCGGCGGGTCGGTAGCGCGCCGCATCGAAAACCTCGATGACACCGCGACCGTCACCGAGGGGATGCGTGGCCTGCGTGCCATGTACGGCGAGAGTGTGCCCGAGCCCCGTGCCTACCGGCTGACTCGCTGGTCGACCGACCCCTACGCCCGCGGCTCCTACTCGTACCCCGGAATCGACTCCACACCCGACGACCGAGCCATCGTCGCCGAACCGATCGGTAACCGAGTCTTCTTCGCCGGTGAGGCCACGCATGCCACCGAAGCCTCCACCGTCCACGGGGCGCTGCTCTCAGGCCGCCGCGAGGCCGGCCTCATCTCCAGGATCGGATGACCACGCACCCGGCTACAGCGCGTCCCCTGGATGACACCGTCTGGATCGGCGACCCCCTAGAGCGTGTCTCCTGTGTCGCGCGCGAGGTTCGAGCCGTGCGTGTGGGCTCGGCGAATCGTCGAGTCCACCGACTCGGTCCAGTCGACCAGCCCGTTCGGATCGGCGTGTGCGAGTAGCGCAGTCAAGATCGTGTCCCAGGTCCCGTCGCCGGCGTAGCGGCGGTGACGCTTCCAGATCGTCTGCCACGGAACAAAATCCGTCGGCACGTCCCGCTACGCCCTAGTGGCGCCCTCCGCCGAGTTCGGCGACCGCGTTCCGGAGCAGAGTTCCGGCCGCGGCGTACTTCTCGGGGTTGAGCCGACTGTCGGGCCCGCTGACCACGAGTGCGCCCAACGGTTTCCCGCTCAGGTCCGTGACTGCCGCGGCAATGCTTGTCGATCCCTGCTGGACGGCGCCCTCGCACAGCGACCAGCCGCGCTCGCGGATCTCGTCGTACTCGGCATCCGTGAGCAGCATGCCGGGGGCGTCCGCCAGATCTGTGCGCCCCTCGGGGGTGAGGTGGGCAAAGATGGCGCGTCCTGCGGCACTGGTTTCCGGCGGGTGGACCGCGCCGACATGCAGTGCGGTGCGGACCATCTGCCGGCCCTCGGCGACGTCGACGACGACGATCGTCGTTCCGTCGAGCAGCGCGAGGTGCGCGGTCTCGCCCGTCTCGTCGCGGATGGAAGCCAGCAGTGGGCGGGCGCGTGCGGGCAGGGGTGACGTGTCGAGTGCGCGACCGGCGACGACCAACGGCTTGGTCGACAGTTCCCACCGTGGCGGCGCATCCGCCAGTGGGCGGATCCAGCCGGCCTCGTGCAGCGTCGCGAGCGTGCGCTGCATGGCGCTCTTGTCCTCGCCGAGTTCCTGGCACAGCGCAGTGAGACCGATGGGCTGGTGCGCGGCAACCGCCTCGACGACACGAAGACCGCGCGCGAGTGTGCCGAGTGTCTTGACTGCGATCTGGATCACTCCTACTGTGTGTATCTGAAAGTGATAGCGAGTATCGCATATCGATACTACCTCCGCAAGGGGCTGCGCTGCACCGCGATTCGACGAAGGAGATTTCCGTGACGGCTGTCAATCAGGAACTCGATCCCGCCCTCTTCAACCCCGAGCCCGAGCAGGCCGAGGTCAAGTACACGGTCATCTCCGTCGACGACCACGTGGTGGAGCCGGCGCACCTGTTCGAGACCTGGATGCCCGCGGCGTTGAAGGACCGTGGACCGAAGATCCTCGAGAACGAACAGGGCGCGCAGGTCTGGGAGTTCGACGGCAACATCTACTCCCAGGTCGGCATGAACGCGGTCGCCGGCCGACGCAAGGAATCCGTCAAGTACGAGCCGTTCCGCTTCGACCAGATGCGGCCGGGCTGCTACGACATCCATGCGCGCGTCAAGGACATGGATCTCGGCGGCATCTGGGCGATGCTCAACTTCCCGTCCCAGATCACCGGGTTCTGCGGCCGTGTATTCGCGCATGCCTCCGACAAGGAGGTCGGCATCGCGGCGGTGCGCGCATGGAACGACTGGCTCTACAACGAGTGGTACCTCGAGTATCCGACCCGTGTGATCCCCGGCGGCATCACCTATCTCACCGATCCGGTCGAGGCCGTCAAGGAGATCGAGCGCAACGCCGAGCGCGGCTTCACCTCGGTGACCTTCCCCGAGCGTCCGCACGCGATCGGGCTTCCCTCCCTGTGGGATCGCGACCACTGGGACCCGATCATCCAGGCGTGCGTCGACACCGACACCGTCATCTCCCTGCACGTGGGCAGCTCCGGAATGTACCAGTACCCGCAGGGTGCGCCCGGACTCCAGTTGGGCGCCACGATGTTCGGGCAGCTCTCCCTCGCCGCCTGCAGCGAGTGGCTGTGGTCGGGCTATCCCAAGGACCACCCCACGCTCAAGATCGCGATGAGCGAGGGTGGGATCGGGTGGGTGCCGATGCTGATCGACCGACTGGACAACATCATCGACCGATCGGGCTACGGCCTGGGCTGGGCCGACCGTCCGGCGGACATCCTGCGCCGCAACTTCTGGTTCTGCACGCTCGACGACCCGTCGACGATCGCGCTGCGCGACGTGATCGGAGTCGAGAACATCATGCTCGAGACCGACTACCCGCACGGGGACGGCACGTGGCCGCACACGCAGAGCGTCGTCGAGCAGTACTGGGGCGGGTTCCCCGCGAAGGACCTGCGAATGATGTGCAGCGAGAACGCCGCCAAGCTGTACCGGCATCCGCTGCCCGAGATCGTCCTTCCCCGAGGCTGAGGGGGAGGGGCTTGCTCGTCGACGTGGGTGACGTGGAGATCGCCACTCGGGTGGTGGGCTCGGGGCCGCCGCTGTTGCTGCTGCACGGTTACCCGCAGACGCGGCGAGTCTGGCAGCGGGTTGCCGATGAACTCGCCGACCGTTTCACGGTCGTCACCACCGATCTTCGTGGTTACGGCGAGAGCAGCAAGCCGGCGGGCGACGACGCCCATGCGACGTACTCCAAGCGGTCGATGGCCGGCGACCAGGTGGAAGTCATGCGCAGGTTGGGCTTCGAGAGATTTGCGGTCGCCGGCCACGATCGGGGTGCCCGGGTCGTGCATCGCATGTGTCTGGATAATCCGGAGACGGTGGCACAGGCGGCGCTGCTGGACATCCTGCCGACCTCGGAGGTCTACGCGACCACCGATCGGCAGCTGGCCACGGCGTACTTCCACTGGTTCTTCCTGATCCGGCCGCACCGGCTCGCCGAGCAGCTCATCGACGGAAATCCGGATGCCTGGATGGAGAACGTGCTGGGTCTGGCCGGAGGGGCACCGACCTCGATGTCGGACGAGGACGTGGAACATTACAAGAGCTACTTCCGGGATCCGGCCGTGGTCCACGCGACGTGCGAGGACTATCGAGCCGGCGCGTCGGTCGACCTCGAACACGACGCGCTCGACGTCGGCCGCCGGATCACCTGCCCCGTCCTCGTCCTGTGGGGCGACCGGGGTCTGCTCGCCCGGCGTGAGCATCCGCTCAACGTATGGAAGAGATTCGCGCACAACGTGACTGGGGAACCGATTCCGGGAGGACACTTCTTCATCGACGACTCTCCCGCCGATGTCGTGAGGGCCGTCGGGGAGTTCCTCGAGCCCTGGCGGTGCGGGCGACTCGCCTGAACCCGACACCCAGGCCCAGCACCACCCGAGGCCGGCACGCCTCGGGACCGAGAGGAGAAACGTCAATGACATTCACACCGACCGCAGATCGCCTGATCCCGGAACTCGATCCCCGGGAGGAGATCGTGATGCTCGGCCGCACCCTCTGGAACGAGGGATACCGCGACCACCTGGCCGGTCACATCACCTACAACCTCGGCGACGGCACGCTGCTGTGCAATCCGTGGCTGCTGACGTGGGAGGAGATGTACCCCGAGGACATTCTCCGAATCGATCTGCAGGGCAAACTGATCGAAGGATCCTGGCCGGTACCGCTCGGCATCCCGCTGCATCTGGCGCTGCACAACGCCCGCCCGGACGTGGTGTACGCACTGCACAACCACTCCGAGTACGGCACGGTGTGGGGCGACATCAAGGAGGTGCCGCCGGCGTACGACCAGAGCTCCAGCCTCGGCGGGGGTGAGTTGGTTCTCGTCGACGAGTACGACGGCGCCGTCAACAGCATGGAGGCCGCCGAGAAGGCGGTCCGCGCGATCGGCGACGCGGATCGGGCGCTGCTGGGTGGACACGGCGTCTTCGTCATCGCGGACACCGCGCGGGCAGTGTTCCTCCGTGCGGTCGCCCTCGAGCAACGCTGCAAGAACGCATGGATGGTGCGGGTGGCCGGCGGTCCCGACAAGACGTCGCTCCCGGACTGGTGGCTCGACCGGCAACTGAAGAACGACGGCAACGGGTACCACGGCTTCTGGGAGGCGGCGGTGCGTTCGGGGCTGCGGGCGGATCCGGTTCTCGCCGAGAAGATCCTGTCCAGGCCGCGATGACCGTGCCATCGATCGCGGAGGGGACGGGAGCGGGCCCGGCCGAGGTCCGTCCCGCCTCGGCGGAACGAGCGGCGGACATCTTCACGTGCCGCGAGGTCATCCGGATCATCTCCGGGATCGAGCGGCGTGCACCCGGCGAACGCCTCGACGAGTACTACTGGGCCGAGTTGCTGGGCGGCTGTACCGAATCCGAGGTACTCGAGGCGACCTGGGAGCACTATCGCCGGCATGCGCGGCCGATCTGGCCGGCCGACATCCTCGCGCGGGTGGCGGCGCGGAGGGCCGAGGGCGCGGAGATCGTCCGATGACGCCGATCCTGGTGCTCGTTCCCGAGGAGCGCGGCATCTCGGCCCTCGCGCAGGTGCCGAACGTCTGCGCCGTCGTATATGACCCGGAGAGCCGTCGGCTGCCGGACATCGCGTGCGACGCGGAGGTTCTGGTGGCGCACCGATTCGATCCCGTGGATGCCGGCCCCCTCTTCGCGCAGCTGCCCCGGCTGCGGATGGTGCAGTTGTTCAGTTCGGGCGTCGAGCGCTGGACGAACGTCGTGCCCGACGGCGTGCGCGTGTCGAACGCGGACCGGGCGCACGGCGGGGTGGTGRCCGAGTGGGTCGTCGCGCAATTGCTCGCCCACGTCCGCGATCTGGCGGGCTACCGGATCAAGCAGCAGGAGCAGCGGTGGCAGGCGCACCCCACCGGGACGTTGTCGGACAGGCGCGTGCTCGTGTTCGGGGCGGGCGACATCGGCGAGAACCTTCGCCGACGACTCGAACCGTTCGGTTGTACGGTCACCCTGGTCGGACGGACGGCGCGTGCGGGGGTCGTGGACGTCGAACGCGGCCGGGCCGAACTCGGTGACCAGGACGTCGTGATCCTGGCGCTGCCGCTCGACGATTCGACGGTGCACCTCGTGGATGCGGTGTTCCTCGCGACGATGAAGGACGGTGCGGTGCTGGTCAATGCAGGACGCGGCGAGCTCGTGGACACGGAGGCACTGCTCGCGGCAACCCGCGAGGAGCGCGTGTACGCGATCCTCGATGTCACCGATCCCGAACCGCTGCCCGCCGATCACGGTCTGTGGACCGCACCGGGGGTGGTGGTGACACCGCACGCGGCGGGCATCACCGACGACGTCCGCGACCGCTGTTGGGCCGCCGCGGTGCGGAAGATCGCGGCGTACGCCGACGGAACCGACGGATCCCGTGTGGCGGTGTCCCGATGAAGGCCTTCGGGTTCGACTGGCGCTGGCAGGACTCCGACGAGTTGCTCAACGTCGAGGACTACCGCCGTGCCGCGCGACGACGTCTGCCGCGCATGGTGTGGACCTATGTCGAGGGCGGGGCCGACGACCTGCGCACCGTCGCGGGCAACCGTTCGGCGTTCGACGACTGGTGGCTCGTGCCGAGTGTCCTGGCCGGCCACCACACCCACGACCTCGCCACCGAGGTGGCCGGGCTGCCGCTCTCGATGCCGGTGCTCACCGCGCCCACCGGCTTCAACGGCCTCACCCGGTGGAGTGGAGACCTCGACGCGATCCGCGCGGCGGAGCGCGTGGGAACCCGCTGCGTCGTGAGCACGGCATCGACGTGGTCGGTCGAGGAGGTCGCCGACGCGGCCACCGAGTCGCACGCGTTCCAGCTGTACCCCGGTGCGGGCGGGGTGGCCGCGGCCCTGATGCGCCGCGCGTGGGCCGCCGGCTTCCGGTCGCTGTTCGTCACGGTCGACGTCCCGACCGTCGGCAACCGCGAGGGCGAGAAGCGCGAAGGGATGGGCGTGCCGCCCGTCCTGACGCCACGCCGACTGCTCGACGTCTCCCGGCACCCGAGATGGGCCTACGACGTCGTGCGGCATCGGCGGATCGGCGGCCGCAACCTCGCGTCCGGCGACGGCGTGACCGCGGCGCTCGCCTCGATCGAGATCCAGGAGCGGCACCTCGTGCAGTCGCGGCTGAACTGGGACGACCTGGCCTGGATGCGGGACAACTGGCACGGCCGCCTCTACATCAAGGGGGTGCTGCGCGCGGAAGATGCCGTCCGCGCTGTCGACCTCGGTCTCGACGGCGTCGTCGTGTCGAATCACGGTGGCCGCCAACTGGACGGCTGTGTGCCGTCGGTGTCGGCGCTGCCGGCGGTGGCCGACGCGGTCGCCGGGCGGGCCGAGGTGCTCCTGGACGGCGGGATCCGGCGCGGCACGGACGTGCTCAAGGCGCTCGCACTCGGCGCGGACGCGGTGCTGATCGGCAGACCGTGCCTGTACGGGATGGCGGTGGCAGGCGACCGCGGCGTCGAGCACGTGCTGACGATCCTGAAGTCGGAGATCGAGCGGGGTCTGACGCTCCTCGGTGTGCGCGACATCCGGGATCTCGACCGATCGCACGTGCGTCCCGTGCGCGGCGGCGAGCGGGACGAGATTGGAATGTCGACCGTTACCACCCAGTGAGACTTGCGCCACAACGGCCGTGGATTCCTCGGTATCAAGAATCACGTTCCAGACGTTCGCGCTGCTCGAGGAGGACTGCAATGGGTATACCGGTGATTGTCGATGCGGCCAGGTCGCCGATCGGTCGACGTGGTGGCTGGCTGTCCGGCCTGCATGCCGCGCAACTTCTGGGTGCGGTCCAGTCGGGACTGCTCGAGCGTCTGAATCTCGATCCGAACATCATCGAGCAGGTGATCGGCGGCTGCGTCACCCAGGCGGGCGAGCAGGCGTCGAACGTCAGTCGCAACGCGTGGCTGCACGCGGGCCTGCCGGAGCGGACGGGCGTGACGACGATCGACTCGCAGTGCGGTTCCGGTCAGCAGTCGGTGAATCTGATCGCGGCCCAGATCGCTGCCGGCGTCATCGATGCGGGCATGGCGTGCGGCGTCGAGGCGATGTCCCGGGTGCCTCTGCTGTCCAACATCAGCGGCGACTTCGGCAGCCCCAAGCCGCCGGGCTGGAGTGTGGACATCCCGGCCCAGTTCGAGGGCGCCGACCGAATCGCGAGGCGACGGGGATTCACGCGCGAGGACCTCGACGCGTTCGGCCTACGGTCGCAGCAGCGTGCGGCCGCCGCGTGGGAGGACCGTCGATTCGACGGCCAGATCATCCCCGTGAAGGTTCCCGGCGCGGACGGGCAGGCGCCCACCGCGGTGTCCCGTGACCAGGGCCTGCGGGAGACGTCGATGGAGGCACTCGCGCGCCTGAACCCCGTTCTCGAGGGCGGGCTGCACACCGCGGGGACCTCGTCGCAGATCTCCGACGGCGCCGCGGCCGCGGTGCTGATGGACGAGAACGTCGCCCGGGAGCTCGGGTTGCGCCCGCGTGCCCGGATCGTCGCGCAGTGCCTCATCGGCGCGGAGACGCACTTCCTCCTGGACGGTCCGGTGCAGGCCACCGAGTACCTGCTCGACCGAGCAGGCCTGTCCGTCAAGGACATCGATCTCTTCGAGGTCAACGAGGCCTTCGCGGCGGTGCCCATGTCCATGGCCCGGGTGCACGGCGTCGACGAGGACCGTCTCAACGTCAACGGCGGAGCCATCGCTCTGGGCCATCCTGTCGGGTCGTCGGGCGTGCGACTGATTGCCGCGGTGATGGACGAGCTCGAGCGCCGTGACGGCGAACGTGCGCTGGTCGCCGTCTGTGCCGGCGGGGCTATGGCGTCCGGGGCGATCGTCGAGCGGATCTGAACTATGTGAAAACCATTGCCATACACTGTATTCGGAAGGCGCACGATGTTCTGTCGCGCGCCTGTTCCGGCTGCTCGGAACGAGCACGGCCGGGTCTGCAAAATCCACGATTCCACTCCGGTGTGATTTGCCGCACGCTGAATGCCGCGGCCTGCTAGGGTCCCATTCGGCGGCGGCAAAGGTCCGAAACATCCTTTGCTGCAACTTTTTCGGGCTACTCCCCAGTAGCTCCGATGATGGCGCGAACCGTCCGAGTCGACCCGACCGGTCGGGTAGGTGGTCCGATTCCAGCCGCGCGCGAAGGAAAGCGCGATCACGCGTGCGGGACGAGCCGATTCGTCGTGGATCTTCAGGAGGCATTGCATGATGGACAAGTGGCTTCGCAGGTCGAGGAACCTGGCTGTGCTGGCTACGGCCGCCGCGGTTCTCGCCGGATGTGGTGGTGGGGCTTCGTCTTCGACGACGTCCGATGCATCCGGTGACCTCGACCCCACCGCGATCCTGCGGGTCACGGCGAGCGCGCCCACCCGCAACCTGGACCCGTACATGCAGACCAGCTACGGCGGATGGGGCTACCTCACACCGGTTTTCGACCGGCTGACGGTGGTGGACGAAAACGGCGATCTCCAGCCGGGCCTGGCCGAGTCGTGGGAGTTCGCTCCGGACGGTTCCTACCTCGAGCTGAAGCTGCGCCAGGGCGTCACCTTCCACGACGGCGCTCCGTTCGATGCGGCGGCGGTGGCCGCGAACATCGAGCGCGGCAAGACCATGGAGGGCAGCACGGTCGTCGCCGCGCTGAAGAACATCACCTCGGTCGACGTGGTCGACAACAGCACCGTCCGTCTGCAGTTGGCACCCGGCACCGGTGTGGAACTACCCGGCGTGTTCAGCAGCAACGTCGGAATGATGGTCAGCCCGAAGGCCATCGAGGCGAAGACCGATCTGCGTAACAACCCGGGCCAGAGCGGATCCGGTGCGTACGTCGTGACGGCCTACGTTCCCGAGGAGTCGGTCACCCTGGCCCGTGCGGACGGTACGAACTGGGACCCCGAGGCCGGCAAGGTCGCGGGCATGGAGTTCAAGTGGATCTCCGACGCGAGTACCCGACTCAACGGGCTCAAGACCGGCGCCACCGATCTGAGCTGGGTGAGTTCCGCCAACGAGATCGTCGAGGCGAACTCGTTGTCCAAGAGTGGCACGCTGGACGTCACCGAGGTTCCCTTCCGGAACGTCCTGGGCGTGTTCATGCGGGCGCAGGGTGATCTCGCGAAGCCCGAGGTGCGGCAGGCGGTGGCGTCGGCGATCGATCCCGCGGCGATCAGCGCGTTGTTCTCCGACACCTGCACCCCGAACCGTCAGCTGTATCCGGCCGGTAGCTGGGCGGCCGACCCGTCCTACCAGTACCCGTACCAGTTCGATCTCGAGAAGGCGAAGAGCCTGGTGCAGGCGGCCGGCGGAGCCAAGGTCACGCTGACCTTCGCGGCGGGCACCAACACCGAGAAGCCGGCGAACGTCATCCAGTCGACGCTGTCGCAGGCCGGCATCGACGCGGAACTCAACCCGGTCCCCAACACGCAGAACGAACCCCGCTACATCGCCGGTGACTTCCAGTCGATGGTCTCCAACAGCTTCAGCCCCAAGGTGGATCCCGCCGAGACGGTCAACACCTTCGTGACCGGCCCGTACGACCTGGCCAACGGCAACCCGCAGATCGCGGAGCTTGCCGCGAAGGCTGCGAATCCGACTCTGTCGCAGGACGAGCGGGCCCCGATGTATCACGAGATCTGGGACCTGACGTTGAAGGAGGCGATGTTCGTGCCGATCTGCAACCAGACGAACGCGACCATCTCCACTGCGAAGGTCGTCGGCACCGAGAACATGCCCTGGGTGAATCTGGGCATCTTCGACGTCCGTCACGTGGGCATCACCAAGTAGTCGCACCGAACACCGATACCTGCCGAGAGGCCGAAGATGCTGCGCTATGCCGGAAAACGGTTGCTGGCGGCGATTCCGCTGCTGTTGGTCGTACCGTTGTTGATTTTTCTGTTGATCGATCTGGCACCGGGTGATCCGGCGGTGATCCTCGCGGGGGAGGACCCGACCCCGGAGCGGCTCGAGCAGTTGCGGGCCACGCTGAATCTGGATCAGAACGTGTTCGTGCGGTATCTGGACTGGGTCGGGTCGGTGCTGCGCGGTGATCTCGGGGTGTCGCTGCTGTCGGACCAGTCGGTGGCCGAACTTCTGTTCCGGCGCATGGCGACCACGCTCTCGCTGGTCGGGTTCGCAATGGTGCTGGCCGTCGTGATCGGTGTGATTCTCGGGGTGCTGGGATCGCTGCGTCCGGGTGGCGTKGTCGACCGCGGTATCAACGTGATCGCGTCTGTTGCRATCGCGATCCCGGCATTCTGGTTCGGCCTGGTCCTGGTGTCGCTGTTCGCGGTGTCGAACCAGATCTTCCCCGCATTCGGCTACGCGCCGCTCTCGGACGGTGTGGTGCCGTGGTTCCAGCATCTGGTGCTACCGGGTGTCGCGTTGGCGCTGCTGCCCGCCGCGGAGGTGACGTTGCAGTTGCGGTCGTCCCTCGGGCAGGTGATGGGCAGCGACTACATCCTCAACGCGAAGGCACGCGGGTTGGGTCAGGCGAGCGTCGTCCTCAAACACGGGCTCAAGAACGCGTGTATCCCGGTGGTGACCGTGCTCGGATTCCGGGTCGCCGAGGTGCTCGGCGGTGCGGTGACGATCGAGATCATCTACAGCATGCCGGGCATGGGATCGCTCGCGGTCAACAGTGTGCAGAACCATGACGTGCCGGTGCTGCTCGGGTTCGTGCTGTTCACCACGTGTGTGGTGGTGATCGTGAATCTGTTGGTCGACATCTCGTACGGCTACTTCAATCCGAAGGTGCGCGCATGACATCGACATTGCCTACCGAAGCGCTCGGCGACAGCACTCCCGGCGTCGCCGGCCGAGTCTGGGGTTTCGTGCGTCGCCGCCCCGCGGCGACGGTGGCGGGGGCGTTCGTGCTGCTGTTGGTGGTCATGGCGGTCTTCGCGCCGCTGCTGGCGCCCTACGATCCGTATGCGCAGGATCTGCTCGCACGGCTGCAGCCACCGTCGTCGGTGCACTGGTTGGGGACTGATGACTACGGCCGGGACGTGTTGAGCCGGTTGATCTACGGTGCCCGGATCTCGCTACAGGCGTCGTTGCAGGCGGTGGCGCTCGCGCTGGTGCTGGGTCTGCCGTTGGGTGTGATCGCCGGCTACAGCGGGGGCTGGGTCGATACCGTCCTGACCCGGATCATGGACGCACTGATGAGTGCGCCGTCGCTGGTCCTGGCGATCACGATCGTCGCGGTCCTCGGTTCGGGGATCACCAATGCGATGCTCGCGGTCGGTCTGGTGATGGCCCCGCGGTTCTTCCGTGTCGCCCGGGCATCGACGATGGACGTGCGGGGCGACACCTACATCGAGGCATCGGTCGCGTTGGGCTGCACCACGTCCCGCACCATCGTCCGGCACATCCTGCCGAACGTGATGCCGCCGATCGTGCTGGTCATCTCGGTCTCGCTCGGCACCGCCGTGGCGGCGGAGGCGAGTCTGAGCTTCCTCGGTCTCGGCTCGAAGGCGCCGGCCGCGAGTTGGGGGTCGATGCTGTCCACGGCCGCGTCGAACATGCAGCTCGCGCCCTACCTGGTGTGGCCGCCCGGCGTGATGATCTTCCTGACCGTGCTCGCGTTCACCTACCTCGGCGACGGTGTGCGCCGCGCCCTGACGAGGAGTCGCAATGGCAGCAACTGACACCCTCACCCGTCCGCTGAACCCGGGAGCCGATCCCACCGTGCCCCTGCTGCGGGTGCGCGACCTCACGGTGCAGTTCCGCGCCGGCCGCAAGGACTGGGTCACCGCGGTCCAGGATGTGTCGTTCGACGTCGCCGCGGGTGAATCCGTTGCACTGGTGGGTGAATCGGGATCGGGCAAGACGGTCTCCTCACTCGCGGTGATGGGGTTGACCCCGGACACCGGTGGGCGGGTCTCGAACGGCAGCGTCGAGTTCGACGGGCGGGACCTGACGGCGCTGCCCGCCACGGAGTGGCGCAAGCTGCGGGGCACCGGGATGGGGATGATCTTCCAGCAGCCCATCCGCAGCCTCAATCCCGCCTACACGGTGGGCGATCAGATCGCCGAGTCGGTGCGTAAGCACCTGGGGCTGGACCGCAAGGCCGCGATGGCGCGTGCGGTCGAGATGCTCGAGTTGGTGCAGATTCCGCGGGCCGCGGAGCGGGTGCGGGAGTATCCGCACGCGTTCAGCGGCGGCATGTGCCAGCGGGTGATGATCGCGATGGTCATGGCCTGCAACCMGAGGTTGTTGATCGCGGACGAGCCCACCACCGCGCTGGATGTGACTGTGCAGGAAACGATCCTGGATCTGCTCCGGGACCTGCAGGAGCAGACCGGGGTCGCGTTGCTGTTCGTCACCCACGACCTCGGCGTCGTCGCGGAACTGTGCGAGCGAGTCGTGGTGATGTACGCGGGCGAGGTGATCGAGGACGGCCGCGCCGCCGAGGTGTTCTTCCGCCCGCAGCACCCCTACACGTCCGGCTTGCTCGCCTCGATCCCGCGTCCGGGCCGGGGTGCCGACAGACGCCTCGCCGCGATCCCGGGCCGGATCCCCGCTGCCGGCGAGTGGCCGGTGGGCTGCCACTTCCACGACCGCTGCACCCACGCCCGCGCCGGTTTGTGCGACACCACGCATCCCGCGCTGACCGACACGACCGCGGGCCGGGCAGCGCGCTGCCTGCGTGTGACGGATCTGCAACTGCAAGCAGTGGAGGCCCCATGAGCCTGCTCGAGGTCACGAACCTGACCAAATCGTTCTCCACCCGTCGCGACTTCCTCGGCCGGAGAACCGGGTGGACCCATGCGGTGCGGGATGTCTCGTTCACACTCGATGCCGGCGAATGTCTCGCTGTCGTCGGAGAATCCGGGGCCGGCAAGTCCACCGTCGGTCGGATGGTGCTGCGCCTGATCGAACCCGATTCCGGCACCGTCACCTTCGACGGCGAGGACGTTCGGGCGGCGAAACCGGCCCGGCTGCGCGAGATGCGCCGCGGCATGCAGATGATCTTCCAGGACCCGCACTCCTCCCTCGACCCCCGGATGACCGTGGCCGACGCGGTCGCCGAACCGCTGCTCGTGCACTCCGACCTCGATCGCGTCGCCCGCACACAACGCGTCCGCGAGTTGCTCGACAAGGTCGGAATCGGCTCCCGCTACCTCGGACGGTATCCGGCCGAGTTGTCCGGCGGTCAGCTCCAGCGTGTCGCGATCGCGAGGGCGTTGACGCTCGAACCGAAGATGATCGTCTGCGACGAACCCGTTGCCGCGCTCGATGTCTCGGTTCGCGCGCAGGTCCTCAACCTGCTGCGGGACCTGCAGGAGGAACTCGGCCTGGCCTACCTGTTCGTGTGCCACGACCTGGCGCTCATCGAGGTGATCGCCGACCGGGTGATGGTGATGAGAGCCGGCGAGGTCGTCGAGACCGGCACCGTCAGCGACATCTACGACCATCCGCGGGAGGACTACACCCGGAAGCTGTTGGAGGCCATCCCGATCCCGATCCCACGATCGGCGCGCGTGGGCTGATCCCCGCCGCTCGGCGCGTTGGAGATCGAAATCGGCTCGTTCCGTGGACCATCTGGAGAGAACAAGAAGCGTCGAAGGAGTGTGGAATGGGCACCGATACGCGAGGAACAGGTCTTCCCTGGGTCGAGGCAATCGCGGATTCCTTCCCGCGGTATTCGTTCGACGAGTTCCACACGATCCAGCTGCCGGCACTGAACGCCCGAAACGCCTTGCTGCTGGTCGATGATCTCGCGGGTGTGCCACCGCTGGGCTTCCGGGTTCCCGGCGGCCGGGCGTTCACCTGGGCCGCCACGGCTGACGGCATCCGGGTGGTGGAGGGCGAGCAGAATGCCGAGACGCTCGTCGAACTCGACGAGACGACGTTCTCGTCGTACCTGAACGAGCTGTTGACGGCGAGCGGTTCCGTTCGCACCGAGCGCGCGACGGTGGTGCGGGGCAGCCTCGACGGCTGGAAGCGATGGCAGCCGGCCACACGGTCCCTGATCTCGGGCCGGCCGATCTACACCGATGCCGTGCGGGACACGCTCGTCGGGCTCGACGGCGAGCCCCTCGACCTGCTTCGTCGCTTCCCGGTCGACGGTGATCGCGACGAGATGCGCCATTTCCTCGACACCGCGGGATTCCTGCACGTCAAGGAGGTGTATTCCCCGGAGGAGATCGCGACGTTCCGCGAAGAGGTCGAGTTCGTGCGGTCCCGGACGACCCCCGGCGATCCGTACTCGTGGTGGTCGCTCAATGCCGACGGTGACGAAGTGGTCACCCGCATCAATTACCTCGGTCGCCATTCGGAGGTGTTGCAGGAACTCTGTTTCGAACCTCGGATGACCGAATTCGCGCGCCTGGGCAACCCTGCCTTCCGCGTGTGCGACGACCGTCTGGACGGGCCGATGGTCTTCGTCAAGTCCTCCGACATCGTCAAGGGTGACGGCGATCTCGGCTGGCACACCGATGACGGCATCGGTGGCCACCCGGTTCTGTGCCCGCTCATCCAGGCCGGAATCCAGCTCGACCACGCCGATCCCGAGAACGGTCAGCTCATGGTCCTGGCGGGCTCGCACCGGTACACCAACCACTGGCTGCAGTGGGGTGAGGAGCGCAACCTGCCCGTCGTCAGGCTCGAGACCGAGCCGGGTGACCTCACTCTCCACTTCGGCGACCTCATGCACAGCACCCCACCACCCGTCGGCCGGAATGCGGGTCGGCGCGCCCTCTACTACAAGTTCTCGGAAGAGAAGACGTTCGAGTGGGTGCCTCCGGGATGTCACTACAACGACGCACTCTTCCACGCCGATGCGACCGGCAAGGTGTCGGCGCGGGCCGCCACCCACTGACCGCCGGACGCCCGTCCGATCAGTCGACCTCGGCGAGCACGTCGGCGTTCTCCGGTTCGGGTGCGGTGGCGATGCCGCGTCCGCCCGGCGCCCACACACCGAGCACGACTGCGGTGACGAACAGGACCCCGGCGAGTACGAACGAGGCCTCCTGCATACCGTGCAGGAAGGACTCCTTCGCGAACTCGGCCAGCTGATCCCCCTGCGGGCCCGCGAGTTTGGAGACCTCGAGCGCGGCCGCGAGCGAGTCGCCGACGGGCTGCTCGGCCTGCTCGGGGACGGCATCGACCGCGGGCTGGATGTGCCGTCCGTAACCGGCTGCGAGGATGCTGCCCGCCAGTGCCACGCCGATCGCGGCGCCGATCTCGCGGGTGGCGTCGTTGACCGCGGACGCGACACCCTGATTGGCGGTCGGGGTGTTCTGCACGATGGCCGTGGTCGCGGGCGCGGTGCACAGCCCCAGCCCGAAGGCGGCGACCACGAGCGGCACGGCGACATCCAGGTACGAACTGGTCTCGTCGAGCCGACCCAGCAGGACCAGCGACACAGCCATGACCGTGAGGCCTCCGAACGTCATCGCCCGCAGCCCCAGCAGCGGAATGAGCAGCGGTGCCAGCACCGACAGCGCGAGCACCACGACGGCGATCGGGGCCAGTGCGAGGGCCGACTGCAGCGGCGAGTAGTCCAGGACCAACTGCAGGTGCTGGACGATGAGGAAGAACAGACCGAACGTCGCGAAGAACTGCAGCAGAAGGGAAGTCGATCCCACACCGAAGGTACGGTTGCGGAACAGTCGGACGTCGAGGAGGGGGTGCGCCACGCGGAGTTCGACCATCGCGAACACAGCGGCCGCGGCGAGCCCACCGACGATGGCCGCGAGCACGAGCGGGTCGAGCCACCCGCGTTGCGGTGCCTCGATGATGCCGAGCACGAACACCCCGATCGCCCCGGCGATGAGCACGCCGCCACGGATATCGAACGCCGACGGGTGTTCGTCGCGGGACGACGGGATCGTGAAGGACAGCGCGAACAGCACGGCCGAGACGGCCGCGAGCCCGACGAAGATCGAGTGCCAGGACCACTGCTCGAGCAGCAGTCCGGAGCCGATGAGACCGGCGATACCGCCGGATCCTGCGACGCCGGACCAGATGCCGACGGCCTTGGAACGCTGCGCGGCCGGGAAACTCGCGGTCAGGATGGACAGTGTCGCCGGCATGACGAACGCCGCGCCGATGCCCGCGACCGCGCGGGCGCCGATCAGCCAGGCGGGGGAATCGACCAGGATCGGCAGGGCGGAGGCGACCCCGAACACGAACAGGCCGAACACCAGCACCCCACGGCGGCCGTAGTGATCGCCCAGCGCACCGGCCGGCAGCAGCAGGCACGCGAGGGTGAGGGTGTAGCCGTCGACGATCCAGGTGAGCTGGGACTGGGTGGCCCCGGTGTCGCGGGCGAGGTCGGGCAGCGCGGTGTTGAGGGCTGCCATTGCCGCCACGACGAGGGCCACCGCTGCGCACGACACGGTGAGGGTCCAGATCTGGCCCCACGTCATCCGCTCCGCGTTTCCGGTGTACTTTCCAGCCATGCGGGCCTCCCCGTACGAAACAAGACTGTCAGTATCGTAGGTGAACTGACGGTTCCACAAGAGGTGATGACGGATGGCTGGTGACGTAGCGGAAGTGGCGGAGTCGGAGCAGGATCCGCGAAAGGCGCGTTCACGTGCGCGGTTGCTCGACGCCGCGACCACGCTTCTCGCGAAGGGGGGCACCGACGCCGTCACGATCGATGCCGTCACGAAACTCGCGAAGGTGGCGCGGGCGACGCTCTACCGGCATTTCGACAGCGGTACCGAACTGGTGGCGGCGGCCTTCGGACGGCTCATCCCGCCCGCCCCCGCGGTCCCGTTGTCGGGCGATCTGCGGACGCAACTGGTCGAGTTGATGGTGAGCCAGGCCCGGCTGATCGAAGAGGCGCCGATGCAGGTGACCGCGCTGTGCTGGCTGGGAATGGGGCCGGCGCTCGACGACTACTCGAGCGCGTCCGATCTGGAGGGGGTCGACCATCCCCACGCGGACAAGCCGGAACTCAGGTCGCTGCGCGAGCATGTCGTCGTGCAGTACCGCACCGCGTTCGATCGCGTGCTCGGCACCGACGAGGCGCGCCGGACCCTGGGCGATTTCGACTACGACCTCGCCCTCGCGCAACTGGTCGGACCGCTCGTCTTCACCAAGCTGGCAACCCTCGCACCGCTGGGGCCGGACGCCTGTGTGCGGATCGTCGACGACTTCCTCGCGGCCCGAGGTTCGCAGACGGCGGCGGACACCCCGTCGGACGGCAGTTGACCCGCGTCACGGACCGTCCGGACCGCGGCCGGGCCGCAGCGCGAACGCGCGCAGCCGCGAGTACCCGCGGACCCGGAGCGGCCGCAACGACCTGAGCGTGACGCCGTCGTCGTCGGCGAGCATCGCCGCCAGTTCCGCGTCCACCAGGACGGTTCCCGGCCGGGCTGCGCTCGTCAGTCGTGCCGCGATGTTGACCGCCTCGCCGAACAGATCGCCGAACCGCATGAGCACCGATCCCGCCGCGAGCCCCACCCGAAGGTCGGGTCGATCCGTGTCGGTGTGCGCCGCGTACTGCAGCGCCAGCGCGATCCGCGCCGCGTCGGCCGCCTTCTCCGCCGCGAACATCACTTCGTCGCCGACGTTCTTGACCACCCACCCGCCGCCCTGCGTGATGATCGACGTCGTCTGCGATTCGAACTCCTCGAGCAGTGAACTCAGGTCGTCGACGCGGATCCGACGCGTCAGACTCGTGTACCCGACCATGTCCGCGAACCCCACGACGAGTGCCCGGTGGCTGGTGTCCTCGCCGACACTGCCGGACCGGCGCGCGGTGGCCGCCGCCAGATGCCGCCGCCACACATACGACTGCAGTGCTTCGACGGTGGGCAGCAGTTGCGATGTGAGCGACCCGACCGCGGTCCGCAGGGCTTGCTCGTCGAGCGTGCCGGACTGTGCGTGGGCGGTGGCCAGCTCGTCGGCCAGGTGCGAGTTCAGTACCGCAACCTGCCACTCGGCCAGCCGGGACATGGACTGCCCCAGCGCCCGGGTGGCGGCGACCGCGGCATCGGGGGCCAGCGCTCCACCGTCCACGAAACCCACCAGGGCGCGCAGGGCGGCGACGTCGCCGTCGGTGAACATCACGGCGTCCGGATCCGCGTCGATCGCGAATCCCATCGACACCCACAACCGCTGCGCCCGCTCGAGGGGCACGTCGGCGAGCTCGGCAATCTGGTCCCGGGTGTATCGCCGCGGGCCACCGAGTAGCGTCTGCTCGACCTCCGACTGGATGACGCCGAGCACACCGGCATCGAGGTTCTCGGAGAGCTCCACGGCAGGCCCCTTTCGCGACGAATTGCCCCAAGAGTGAATCACCGATCCGGGACGAGTGGTCGCTTCCGCCGACCTGCGGGTCGGTGGGGCTGTCGGTGGGCTGTGCCAGAGTAGCGGGGTAGGTTTCAGCGTTCTTGGTTTCAGTGTTCTTGGTTTCAGTGTTCTTGTAGGTATTCAGGAGGATCCACATCATGCCGCCCCGCAGACGTTCCGGATCAGGCTCGTCACCGGAACACCTCACCGCGGAGAACCTCGAGGCACTGGCCGCGGCCGTCGCCGAGGGGAAGCGCGCCACCGTGTACCTCCGCGAAGCCACGCCCAGCCTCGGTATCGAGGCGGGATGCTCGGCCAAAGTTGTTTCCGTGGAAGGAAATACGGTCATCATCCGCCCCAAGGGAGTCAACGACGAACTGCCGTTCGAGGCGGAGGAACTGCGCATGACGCGCACGGCGCCCGAGCCCCCCGCCAAGGCTGCAGCCAAGCCCGCGACCGCGCGCAAGGTCGCCCCGACCCCGGCCCCGGCTCCGGTGCCCGCCCAGGTCTCCACCCCGCGTCCCGCGGCGCGACCCACGCCGGCCGCGGCACCCGCGCCGGTGCGCGCGGCAGCGCCGGCTGCGAAGGCCGAGTCGGTGTCCGTTCCCGCGGTTCCCGCACCGGCACCCAGCGCCGCGCCTGCACCCCGCCGAACCAAGAAGGTCGCGGCGGGCAGCGTGAGCGTGACGATTCACGCCGGCCCCGAGAACGAGTGGACGGTCACCGTCGCGCATGGTGCGAAGCGCCCGAGCAAGGCGGTTCCGGTCAGTCCGGACGCGGTGGATCGCGCCGTCCGCGAACTCGGGGAGCCCGTCGCGCTCGAGGCCGTCCAATCGGTCATCTCCGCTGCTCGTGAGGCTGCGGAACAGCGGATCGAGGCATTGAGCAAGGAACTCGAGGATGCGCGACGGGCGCTCGAAGCGTTGGGCTCGACCACCTAGTCGGCGATTCGGTGACGATCGGGTCAACGAGGCCCGTCGGCATCGACGGAGGTGGGAAGGTTGCCGATAGAGTGTCCCGCCGACTCGCGCGCGCATGATCGCGGCGAGGGCGTGCATGCAGGGTAGTGCGCAGGCATGTGGCGGTGATCGACCGATGGCACATTCGTAGCGCCAACCGGGAGGGCAACATGCTCAAGCGACTTTCCTTGATCTTCGCGGCGTTGGCGGTGATCGCCGCCATGCTCGGAGTCGGCACCGCCACCGCCGCACCGCCGAAGGCGGTTCTCGGCGGTGGGTCCGGAATCGTGATCGACAACATGTACGAATGCACGCTCACCACCATCGGGCACGACAACGCCGGCAGGCTGGTCGGCATCACGGCGGGGCACTGCGGTGAGGCCGGGGCGGCGGTGGTGCCGGAGTCCGCACCCGACGCCGGGGTGGTGGGGCACTTCGCGGTGTCCAACCACGACTACGACTATGCCGTGATCGAATTCGATCCCGCGAAGGTCGCGCCGGTGAACACGATCGGCGAGGTCACCATCACCGGGATCGGTACACCGGCGCAGTTCCCGGCGGTCGCGTGCAAGCAGGGGCGGACCACCGGTCACACATGCGGCGTCGTGTACGGGGACGTGCTCCAATCGCAGGAGACGTGGACGCAGATGTGCGTCATCGAGGGCGATTCGGGCTCACCGGTCGTCGTCGGGACGACGCTGGTCGCGATGGTGAATGCCTATCTCGGCGTCGCCTGCCTCGGTCCTGAACTCGGCACCAACATGACGTCGATCATCGACAGCATCAACGCGACCGGTGGCCCCGGCGCCGGCTACAGACCGATCTAGGTGTAGTTCCCGTTTCGCCGATGTGCCGGATCCTCGTCGAGGGTCCGGCACATTCTCGTGGGCGGACCACGTCGTCCTTCAAGGTTTCCTGCTGTGTCGGTGCATGTGCGATACCCGGGCCGCCCGCTCCCACTTGACACGCCAGGTGTGACAGGCAACACTCCCTGTACCCGAACGAGCGATCGGTCGGTCTGTTCAGTTTGGCGGGTTCGCCGGGGTCCCACTGCTCGCGTCCCGAGTCCTGCTGTTGCCCTGTTGTCAACTGCCGAAAGGGGGCTGGTGCCATGCCCGACGCACGCCCTTGGATGTCGCTGTATCCGAGTGGAACGGTCACGGATCCGTCGATCCCGTTCGCGTCGCTCGTCGATGCCTGGAATGCCCGCGTCGCGGCGAATCCCGATGGTGTGGCCCTGCGCTACTTCGACGGTGTGCTCACCGCCGCCGAGGTCGACGAACAGTCCGACGCGCTCGCGGTCGGGTTGTCGGAGAAGGGGGTCCGGCGGGGTGACCGTGTCGGGATCTACCTGCAGAACATCCCGCAGTACGCCATCTCGATGGTGGCCCTGTGGAAGATCGGTGCGGCCGCCCTGCTCCTCAACCCGATGTATCGCGGAGCTGAACTGCGGCACCTGGTCGACGACGCGGGCACCGTCGGTGTCATCTGTTCGGATCGTTCTGCGGAGGAAACGGCGGACACGTTGCGGGGCAGCTCGGTCCGATGGCTGATCACCACGAGCGACCTCGACTTCCAGAACAGGTCGGACCCGAGGGTGTTTGCCGATCCGGTCCGGGCGACGAGCCGGGTGGGTGAGGACCTCGTGAACGTCGTGGCCCGCCATCGCGGTGCGCGTCCCCCGCGACCGGACGTTTCGGGCGACGATACGGCGATCGTCGCCTACACCTCCGGAACGACGGGCACTCCCAAGGCCAGCCTCAACACGCATGCGAACGTGCTCGCCGTCGCCACGACATTCGGTGACTTCGTCGGCACCGCCGACGGCGACGTCGTCTTCGCGATCGCGCCGCTGTTCCACATCACCGGTGCAGTGATCAACGCGGTCGTCGCCTTGATTCGTGACTGCACACTCGTCTTCGCGAATCGGTTCCACCCCGAGGTGACGCTCGAGATGTTCGTCGAGCACCGGGTCACGTTCACGATCGGATCCATCACCGTCTTCAACGCCCTCTACCGGGTGCCCGACGCCTCCCCGGAGCACTTCGCATCGGTCAAGGCGCTCTACTCGGGCGGTGCTCCGATCCCGCCGGCGACCGTCCGGAAGTTCGAGGAGCGGTTCGGGCACTACATCCACAACGCGTTCGGGATGACGGAGACGTCGTCCGGGGTGATCGCGGTTCCTCCCGGTGCCCGCGCACCGGTCGATCCGGCCAGCGGGTCGTTGTCGATCGGGATCCCGCTACCGCTGCTGGACGCTCGTGTCGTGAGTGCCGACGGCGAACCGGTCCTCGCCGGGACGGCAGGCGAACTGACCCTCGCCGGGCCTCAGATCATCGCGGGATATCTGGGTCGGCCGGAGGACACGGCGAAGACCTTTCCCTGCGGCCGGCTCCACACCGGCGACGTGGCGATCATGGACGAGCACGGATGGGTCTACCTGGTCGACCGGCTCAAGGACCAGATCAACGTGTCCGGCTACAAGGTGTGGCCACGTGAGGTCGAAGGTGTGTTGCACGAACACCCGGCCGTCTACGAGGCAGGTGTCACCGGCGAGCCGGACGACTATCAGGGCGAGAGGGTCGTTGCGTACGTGTCGCTCAACCCCGGCGCCCACGTGTCGGAGAGCGAGCTCGTCGCGTTCGTCGGCGACCGGTTGGCGGCCTACAAGCGGCCGCGGCAGGTGCACGTCGTCGACTCCATTCCCAAGACACTCACCGGCAAGATCCGCCGAACCGAACTCCGTGGCCGCGCCGGCGCCACGATGTGAGTTCCGTTCCACAGCAAACCAATTCTGACGAAAGCTGAAGAATCGTGACATCTGAAGTTGCCGAGAGAGAACGCCCCGGGCAGGCGAACGCTACGGGCATCGGCTCGAAGAAGAAGTCGCTCCTGGCGAGTGCGGTCGGGAACGTGCTGGAGTGGTACGAATGGAGCGCCTACGCAGTGTTCGCGCCGTTCATCGCCGCGGTTGTCTTCGACAACTCGAATCCGGTGTCGGCCCTGCTGTCCACGCTCGCCGTTTTTGCCGTCGGGTTCCTGATGCGCCCGCTCGGCGGCATCGTGTTCGGGCGGATCGCCGACCGGCGGGGACGGAAATTCGTCCTGATCACCACCATGCTCATGATGGCCGGTGGCAGCCTGGTGATCGGCATCATGCCCACGTACGAGTCCGTCGGCGTCTGGGCCTCGGTGATTCTGTTGGCGGCCCGCGTTGTTCAGGGATTTGCGCACGGTGGCGAGTCCGCGACCGCGTACTCGTACGTCAGCGAGATCGCACCGCCGAACCGTCGAGGCATGTGGGGCAGTGTCGCCTTCATCGCGATCTTCGGTGGGTCCGTGCTGGCCTATTCGGTGGGTGGTGTCGTGACCTCGACGCTGTCGGAGAGCGCGGTCGCGCAGTGGGGTTGGCGTATCCCCTTCCTCATCGGTGCGGTTCTGGCGCTGGCAGCGCTGTACCTTCGCCGGAGCATGGAGGAGAGCGAGGTGTTCGACGCGCAGGACAACTCGGACGACACCCGCATTCCTCGACGGACCGTGGTCCGTGCCGTGCTGCTCATGATCGGTATGACGTCCGGCATCACCGCCGCGCACTACACCTGGACGTCGTACATCTCGACCTATGCGATCACCCAGGAGGGCATGAATCCCGACACCGCCTACTGGATGCTCGTCATCGCACAGCTGATCGCGCTCGTCTCGCTTCCCTTCTGGGGGCTGCTCTCGGACCGGATCGGTCGCCGGCCCATGTTGTTCGCGTTCGCGGGGCTGATGTTCGTGCTGCAGTTCCCGCTCACCGCGATGATCACGTCGTCGGGGTGGACGCTGCTCGTGGCGACGACCGTCGCGCTCCTGGTCGTCTCGATTCCCGCGTCGGTCCTGTCCGCGACGCTGTCGGAAAGCTTCCCGACCAAGCTCCGCACGCAGGCGATCGGATTCGCGTATTCGATCTCCGTCGCGGTGTTCGGTGGTTCCTCGCCCTACCTGAACCAACTCCTGGTGGGGCAGGGGATCGGGTGGGCCTTCAGCGTCTACATCATGGTGCTCTGCGTCTTCACCGGTGTCGCGTGCCTGTTCATGAGGGAGACCAAGGGAATCCGACTCGAGAACGTCTAGATTCCGGCCGACGGTGTCAGCCGCACACGGCACCGTCGGACGCCGACCCGACGAGCTTGGTGTACTTCGCCAGCACGCCACGGGTGTAACGGGGAGGCAGGGGCTCCCATCCGCTCCGGCGGGTGGCGAGCTCCTTCTCGTCCACCAGGAGATCGAGCACCCCGTTGGCGACGTCCAGGCTGATCCGGTCGCCGTCGCGGACGAATGCGATCGGCCCGGCGTCGACGGCCTCCGGCGCGACGTGCCCGACGCACAGTCCCGTCGTACCCCCGGAGAACCGGCCGTCCGTCAGCAGCAGCACGTCCTTGCCGAGGCCGGCGCCCTTGATCGCGGCGGTGATCGCCAGCATCTCCCGCATCCCGGGTCCGCCCTTGGGGCCCTCGTAGCGGATCACGACGACGTCGCCGGCCGTGATCGTCCCGTCCTCGAGCGCATCCRTCGCCGCACGCTCACGATCGAAAACGCGTGCGGTTCCCTCGAATACGGACGAATCGAACCCGGCCGACTTCACCACCGCGCCGCCCGGCGCGAGCGTGCCCTCGAGGATCGTGATGCCGCCCGTGGGATGGATCGGTGAGCTGAGCGCGCGCAGGACCTTGCCGTCCGGGTCCGGGGGAGCGATCTCGGCGAGGTTCTCGGCGAGTGTGCGGCCGGTGACGGTGAGGCAGTCGCCGTGCAGCAGTCCGGCGTCGAGCAGGGACTTCATGATCACCGGGACGCCGCCGATCCGGTCGACGTCGATCATGACGTGACGGCCGAACGGTTTGACGTCGGCCAGGTGCGGGACGCGCGCCCCGACGCGAGCGAAGTCGTCGAGCGTGAGCGCCACCTCGGCCTCGTGTGCGATCGCCAGCAGGTGCAGTACCGCGTTGGTGGAGCCGCCGAACGCCATGACGACGGCGATCGCGTTCTCGAACGCCTCCTTCGTCAGGATGTCCGACGTGGTGATCCCGCGGCGCAGCAACTCGACCACGGCCTGTCCGCTGCGCCGGGCGAACCCGTCGCGGCGGCGGTCGGTGGCCGGCGGTGCGGCGCTGCCGGGCAGCGACATCCCCAGCGCCTCGGCCGCGCACGCCATCGTGTTGGCGGTGTACATGCCGCCGCACGCGCCCTCGCCGGGACAGATCGCGCGTTCGATCGCGTCGACGTCCTCTCGGCTCATCAGTCCGCGCGAGCAGGCCCCGACGGCCTCGAACGCGTCGATGATGGTGACTTCCTTCTCGGTGCCGTCGGACAGCTTCGCGATGCCCGGCAGGATCGAGCCGGCGTAGAGGAAGACGTTGGCCAGGTTCAGTCGCGCGGCCGCCATCAGCATGCCGGGCAGCGACTTGTCGCAGCCGGCGAGCAGCACCGAACCGTCGAGTCGCTCGGCCTGCATCACCGTCTCGACGCTGTCCGCGATCACCTCACGGGAGACCAGCGAGAAGTGCATGCCCTCGTGGCCCATCGAGATGCCGTCCGAGACCGAGATGGTGCCGAACTCGAGCGGGTAGCCGCCGGCCGCGAACACGCCGTCCTTGCACGCGTCGGCCAGTCGGTCCAGCGACAGGTTGCACGGGGTGATCTCGTTCCACGACGACCCGATCCCGATCTGCGGCTTGTCCCAGTCGTCGTCGCCCATGCCCACCGCCCGCAGCATGCCGCGGGCGGCGGTCTTCTCGAGGCCGTCCGTGACGTCCCGGCTGCGCGGCTTGATGTCCGGTGCGGGGGAATCCTTCGAAGTGGTCACGGCGCTTCTCCCAACGATCGATCGTCACGGATGGCGGTGCTTTCGTCCATGTAACCACGCTGCATCTATCCGAGTTCGGTGGTTGTGGAGAACCCTCGGTAGCCGTCCGCGGCGATCTGCGCACACAGGTTCCGGTAGTTGCCGACGCCGCCGAGATACGGCATGAAGATGCGCGGCTTCCCGGGGACGTTGGCACCGAGGTACCACGAGTCCGCCTGCATGTAGAGGCTGCCGACGGCGATGCCCGTCACGTGCTCCACCCACTCGTCCTGCGCCTCGAGCGTGGCCTCCGCGAACCGGGCACCGGTGCTGCGCATGTGGTCGAGGTAGCCGATCACCCACTCCACGTGCTGTTCGATCGACACCACGACGTTCGAGAGGACCGACGGACTACCCGGCCCGGCGAGCACGAACAGATTGGGGAACCCGGCCACCGAGAGGCCGAGGTAGGTGCGCGGGCCCGCCTCCCACGTGTCGCGCAGCGTCACCCCGTCCCGTCCACGGATGTCGATGGCGCCGAGCGCGCCGGTCATGGCGTCGAACCCGGTGGCGAAGACGATCGCGTCGAGTTCGTGGACGCCGGCGTCCGTGCGGATGCCCTCGGACACGATCTCCTCGATCGGGGTGGCACGCAGGTCGACCAGCTCGACGTTGCCGCGGTTGAAGGTCTCGTAGTAGTCGGTGCCGACACACACCCGCTTGGATCCCAGCGGATAGCCCTTGGGGCACAGCACTTCCGCGGTGACGGGATCGGTGACCGTCTCACGAATTTTCGAGCGCACGAACTCGGCGGCGGTCTCGTTCGCGGCGGCATCCGTCATGACGTCGCCGAACGTGGTCTGGAAGGCGAGCCCGCCCGCGGCCCAGCGGGTCTCGTACTCCTTGATCCGAACATCCGGTGCGGTCTCGAGTGCGAGTCCGACCGGCGGCGGGAGGATCCAGCCGCCGTGCGATTGCCGCTGCAGTTGCCGGCGCGCGGGGTAGTCGGCCTTGATCTCGGCGAGTTCGCCGGGCCCGAGCGGCCGGTTGCGTGCCGGAAGAACGAATCCCGGAGTCCGCTGGAACACCGTCAGCTCCGCCGCCTGTTCCGCGATCACCGGAATCGCCTGGACTCCCGACGAGCCGGTGCCGATCACGCCGACGCGCTTGCCGCCGAAGTCGACGCCCTGCTCGGGCCAGTTCGCGGTGTGGTGGATCTCGCCGGTGAACGTGGCCAGGCCTGCGATGTCGGGAATCCGGGCCGACGACAGCGGTCCGGTGGCCATGACGGTCCAGCGGGCCGTGACGGTGTCGCCGCTGTCGGTGGTGACCGTCCACAGCCCGCTCGCGTCGTCGAAGTGCGCCGACGTCACGCGAGAGCCGAAGGTGATGTCCTCACGCAGACCGAACCGGTCGGCGACGTGCTCGAGATAGCGCAGGATCTCCGGCTGGGCGGGGAAACGCTCGGTCCACACCCAGTCCTGCTGCAGGTCGTCGTCGAACGAGTACGAGTAGTCGGCGCTGTCGACATCGCACCGCGCCCCCGGGTACCGATTCCAGAACCACGTGCCGCCCACACCATCGCCGGCCTCGAACAGTCGAACGGTCAGACCGCGCCGGCGCAGGCTGTGCAGCGTGTACAGGCCCGCGAACCCGGCACCGACGACGACGGCGTCGTAGGTGGGTGTGGAGGACGCAGTGGATTCTCGGGATTCTCGGGACGTGCTGTCGGGCATCGCGGTCGACCTCGTTTCGTGGTGGTTGGGAGGGGTGCCAGTAGCATCGGTGCGGGTGTCCCGCTGATCAGGCGGGTGCGACGGGAGGCGTGCGAACGTGGATGCAGGGGTGCCGGATCGGCTGGGTAGGCCGGCGCTGCAGGACCCCGCGTCGCTGCCGAAGGGGCAGCGGGAGCGCCGTCAACGGATCATCGATGCGGCCGGTGAACTGCTCGTCGACGACGACTTCGAGCGCATCCAGATCCGCGACGTCGCGGAACGGTCGGGCGTCGCCCTCGGGACCGTGTACCGGTACTTCACGTCCAAGGACCACCTGTACGCCGCCGTCCTGCGAGACTGGTCGGCGACCGATCCGATCAAGCACGGCGGCGCACCCGATCCGGCACTGCCCCCGGCCGAACGGATCCGGATTCGCCTACACCACTCGGTCCACCGGTTCGAGGAGTACCCGACGTATCTGCGCCTGCAGAACGTGTTGCGCCAGTCGGCCGATCCGGTCGTGTGTGCGTTGTTCGCCGAGTTCTCGGCGCAGGTGCTCGACTCGTACCGCGAGCAGTTGTTCGATCTGCCGGACGAGGACGCCGCGGACGTCGTCGCGGTCGTGACCGCGGTGCTCGCACACGAGCTGATCCTGTTCGGGCTCGGGCGCCAGGACGTCGCCGAGGTCCACCGACTGCTCGACCGCACGGTCGACATGATCTTTCCGCCCGCGACGGCGCGCTGAGCCGCTTCCGCCGAACGGGTAGTCACCGGTTCCGGTGTGATCGTTGTCATAGCTATAGACTAGAGTTAGATTCTAGTTCATGACAAGAGTGGTGCAGGACAACCGAACTGAATTGGATCCCGCGCTCCAGGCCGTCGCGAACGCGGTTGCCGGCGCCGGGCTCCCGCCGATGGTGGAGTTGGGCCCGGACGACGCGCGCCTCCGGATCCGGGGCGCGCTGCAGTCGTGTGCCGCCGGACCCGAGGTCGCCTCGGTCACGACGCACGCGGTGGACGAGTACGTCACGGTCCGGCTCTACCGCCCCGGGGAACCCCGGGTCGCGGGGACGATCGTCCACTTCCACGGCGGTGGTTGGGTCACGGGGGATCTCGACTACGCCGATGCCTTCTGCCGGCTCATGGCGGACGCCGCCGGTGCCGCGGTCGTGAGTGTGGACTATCGCCTCGCACCCGAGCATCCGTTCCCGGCCGCGATCGACGACGCCATGACGGCCCTGCGCTGGGTGGCCGGCGCCGCGGAGGGCCTGGAGCCGCGGATCGTCGTCACCGGCGACAGCGCCGGCGGCAACCTGGCTGCGGTGTGCGCCAACCTCGTCGGCGCCGACGGTGACATCGACGTCGTCGGGCAGGTACTCGTCTATCCGGTCCTGGATTCCGATCTCACCCGCGCGTCGTACGACGCCAATTCGGGTGTGTTCCTCGGCGCCCGGGAGATGCGGTGGTTCCTCGACCACTACTGCCCGGACCCCGCCGAGCGGACGTCGCCGCTGCTCGCCCCGATCCGTGCCGCGGACCTCTCGACCACTGCTCCCGCGGTGGTGGTCGTGGGCGGTCACGATCCGCTGCTCGACGAGGGGATCGAGTACGCCGAACGACTCGCGGCCTCCGGCGTCGCCGTGGACCTGCTGGACTACCCGTCGCTTCCGCACGGGTTCCTCCAGTTCACCGCCGTCTCGGGTACCGCGAGCACCGCGGCGGACCGGATTGCCTCCGCTGCCGCTCGGCTGCTCGAAACCGTTGGCAACAAGGAGAACTCGACCGATGGAGACGAACATGCATGATCTGGTGATCCGTGGGGGCCTCGTCGTCGACGGGACCGGGACGCCGCCGCGTGCGGCGGACGTGGCCATCGACGCCGGCCGCATCACCCTGGTCGGTGACGTCCCCGAGCGGGGACGACGCGAGATCGACGCCGCGGGTCGGCTCGTCACGCCCGGCTTCGTCGACATCCACACCCACTACGACGGCCAGGTCACCTGGGACCCACTGCTGACGCCGTCGTCGCTGCACGGTGTGACGACGGTGGTGATGGGCAACTGTGGCGTGGGGTTCGCACCCGTCGTACCGGAACAACGTCACTGGTTGATCAGCCTGATGGAGGGTGTCGAGGACATTCCCGGAAGTGTTCTCGCGGAAGGGATGACATGGAACTGGGAGACCTTCCCCGACTATCTCGACGCGATCGACACGCCGCACGCGATCGACTTCGCGGCGCAGCTACCGCACGGCGCGCTCCGCACGTACGTCATGGGCCGTCGGGGCGGTGACCATCTCGCCCGGCCCACCGACGAGGAGATGGAGCGGATGCGCGACCTCGTGGCCGAGGCGGTCGAGGCCGGCGCGCTGGGCTGGTCGACGTCGCGGTCCGCGGTGCACAAGACGTCCAACGGTGAGCCGACGCCCAGCCTCACCGCGTCGCGCGAGGAACTGACCGGACTCGCACTCGGCCTCGCGAAGGCCGGTGGCGGTGTCATCGACTTCATCTCGGACTTCATGGACGAGCCCGAGGAGATGGAGTTCGTGAGYGCGATCGTCGAAGCGGCCCAGCGGCCGATGTCGGTGTCGATCGTGCAGAGCGACCGGGCCCCGGACAAGTGGCGTTCGCTGCTCGACGGTCTGTCGGAAATCTCTGCGAAGCAGAATATTCCGATCACCGGTCAGGTGGCGCCCCGGGCGGTCGGCGTGATGCTCGGCTGGGAGCTGAGCTGGCACCCCTTCATGGCCTACCCCAGCTACGCGGCGCTCGCCGACCTGCCGCGCGAGGAGCGGGTGGCGCGGCTGCGCCGTCCGGAGGTCCGGGCCACGATTCTGGCCGAACGGCCGGTGACGGACAGCGAGTTCGTCGAGCGGCTCTCCACCAGGTTCGATCAGGTCTATCTGCTCGGCGATCCGCCCAATTACGAACCCGGACCGAATGAATCCGTTGCGGCGCTGGCCGAGCGCAACGGTGTGGCGCCCGCCGAGGTGGCATACGACGCGATGATGGAGTGTGGCGGGCGGGGACTGCTGTACTTCCCGATGCTCAACTACGCGGCCGGCAATCTCGACGCGGTGCGGGAGATGATCGCCCGCACCGACACGGTGCCGGCGCTCGGCGACGGCGGCGCCCACTGCGGCGCGATCTGCGACGCGAGCTTCCCCACGACCCTGCTCACGCACTGGGGGCGAGACCGTAAGGCCGGCGGGCTGTTCCCGATCGAGTGGCTCGTCAAGCGGCACACCGTCGACACCGCCGCCGTAGTGGGATTGCTGGATCGCGGTCAGGTACGGGCCGGGTACCGTGCCGACCTCAACGTCATCGACTTCGACAGGTTGCAGGCGGATCGTCCCGAGGTGCTCTACGACCTGCCGACCGGAGGCCGGCGGCTGATGCAGACCGCGTCGGGGTACGTCGCGACCGTCGTCGCCGGTGAGATCGTATTCGAGAACGGGGAGCACACGGGCGCGCTACCCGGACGGCTGGTGCGCGGCGCCCAGCCCGCTCCGGACGCGGCCGGCGCCTCCTGAAGCGGGGAAGTCCCCGTCACTCCGCGGAGTGACGGGGACTTCCCGTTCGGGGACCGGGTGGAACCGGAGGGGGTCAGTTGGACTTGAAAGCCTTGTCGAACAGGATGATTCCGTCGACGGTCGGATTGGCCCGATACACGTCGGGCGACCACGCGACGTAGTTGGCCCCGGCACCCCACGAGAGGAACGGCTGGTCGGTGTTCACGAGCTTCTGGATGTCCACGATCGCGGCCCGCTTGGCGGTCTCGTCGGGAGCCGAGAGCACCTTGCTGAGCAGCTCGTCCATCTGCGGATTCTTGTAGCTCAGAATGTTGTTCGTCGAGGTGCTCGACAGCGAGCTGTACAGCCGGATCTCGGGCGCGACGTCCGCGATGCTGTAGGCGCCGTAACTCATGTCGAAGTTGCGGTCGATGTAGAGACGCTTGACCATGTCGGTGATGCTGCTGGTGTACTCCAGCGCCACGTCGAAGCCGACCGAGTTCATCTGTGCCTGAACGGCGAGCGCGAGCTGCTGTGCATCGGGGTCGTTGACGCCGACATAGGTGAGCTTGCCGTCGAAGCCGTCGGCCTTCGCCTGGTCGAGCAGTTCCTTCGCCTTGGCGGCATCGGGGCTCACGCCGCTGACGTCACCGAACCACTCGGACCACGGCTGGAACATGTCGGTGCCCGGCATGCCCTCGCCGGCGCGCACGCGCTGGTTGAGGACCTCGGGATCGACTGCGTACGCGATCGCCTGGCGGACGCGTGGATCCGCAGCGGGACGTCCCGGCGCGCCGTTGAGCTGGCCGACCATCGACATGCTCGTGGTCTCGATGTAGCCCGGGAACTCGGCCTTTGCGGCGTTGACGGTCTGCGCATTGCGGAGGTAGATCATGTCGACGCCGTCGGTCTTCAGCGCGTCGATCTTGGGCTGTTCGCCCGCGATGGCGACGAACTTCAGGCCTTCGAGGTTCGGTGCGCCGCCCCAGTAGTCGGCTCGGGCCTTCAGCTGGAGCTCCTGCTGCGGCTGGAGACTGACCACCGTGAACGGGCCGGCGCCGATCGGGGTGAACTTGTCGCCCTGCTGGGACGCGGGCGCGACGATCATGCCGTGCCCGTAGGCGAGCATCGTGGGGAAGGTCCGCCACGGCTGCTTCAGCGTGAAGACCACCGTCGAGGGATCCTGCGCGACGTTGCTCTGCACCATCTGCGTGTAGACCTGCGAGTTGGCGCCGCGACGCTGGTTGTACCGGTCGATGCTGGCGACGACCGCGTTCGCATCCAACGGTGTTCCGTCGCTGAAGGTTACGTTGTCGCGAAGCTCGAGCGTCCACGTCAGGTGGTCGGCGCTCTCGTCGAACGACTTGGCCAGCTGTGGCTGGAAGTCCTTCGGCTGTGTGTCGTACCGCATCAGGACGTCGTAGACCGCCGCCATCTCGGTGCCGCCAGTCGCGCCGGCCGGCTGGGTCACCGTCGGGTCGAGACTCGTCACGGGGGCGTACGACGCGAAGCTGACCGTACCGCCCGACACCGGCGTCCCACCGTCGCCCTGGTCGCCCAGGATGCCGTAGGCCGTGGTCGTCGTTCCGGACGACCCGTTGTCGTCGGACCCTTCCGCACTCGCGCAGCCAGCGAGTGCGACCGCGCCGGCGACCGCGACCGCCAGCGTGCGGCCGAGCCTTCTCGAATACTTACTCATGAACCAACCTCCACGCTTTTGGGGTTGACGCCTGCCCGCCGGTACGAGCCAGGTGACGCGTCCGCATGATCGAGTTGAATCTCGGGACTCGACAGGGCTATGCGCCCGGCCGCCGAGTGCTGGACGGAGGGTGTTCCAATCCACTCGGTCCATTGCGACACGGACTCTAGCTGGCCCGACACCGCTAAACAAGAATGAAATGCAGAACCTCCATCTCAGTGTGTCGCAGAGATATTCGTGAGTTGTGCACACGGTCGGGCCGCAGTGGAGGAGTGGACTGTTTGCGCCCGCGCTGCGGGGCAAATGAAACGTTCGACCGGCTCGGCAAAACCGAATCGCGTCAGGTCTTGTGCAATTGAGAAATGCATCCTAGATTGGCGAGGCGCAGGTTTGTATAGACAAAGTTCTCGTCCTGCTCCGCGGGCTTGCGGCCGGTTCCGGTCGGTCGTCCGCGTGACCCGCGTGACCCGCGTGACCATCGGCGGCAGCATCAGGCGGGAGGATTCTCTCGATGTACCAGGTAATAGGTGTGTTGGACGTGTTCCGGAACGTGTGGAGAACCGCCGTCCCGTGACCGACCCTCAGCACGTCCTGCTGGCGCAGGAGCTGATCGCCCGGATCCAGTCGGGGGAGTTCAGCGTCGGAGACAAGCTGCCGACGGAGCACGAATTGTGCGAAAGCCGATCCCTTGCCCGCGGCACGGTGCGTCAAGCGCTCAAGCATCTCGAGGATGCCGGGATGATCAGTCGGCGCCGCGGTGCCGGGACCACTGTGTCCTCCCCGGTCACGATGGGCGGACACCAGGCGTTCGTCACGAGCAGGGCCGGCATGTTGTCGTTCGTCCGGCACACTCGAATTCGGCACCCGGCGACCAATAGTGTTGTGGTGGACCGTGAGTTGGCCGCGCTGACGGGTCTGCCCACGGGTACCGAGTGGTTCTGCGTCAAGGGTCCACGCGTGATCCGTGAGTCGGATCTTCCGCCCATCTGTTGGAGCGAGCTGTACCTGCGGGCGGATCTGCCGTATCGGGACATGCTGCYCACCGCCAAGTTCGACATCGCCAACCTCGTGCGGCAGCGCATCGGGCAGGAAGTGAGTGCCACGCGACTCGCGGGTGCGGTCTCCGAGGCGCTCGATGTGGAGAGTGGAAGTGCCGCACTGGTTGTCGTGCATCGGTATTTCGACTCGAGTGACGTTCTCGAGGCGGTCGGGGTCCACATCCATCCGGCGGATCGCTATCGCGTCGCAACGTCGGTCGGCTCGCAGCTCACCGCCGACTGACGTCCCGCGCACCTCGCCGGGCGTCCGAAGCCCGGTCGGAAAAGCTACTCGGCGGTACTTTGACCCCGGGTACTGACATGAATTCTATTGTGCGTTAGCCTCTTCGAAACAGGGTGTGACGCACATCTCATCTAGGGGGTTCGGTGCTCGGCAGCAGCTCGGCGACGGGATCGCCCATGGACGGATCCGGCCCCGACCGTGTCTACGTCGGCAGTGTGGTTCGGTCCATGACAGGTGCCGACGGCGCGACGGCGTTCGCGATCTCGAACGGCCGTTTCGTCGCGGTCGGTACCGACTCGGAGATTCGCGCGCTGGGCGGCCCCGGTACCGAGATCGTGGACCTCCGGGGGCGCACGGTTCTTCCCGGCTTCATCGAGACGCACGTGCACCCGCACATGTCGGGGATGAACGGCACGACCGTGGACGCCGGAGTGGATTCGTGCCCGGACATCGGGACACTCGTCGAGGCTCTGTCGACGCGCGCGGCGACCACCGCAGCCGGATTRCCTGTGGTGGCGTCCGGTTTCGACGACAGTCTGGTCGCCGAGGATCGTGTCCTCACCGTCGACGATCTGGATCGTGCCGCGGGGGATCGGCCGGTCGTCGTCCGACACCTGTCGGGACACGGCGTGTACGTCAACTCGTTCATGCTGCGGAGCAATGGCATCGATCGTTCCACCCCGGATCCCGAGGGCGGGGTGATCGTGCGCGACGCGTCGGGTAACCCGACCGGCGAGTTCCGTGAGATTCCCGCCATGCGACTGGTGGTCGGTCCGGACGAGAGCATGCCGTCCGGCGACGACCTCGACGCCGCGCTGCGTTGTGCGCTCGAGAAGATGGCCTCCGCCGGTGTGACGAGCTTCCACGACATGTTCGTGACACCCCCCATGATCGAGTCCTATCGACGTCTTCGTGATTCGGGCGAGCTCACGCTGCGGGGGCGCCTGTACGCCGGCTTCGGCACTCTGGACGGCTTCGCCGTCGACACCGACGGCGGTTGGGATGCCGACGATTTCCTGGGTGTGGGCGGTGTGAAGCTGATCTCGGACGGCTCGATCCAGCTGCATACGGGCGCACTCTCGGAGCCGTACCACGATCTCGGTGAGTGCCATTGCGGCGAGATGGCGATTCCCTCCAGCGACTTGGACGAGATGGTGGCGCGATGCCACGGCGCCGGACGTCAGGTCGCGATCCACACCAACGGTGACCGCGCAATCGACCTCGCACTCGATGCGATCGAGAAGGCGTTCGCAGCGTCCGGGAGCGCCGGCCTCCCACACGCGGGTCTGCAGCACCGATTGGAGCACGTCCAGACGCTTCGTGAGGACCAGATCCAGCGCATGCGCGAACTCGGCGTCGCTGCCTCGGTGTTCGTCAATCACGGCTACTACTGGGGCGACCGCCACCGCGACCGCTTCCTGGGTCCGGAACGCGGCAGCAGGATCAGTCCGGTGGCCTCGATCGCCGCGGCCGAGGTGCCCTTCGCGCTGCACTGCGACAGCCCCGTCACCCCGGTCGATCCTTTGTTCACGATCCACACGGCCGTGAACCGAATCACCCGTGAGGGCGACGTCCTCGGCCCGCAGCAGCGGGTCGAGGCGCTGACCGCCGTGGGCGGATACACCGCGTCGGCTGCTCGGCTCGGCGGCGAATCCGATGTCAAGGGATCGATCCGTCCCGGCCTGTTCGCCGACTTCGTCGTCCTCGGGGACGACCCGCTGACCTGTGATCCCCTCGCGATCAAGGACATTCCAGTTCTCGCGACCGTCGTCGGCGGCGACGTCGTGTACGCGGCCGAGAGACTCAGCTGCGTTTCCCCAGCTTCCCCAGTTTCCCCATAGCTCTGCAATCACTTCCTGAAAGTAGGTTCGAATGAAACGTCACGCACTCGCGCGGGCCGGTCTCTGGCTCACCTCGCTGGCAACCGCCACCGCAATGCTGGCCGGTTGCGCGAGCGGCGGGTCGGGTTCGTCGACCGACGCTTCCGATGTGAGGTCCGGGATCGTGGGGGAGCAGCCGGACGGCGGCGATCCGCAGTCCGGCGGCACGGTCTCGTACGCCACCTACAACGGTGTGAGCAGTCTCGATCCGGCCGACCGCCAGGACGGCGGCGCCACCGGTGGCAGCGAGATGGCGGCGATCTACGACCTGTTGATGCGCTACGACTCCGAAAGCAAGGAGTATCAGCCACAACTCGCGCAGTCGCTGACCGCGAACGCCGACAACACGGTGTGGACGTTGAAGCTCCGGCCCGACGCGAAGTTCAGTGACGCCACCCCGGTCGATGCTGCGGCGGTGCAGTGGAGCATCAACCACTACCTGGAGAAGAAGGGCACCCACACCCAGGTGTGGAAGGCCACCGTCGCCGACGTCGCCTCGCCCGATCCGGCCACCGTGGTGTTCACGCTCAAGCAGGCGTGGAACGAGTTTCCGATCATGCTCACCACCGGACCGGGCATGATCGTGGCGCCCTCGTCGATGGCGACCGGCACCTTCGCCCCGGTCGGCGCCGGCCCGTTCCGGGTCGAGAAGTTCGCCTCCCAGGACGAGCTCGTCCTGACGGCGAGCCCGTCGTACTGGGACGGCAAGCCGCACCTGGACAAGCTGCGCTTCCCGGCCATCGTCAGTGAGCAGGGCAAGCTCGACGCCCTGCACACGGGTGGCGTCCAGGTCGCGTATCTGCGTGGTGCGGAGGCAGTTCACAGCGCCCTCGACTCGGGCGACACCGGTTTCGTCTACACCTTCAACATGGGTGGAGTCGGCCTCATCAACCAGCGTGAGGGTCGAGCGGGCGCCGACGAGCGGGTCCGCAAGGCGATTGTGGCCGGGGTCAACCCCGACACCTTCAACGAGCGCGTCGAGGGCGGGCAGGGCCTGCCCGGCAGCGACATGTTCCAGACGGGGTCCAAGTGGCACGGCGATGTGGCCGGCACCGGCTACGACCCGGAGGCGGCGAAGAAGTACCTCGCGGAGGCCAAGGCCGACGGATACGACGGCAAGCTCACCTACGTCGGGCTCAACGATCCGCAAACCCAGCGCAGCGCACTGGCCTTCCAGTCGATGCTGCAGGCGGTCGGATTCACCGTCGACATCGTCTACGCGACGAGCATCAACGATCTAGTGAAGAAGACATACGCGCAGTTCGACTACGACATCTCGTACTCGGCGTTCAACGTCCTCGACGAGTCGCCGTTCGTGCGCCTGTACGGCAACTTCTTCAGCGGTTCGGCCTCGAACGTCCTCGGGTACAAGAACCCGGAGATGGACGCACTGCTCGGCAACCTGCAGACCGCTCCCACGGACGAGGCCCGACTCGGGGTCGTCGAGGAAATGCAGACCCTCGTGAACGAGACCTCGCCGATGGTCACGGTCAGCACCGGCAAGTTCTTCATCCCGTGGAGCAAGAACGTCCACGGGATCACGCCCAGCGCCGACGGCATCATGCTTTTCGGAAATGCTTGGCTCACCGCGGATTCGGCTTCCTAGCCGGCGATCTGCCCACACGGACAGCAGGGATGCTCATGGATTCAGGAAGGAGGCGGTGCGGAGATGGCGAGAACAGTGATCGATAAGATCGTCGAGTTGATCGTCGTGCTCTTCGTCGTCAGTCTCGGTACGTTTGCGCTCGTGTCACTCATCCCGGGTGATCCGTCCGTCGCGATGCTGGGCGAGGGGCACACACCCGAGGAGTACGCGCAGGCGCGGGCGGACATGGGTCTCGACGACCCCTTCCTCACGCGATACTGGCACTGGTTGTCCGGTGCACTGCAGGGCGACCTGGGGCAGTCGATGGTGCCGCCGCAAGGGCCGGTGACCGAGAGCATCAGCGCCGCAATGCCGGTGAGTGTCCAGCTCGCCGTCATGGGCCTGTTCATCGCGATCGTCGTCGCGGTGCCGTTGGCGATGTGGTCCGCCCGTCACCAGGGTGGCTGGATCGACCGTGCGATCAGCGCCTGCACGTTCGGTGTGCTCTCGATCCCCAGCTTCCTGTCGGGCCTGCTGCTGATCATGGTCATGGTCAACTATCTCGGCTGGTTCCCGCGGTCGCAGTGGGTGCGGGTATCGGAGGGACTCGGCCAGAACCTCTACCACGCAATCCTTCCGGCGATCACGATCAGCCTGCTGGAGATGGCGATGTTCATCCGCATCCTGCGCAGCGACCTGGTCATGACGTTGAAGGAGAACTTCATCCTCGTCGCCAAGGCGAAGGGCATGTCGAATGCCCGACTGCTCTTCAGTGATGCGTTGCGGCCGTCGTCGTTCTCGCTCATCACGATGCTCGGCATCGTCCTCGGTTCGATGATCGGCAGCACCGTGATCGTCGAGACGCTGTTCTCGTTGCCGGGCATGGGGTCGCTGATCGTCCGCGCCGCACAGCAGGGCGACATGCCGATGGTGCAGGGGGCGGTCCTGGTGATCGCTCTCGTCTACGTGGTCGCCAACGGCGTCATCGACATCGCGTACGGATACCTCGACCCAAGGAGCCGACGAGCCCATGTCTGACACGACGACCGACGACATCGAAATGCCGGCCATCACCGGCCGGGCACTCGACGACGCGAACGCGGAGGAGCTGGCGAACGCATCGGATCTCGCCGAGCGCCGCAACCTGTACCGGGTCGGTGCGATCCTCACCGTGGTGGGCCTGATCGCCGCCGGTGTCGGACTCGGGGCCGCGGGAGTGGTGATGGGAGCACGCCTCGCGATCTTCGCGGTCGGGCTCGTGGCGCTCTACATGGGCGTGCGCCGCCTCGGACTGGCCCGCTTCGGATCCGACTTCGATCTGACCTTCATCCTGTCCTGCGCGTGGCTGACGGTGCTCATCGTGGCCGCGGTGATCGCGCCGCTCCTGCCGCTGGCCGAACACGAGGACACCACCAAGACCCTCAGCGCCAAGAGCTACGCCGAACCGAGCCTGTTCTCGGCGCATCCACTCGGCACCAACAACTTCGGCCTCGACATGCTGGCCCGGTCCATCTATGGAGCACGTTCCTCGCTGATCGTCGCGGTTGCCGCGGTCCTGATCGGCATCCTCGTGGGTGGGGCGATCGGCATCATCGCCGGCTACTTCGGCGGCAAGGTCGACCGGATCATCGGGGTGTTCACGAACTCGTTGCTCGCGGTGCCCGCGCTGATCCTGCTGATCGCACTCGCGTCGGTCCTCGAGCCGAACCTGCGCAACATCTCCTTCGCGCTGGCCGTGCTCGCGATACCCAGCATGGTCCGCATCGCTCGTGCCAACACCCTGGTGTTCTCGCAACGTGAATTCGTGCTGGCGGCAAGGGCGATGGGAGCCACGAAGTGGCGGGTCATGGTGCGAGAGATCGCGCCCAACGTCGCGCTGCCGCTCCTCTCGTTGGGCATGGTGATGATCTCGGTGATGATCGTCGCGGAGGCATCCCTGAGCTTCCTGGGGCTGGGCATCCAGCCGCCGTCACCGACCTGGGGAAACATGATCTCCGAGGGTCAGGGCAAGGTGTTCGAGCAGCATCCGTACATCGTTCTGGTGCCGGGCCTGTTCCTGTTCCTGACGGTGTTCTCCTTCAACCTGGTCGGCGAGAAGGCCCAGAAGCGCACGGGCGGAACACGGGAGGTGAAGCTGTGAGTAGCAACGAGCCATTGTTGACGGTGGACAACGTGTACACCAGGTTCCGCACCAAGCGCGGACAGCTCCGCGCCGTGGACGGCGTCTCGCTCCGGCTCGACGCCGGCGAGACCCTCGGGCTGGTCGGCGAGTCCGGGTCCGGCAAATCGGTTCTGGGCCAGACCATCATGGGGCTGGTGTCGACCGACGGGCCCGCCAAGGTGACCGGCAGCGTGCGCTTCATGGGCCGGGACATGCAGTCCCTGACCCGCAAGGAGCAGCAGCAGCTGTGGGGCAAGGACATCGCGATGGTGTTCCAGGATCCGATGTCGGCGCTCAACCCGTTCAAGCGCATCGGAACCCACGTCACAGAGTCCCTCCGCGCGCACCTGGGTCTCGGCAAGGACGAGGCTCGGGCGCGGGCGATCGAACTCCTGCGCAAGGTCCGGATACCCGAACCCGAGCGGCGGATGGATCAGTACCCGCACGAGCTGTCCGGCGGCATGCGTCAGCGCGTAGTGATCGCGATGGCGCTGGCGTGCGACCCGAAACTGACGATCGCCGACGAGCCGACAACCGCGCTCGACGTGACGGTTCAGAAGCAGATCCTCGAGCTGCTCGAATCGTTGCGTGTCGAGTTGGGCATGGCCGGAATCCTCGTCAGTCACGACCTGGGCGTGGTTGCCGGGCAGACGGATCGCGTCGCGGTCATGTATGCCGGACGGATCGTCGAGACGGCGCCCACCCGGCAGCTGTTCGGCAGCCCTCGGCATCCGTACACCGAGGCGTTGCTGGCCGCGGTGCCTCGGCTCGAGCAGGAGCCGCACACCACTCTCGAATCGATCGAGGGTGGCCTGCCGGACATGACGAAGCCGCAGCAGGGGTGCTCGTTCGCGTCCCGCTGCCGCTATGCACAGCAGAAGTGCCTCGAGGTGGTTCCCGAGCTGACGGTGTGCRCCGACACCGCGGGTGCGCGGCACCCGCACGAGGTGGCGTGCCACTTCCCGCTCGGCGGCCCCGAGGCGCAGGACACCGCGGACACCCAGGCGGAGGCCGGTGCCGCGTCGGGCACCAAGGTGAGAGTGGAGAGCATCTGATGACGGCAAGCGGAGTTGCGCAGGCGCGGACGGAGCGGAAGCCGGTCCTGGCGGTCGAGGATCTGGTGGTCGAGTTCCCGGCCGGCCGCAACCAGACGGTGCACGCGGTGTCGGGGATCAGCTTCGACCTCGTGGCGGGCGAGACCCTCGGCATCGTCGGCGAGTCGGGCTGCGGCAAGTCGACCGCGGGACGCGCGGTCCTACAGCTGCCCAAGCCGAAGTCGGGGAGCGTCCGGCTCGACGGGACCGAGCTGACGGCGCTCAGCGCGTCGGAGCTGCGCAAGGTGCGGGCCCAGATGCAGATGATCATGCAGGACCCCATCTCGTCGCTGAACCCGCGCCGCAAGGTCAAGCACCTGGTGACCGAGGGGCCGCGCATCTGGGGTTCGAGGGACCGCGCGAAGCTCGAGGAACGCGCGCGGAACCTGCTCACGGCAGTGGGACTCGACCCGGAGATGGTGTGGGATCGRCTGCCGGGAGAGCTGTCCGGTGGCCAGTGCCAGCGCGTCTRCATCGCACGGGCGATGATGCTCGAGCCGAAGCTGCTGATCTGTGACGAGCCGGTGTCCAGTCTCGACGTGTCGGTGCAGGCACAGATCCTCAACCTGCTCGAGGCCACCAAGAAGCGGTTCGAGTTCACGATGATCTTCATCGCGCACAACATGGCGGTGGTGAAGAACATCAGCGACCGGGTGATGGTGATGTACCTGGGGAAGGTCTGCGAGGTCTCGCCGTCCTCCGACATGGAGAACATTGCGCTGCACCCGTACTCGAAGTTGCTGCTCGCCTCCATCCCGGACCCCGATCGGCACCGGGACGACGTCGAGACGATCGAGCAGATCGAGGGCGACCTGCCCTCGCCGCTGAATCCCCCGTCCGGATGCCGATTCCGGACGCGCTGTCCGCTCGCCACCGAGCGTTGCGCCGCGGAGGAGCCCCAGCTGCGAAATGTCGGCGAAAACCATTACGTCGCTTGCCACAACGTCTGACACCGCCGTCTCGGCGACAGGCGAACGCTTGGAGGATTGTATGGAGAACTTGTTCGACGACCAGGACATGACCGGACTGGCGGCGTCGATCCGGGACGGGGACGTCTCGGCTCGTGAGGTCGTGGAGTTCTCGATCAGCCGCCTCGCGGAGCGCAACCCTGCGGTCAATGCGGTGGTCAGCGAGCGCGCCGAGGCGGCCCTGGCCGAGGTCGACGCCGGTCTTCCGGACGGCCCGCTGCGCGGGATCCCGTTCCTGATCAAGGATCTTCACGCCGATGTGGCGGGCCTGCCGACCAGCAACGGCTCGCGACTGTTCGCGGGACGCGTCGCGCAGCGCGACACCGAACTCGTTGCCCGCTACCGCCGGGCCGGCCTCGTCGTCATCGGCAAGACCAACACCCCGGAGTTCGGCCAGAACGCGAGCACCGAACCGGTCCTGTTCGGGCCGACGCGCAACCCCCGCCGCCTCACGCACGGGGTGGGTGGTTCGTCGGGCGGCGCGGCCGCGGCGGTCGCGGTGGGCATCGCGCCCGCCGCGCACGCCAGCGACGGCGGTGGCTCGATCCGAATTCCGGCGTCCGCCAACGGACTCGTGGGCCTCAAGCCGTCGCGCGGGCGGATGCCGTCGGGCTCGCCGCTCGCGGGGCCGCTGTCGGTGGAGCACGCGGTGACGCGCAGCGTGCGCGATACCGCGCTGCTGCTCGATCTCACGTGCGGTCCCGCCGTGGGTGCGCCGTTCGGCATTGCTCCGCCCGCACGCCCGTACGTGCAGGAAGTCGGTGCCGATCCCGGCAGGCTCCGCATCGGCATCACCACGGTCATGCCGAACGGTGAACCGGTGCACCCGGATTGCGCGGCCGTCGCCTCCGATGTCGGCGTTCTGCTGGAGAAGCTGGGGCACAGCGTCGAGACCGCCGCCCCCGTGTTCCACCCGGACGCGCTCGCGGCGGCCATGCGGTACCTCATGTCCGCTCCGATGGCGGTCGAGATCGACCAGCGTCTGGCCGAACTCGGCCGGGAACTGCGCGACGACGATCTCGAGACGATGGCCCGCGTGCAGTACGACCGCTGCAAGTCGGACTCCGCGACCGATCTCGCGTTCGCGTACACCGAACTCGAGCGGACGGCGCGGGACATCGGCCGGTTCTTCACCGAGTACGACCTGCTGCTCACTCCGTCGCTCGGGGCTCCCACCCCGCCGCTGGGCCTGCTCGACGCGATGAATCTCGAGGCCATGTGGAAGCACGCCGGCATCTACGGTGCGCTGACATCGCCGTTCAACAGCGGCGGTCAGCCCGCGATCTCGCTCCCGCTGGGCAAGGATTCGACGGGTCTGCCGCTCGGTGCCCAACTGGTGGCCGCGCACGGGCGTGAGGATCTGCTGATCCGGATCGCGTCGCAACTCGAGGCGGCGTACCCGTGGAACACCGCCCCGGTGTGGCCCGCGGTCCAGGACTGACCGGCGGTCAGTCTGGCGGCGGCTGGACGGCGGGCGCGGTGACGTCACAGTGCGGTTGGCACGCGACGGACTCGCCCGCCTCCTCCGCTGCCGGTTCCTCGGCCACCGTGCGGCGGGGGATCATCGCTGCCGAGATCGCGGCACCGATCAGCAGTAGTGCGGCGCAGATCAGCATCGCGATCCGGAAGCCCGACCCGAACGCGGCGGGATCGGTGAGCGCCTCGGTGCCGATGCCGGCGAGTCCGGGCAGGGCTGCGACCGCGAGCAGTTGACTCGTGCGGGCCACCGCGTTGTTCACACCCGACGCGATCCCTGCCTGGTCCGACGACACCGAGCCGAGCACGGCCGCGGTGAGGGGCGCGACGAGCGCGGCCAGGCCCAGGCCGAACACCAGGACAGCGGGCAGGACCTGCGTCGGATACGACGCGTCGGGGCCGATCCGCAGCATCAGCAGCAACCCGGCGGCGGCCAGCAGCGGACCCACGGTCATCGGGATCCGTGGCCCGTGGACCTGCGCCCACCGGCCGGCCCGCGACGACAGCAGCAGCATCAGGATCGTGATCGGGAGCGATGCGACACCCGCCGCCAGCGGGGAGTACCCGGACACGATCTGCAGCTGCAGCAGCAGCAGGAAGAACACGCCCCCGAGCGCGGCGTACACCGCGAAGGTCACGAGGTTCGCGGCCACGAACACCCGCGACGCGAACAGTGAACTCGGCACGAGGGGATACCGGGCGTGGCGCTCGACGAGCACGAACGCCGCGAACAGCGCGATCCCGGCGACGCTCATCCACGCCGTCTTCTCGATCAGCCCGTACGTGAGGGCGCCGAGCGCGAGCGCCGCCAGAATCGATCCTGCGAAGTCGAGTCGCTCGGGCGGGTGCGGGTCCCGGGTCTCCGGAACGTGCCGCGCCGAGACCCACACGACCGCGACCGCGAGCGGGAGGTTGATGAGGAACACCGACCGCCAGCCCGCGACCTGGACCAGCCACCCGCCCAGCAGCGGTCCGACGGCGGCCGCCACCCCGCCGAGCCCGGACCACATTCCGATCGCGGCACCCTGGTCGTCGTCCTCGAACGATGCCGAGATGATCGCGAGACTGCCCGGTGTCAGCAGCGCCGCACCGACTCCCTGCAGGAGCCGGGCCGCGACGAGCGTCGTGACGTCCGGAGCCAGCGCGCACAGCCCCGAGGCGACCGCGAACCACACTGTTCCCCAGATGAATACGCGACGACGTCCCCATCGGTCGCCGAGTGCGCCGCCGAGAAGGATCAGCGACGCGAGTGTGAGGGTGTAGCCGCTGAGCGTCCACTGCACGCCCGCGACCTCGGCCCCGAGGTCCTCGGCGATGCGTGGCAGCGCGACATTGACGACAGTGCCGTCGAGCATCGCGAGCGAGGATCCGAGGACGGTGGCCGTCACGACCCACCGGCCCCGCGCCGACTTCAGGTGAAGCGCCGGAGCGGTCATGTCTTCGATGGTGCGCCTCTGATCGGGGTGACGGGAACCCCCGACCGATGGCCGCGGTTCATGAGGGGACTGTGAGAGTTCACCGGTCACCCGCCCGGATCGCCGCATTCGGTGTGTGTGTCGGGCTACCGTGCCCCGATCGGATTCACAGGCGAACGAGGGGGGAACGGCATGTACTCGACGTGGGGCGAAGCGAAGCGGGTCGGGCGAGCGGCGGCAGTCGGAACGATGTGTATTGCGGCTCTTCTGCTCTCGTCGTGTTCCGGCGAGACGGACCCGGAACTGCCCGTCCCGATCACGACCACCCCGGTCACATCGACACAGCCGCCGGTCGCCGCGCCCACGCCGGCGCAGCTGAACGCCAACCTCGCCCGCGCGTTCGACGCCGGCATCCCGGCGGCCGACAAGATCACGCTCGTCCAGGGCGCCGCGGCCGATCCGCAACTGATCGACCAGGTGGTGGCGGCCGCGAAGGCGAACAAGGCGGTGGTCGAGGTCGTCGACGTGACGGATCTCGGCGACGGCTCGGTGGTCGCGACGGTGGCCATGCGCCTCGACGGTCAGCCCACCCCGGAGAGCGTCATGAACTTCGTGGCGGAGGACGGAGTCTGGAAGCTGTCGCAGGACAGCGCGTGCGGCATCGTGAGCGTGGCTGGGCTGACATCACCCGCCTGCGGGTGAGCGGCGAGAACATCTCGGAATCGTCGAGGCGGGTGATCTGACACGCGCTCGACGGCATCCCTCCCGGCGTACCGTGAAAATGTCGGGGCAGGGTGACGGAAGTGACGGTTCGATGACGCTCGCCGTACGTGGCATGGTCGGGAACCTGCCCATGGCGCTGACCAGTTTCGTCGGCCGTCGTCGCGAGTCGAGCGAGGCACGGCGGCTGCTGTCCACCGCGCGCCTGGTGACACTGACCGGGATCGGCGGGGTCGGCAAGTCCAGGCTCGCGCTGCGGGTGGCCGAGGATTCGCGAAGGGCCTTCGGTGACGGTGTGCGGCTGGTCGAACTCGCCGAGGTCCACGACCCGGAGTCGCTGAAGGATACGGTCGCGATTGCCGTCGGGTTGCGGGTCCGCGCCGCACGGCCGCCGCTGGACATGCTGGTCGAGTACCTGGCGTCGCGTCGGCTCCTGTTGGTGATGGACAACTGCGAGCACCTGGTGGGGGCGGTCGCGGCGCTGTGCGAGGCGCTGTTGCGGAGGTGTTCCCACCTTCGGATTCTGGCGACGAGTCGCGAACCCCTGGGAATCGGCGGGGAGGCGATCCTGCGGGTTCCGCCGTTGACGGTCCCGGATCCGCAGCGCGCACCACCGTTGGACGGGCTTCCCCAGTACGAGGCGGTCACGTTGTTCGTCGAGCGCGCCACGGCCGCCGTTCCCGAGTTCCGGCTCACCGAGGAGAACCGGGGCGACGTCGTCGGGATCTGCCGGCAGCTGGAGGGTCTGCCGTTACCGATCGAACTGGCAGCGGCGCGATTGCGGGCGATGTCCGCGGCGCAGATCCTGGACCGGCTGACCGACCGCTACCGGTTGTTGAACAGGGGCAGCCGTTCGGCGCCGACTCGACAGCAGTCGCTGCGTGCGTGTGTCGACTGGAGCCACGACCTGTGCTCGGAGCAGGATCAGATGCTGTGGCGCCGGTTGGCGGTTTTCGCAGGCAGCTTCGAGTTGGACGCAGCCGAGGGCATCTGCTCCGAGGGCTCCGCCGAGGACGAGCTGTTGGACGGCGTCGCGTCTCTGGTCGACAAGTCGATCTTGATCCGGGAAGAGCCGGGCATTGCCGTGAGGTACCGGCTGTTGGAAACGATCCGCGACTACGGACAGGAGAAACTACGTGAGTCCGGCGAGCATCTGGCGTTCGTGCGGAGGCACCGGGACTGGTACGAGCGGCTCGTGTCGCGGGCCGCGGACGAGTGGATCAGTCCCCATCAGGTGGAGTGGATCGCTCGGCTCGAACGCGAGCAGCCGAACCTGCGCGACGCGCTGACGTTCAGCATCGCCGGGAACGAGGAGGAAGCCGCCGCCGGGCTGCGGATGGCCACCGCGTTGTATCCGTTCTGGCTCTCCCGCGGTCGGCTCAGCGAGGGGCGGCGCTGGCTCGAGCGCGCGCTGGCGCGCCCGACCGCGGCCGAGACGGCGGATCGTGCCAGGGCGCTGTACGCGTGCAGCGCTCTCGCCGCGATGCAGGGCGATGTCGAGGGCGGGATGGCCCGCGTGCAGGAGGGGCGCGAACTCAACCTGGGGCACGACGATGCCGTGTCGGATGCCTTCATCACACACGTCGAGGGACTGCTGGCACTCGCGGCCGGTGACTTCGATCGGGGGGTCGCGTGTTTGGAAGCGAGTCTCGAAGTCTTCCGTTCGGAGGGCATGCGGATGCAGGTCGTCGAGGACCTGGCGGGTCTCGGGTTGGCCACTGCATTGCTCGGTGAGGCGGAGCGGGCGGCGGCGTGGCACGCCGAGGTGCTCGCCATCACCGAACCCTGTGGTGAGGCGGTCTTCCGGACCTACTCGTTGTGGGCCACGGGCATGGCGGAGTTGCAGCGGGGCGACCCCGCGCACGCGGTCGCATTGTTCGAGAAGGGGCTGCGATTGACCCGGTCGGTGGACGATCCGCTGAGCGCCGCGTGGTTCCTGGACGTGATGGCATGGATCGCTGCCGCGGCCCAGGAGTTCGGGCGTGCCGCCACGCTGAGGGGGGCGGCCATGGCGATGTGGCAGATTGTGGACGGTCCGACGGTCAGATTTCCCAGCCTGCTCGTTCACCGCGACGAGTGCCGGCGCCAGATCGTCGGTGCGATCGGCGAGCGAGGGTACGAGGCGGCGCTTCGCCGCGGCCGGGAACTGACTTTCGAGGGCGCGGTTTCATTCGCACTCCGGGAAGAGCCCGCGGCCGTCGAACCCGAGCCCGCCGCCACAGCGACGAGTCTGACCCGACGCGAGCGACAGGTCGCCGATCTGGTGGCGCAGGGGCTCACCAACAAGGCGATAGCCGAGCAGTTGGTCATCTCTCCGCGCACCGCCCAGGGGCACGTCGAGCACGTGCTGACCAAGCTCGGCTTCACCTCACGGACGCAGATCGCGGCTTGGATCGTCGAGCGGACCAGGGACGAATCCCTGGATCAAGACTCGTCGATCGAATGACCGTTCAACGGGAGGACCTCTGGAACAGCAGCTTTCGCGGCGCGAGATTGGAGGGTCGAGCGGGGGCACATGTACAGCCCGCATACGTGCCCCGCAGAACGAAAGGACTCACCATGACCTCAGTGTCCTCAGGGGACGCCGACACCACCGACGAGATCCGAATCATCGAGACGGGAGCGCCCCCGGCGCGATTCGCCCGCGGCTGGCACTGCCTCGGTCTCGTCGCCGACTTCAAAGACRGCAAGCCGCACTCCGTGCAAGCCTTCGGCACCAAGCTCGTCGTGTTCGCCGACAGCAAGGGCGATCTGAAGATCCTCGACGCATACTGCCGCCACATGGGCGGCGACCTGAGCCAGGGCGAGATCAAGGGCGACACCGTCGCGTGCCCGTTCCACGACTGGCGCTGGGCCGGCAACGGCAAGTGCACCGACATCCCCTACGCCCGCCGGGTGCCGCCGGTCGCCAAGACCCGCGCCTGGACCACCACGGAGCAGGACGACCTGCTGTTCGTGTGGAACGATCCCGAGGGCAACCCGCCGCCGCCGGAGGTCGCGATCCCCGCGATGCGCACCGGTGACGCCGAGTGGACCGCGTGGCAGTGGAAGTCGATCGTCATCGACACCAACTGCCGCGAGATCGTCGACAACGTCGTGGACATGGCGCACTTCTTCTACGTGCACTACTCGTTCCCCACCTACTTCAAGAACATCTTCGAGGGCCACGTCGCGATCCAGGAACAGAAGGGCGTCGGCCGCGACGACGTCACCGAGTGGACCGACCCGGATGTCCCGAAGCTGGTGGGCAACACCTCCGTCGCCGCGTACCACGGGCCGTCGTTCATGATCGACGACCTCGTCTACCACTACGACAAGTACGACGTCGAGTCCGTGCTGATCAACTGCCACTACCCGATCTCCCCGAACCAGTTCGTGCTCATGTACGGCATCTCGGTGAAGAAGACCGAGCAGGTCCCGGCCGAGATCGCCGACCAACTGGTGGACGCGATGATCGGCTACATCGGCATCGGGTTCGAACAGGACATCGAGATCTGGAAGAACAAGACCCGCATCGACAACCCGCTCCTGACCAACGAGGACGGCCCGGTCTACCAGCTGCGCCGGTGGTACGAGCAGTTCTACGTCGACGTCGCCGACGTCACCCCGGACATGGTGGACCGCTTCGAGTTCGAACTCGACACCACCAAGCCCGTCGAGGCATGGAAGCTCGAAGTCGCCGACAACCTCGCCCGCCGCGCCGCTGCGGAAACGGTGTAGCGGTGGAGCCCGTCGACTGCGACCGATGCGGTTGCCATGTCCTCGTGACGAAGAACAGCTGGCAGCACACTTCGGTCCAGTGGACCGCCGAGGCGCGGGCGGCGTGTCGGGAACTGGGTGGCGGTGCCACCGATCCGGCATCGCTGGCGCGTAGCTGCCCGGCGATGCAGGACTCCATCGCCCGCGCGGCCGTCGAGGGGCGGATCTCCGTCGTCGACGAGTGATCTCGTGTGCCCGGGCCGGATCACCGGCCCGGGCACACGGAAGACGCTGTCACCGCCTCGTCAGCTGCGCGAGGACCTCCGGCCCCTCCACCTCGAACGCGAACTCGATGGCGTGGGYCGTGATCTCGTTCCCGGTGATCGACGTGATCTCGTCGGCGACGGTGCGGCCGGTCGACCGACCCGAACCGACCGCTACTGTTTTCCTGCCGGACACCTTGCCGTTCTCGGATCGTTGCCGGGTCACGTGAATATTACTCACAGAGATTCGAGCTGGTCGGAAGCGAAATCGACTGTCTTGCAGAATCTCTGCCCGGATCTTGCGTACTCTCGTGAGCGCCGTGCAGCACATCGGACGCGCAAAGAGCGCGTACATACACATTCACTGTGAGGAGTTTTGACATGGGTTCTTCCGACGCTGATCTCGCCCTGATCAAGCAGATCCAGCCGGTCGTCAGCGGCATCGGTGGCCTTCTTTCGGGCGTTGCCGCAGTCCTTGGCCTGGTCGGCGCGCTGAACGCCTTCAGCTGAACGACTGTCGAACCACACCTCCGTTCCACACCCCGGCCGAGTCGCCGGGGGTGGACGGAGGTTGTCGGCATTCGTCCTGACAGCCGCTGCCGCTGTCACTCGGACGGAAACAGAAAGCGCCCCATCGTCTTTGGAGAGACGACGGGGCGCTTTGCCGTGATCGGGTCGGGGACTACTTGTAGCTGTAGAAGCCCTGTCCGACCTTCTTGCCCAGGTGCCCGGCGTCGACCTTGCGGCGCAGCAGGGCCGGCGGCGCGTAGTTCGGCTGTCCGAACTCGGCGTACAGCGACTCGGCGGCGGCCAGTGCGACGTCGAGGCCGACGGTGTCGAGCAGCGTCAGCGGGCCCATCGGGTAGCCGCAGCCACCCTTCATCGCGTCGTCGATGTCCTCGGCGGTCGCGTAGCCCGACTCGAGCATGCGGACGGCGTCGCACAGGTACGGGATGAGCAGCGCGTTGACGATGAAGCCCGCGCGGTCACCGGCCCGGACGGCCTTCTTGCCCAGGGTGTTACGGGCGTAATCCGTGACGGCCGCGACGGTCTCTTCGGACGTGACCAGGCTGACCACGATCTCCACCAGCGGCATGACCGGCACCGGGTTGAAGAAGTGGACACCCACGACCTGCGACGGACGCTGCGTGGCGTTCGCGATCTTGATGACCGGGATCGAGGAGGTGTTGGTCGCGAGGATGCCCGACGGCTTCACGATCTTGTCGAGCTTGCCGAAGATCTCGGCCTTGAGCGCCTCGATCTCCGGGGCAGCCTCGATCACCAGATCGCGGTCCGCGAACTCCTCGATGTCGAGGGTCACGCGCACCCGTGCGATGGCGGCGTCCGCCTCCTCCTGGGTGATCTTGCCGCGGGCGACGCCGCGGTTGATCGAGGTCGCGATCCGGGCCTGGGCGGCCTCGGCGAACTCCTGCTTGGTCTCGAGAATCAGGACCGAGCTTCCGGCCTTGGCACAAACCTCGGCAATGCCGGCACCCATCGTGCCGCCGCCGATTACACCAACTAGCTCCACAGTTGAATCTCCACTGTCGTCTCTTCACGACGCCCGACGGGCGACGTGCTGTCGAGGATCATTCTGCTATCCGGGGACCCGGATCGGTCACCCCGCATCCGTCACCCCGGCGTCGGAAGCACCGATGCCGGGGTGACGGATGTCGTGGGTGTCGTCGAACCGTCAGCTGCCGAGGCTGCCACCTCCGAGGCCACCACCTCCGAGGCCACCACCTCCGAGGCCGCCACCTCCGAGGCCGCCCAGACCGCCGGTCCCGCCGCCTCCCTGACCGCCCATGAGGGCCATCAACTGGGCCAACACGTCCACCAGATCCCCGAGAATGCTGATCGATCCCATGTGTACCAACTCCTCTGCGTCGGCCACGGCACCGGCCYCCGAACGGCCTGCCTACTGCAGATCCCGGATCGAACCGTGCTGTCACCTACTGCGGCACCCCAGGTGCTACACCCTCATTGAACGCCGGGGACCTCGAGCTGTGGAACCGTCGCAGCGAAACCGTTCGTTATTTGAGCAGTGCGCGTGACATCACGACGCGCTGGATCTGGTTGGTGCCCTCGTAGATCTGGGTGATCTTGGCGTCGCGCATCATGCGCTCGACCGGGAAGTCGGTGGTGTAGCCGGCGCCGCCGAACAGCTGGACAGCGTTGGTGGTGACCTCCATCGCGACGTCCGACGCGAGGCACTTCGCGGCCGCGGAGATGAAGCCGAGGTTCTTCTCGCCGCGCTCGGCGCGAGCCGCCGCGGTGTAGACCATGAGGCGGGCCGACTCGATCTTCATCGCCATGTCGGCGAGCATGAACTGCGTGTTCTGGAACGACGCGATGGACGTGCCGAACTGCTTGCGGTCCTTGGTGTATGCCAACGCGGCATCGAACGCGCCCTGCGCGAGACCGAGCGCCTGCGCACCGATCGTGGGACGCGTGTGGTCGAGGGTCTCGAGTGCGGTCTTGAAGCCGGTGCCGGGCTCGCCGATGATGCGGTCACCCGGGATGCGGCAGTTCTCGAAGTACAGCTCGGCCGTGGGGGAGCCCTTGATACCCAGCTTGTGCTCGAGCGGTCCCACGACGAAGCCCTCGTCGTCCTTGTGCACCATGAACGCGGAGATGCCGTTGGCACCCTTGTCGGGGTCGGTCACGGCCATGACGGTGTACCAGGTGGACTGACCGCCGTTGGTGATCCAGCACTTGGAGCCGTTGAGGATCCAGCTGTCGCCGTCCGCCTTCGCGCKGGTACGCATCGCGGCGGCATCGGAGCCGGCCTCACGCTCGGACAGTGCGTACGACGCCATCTTGCCGCCGGCGATGTCCGGGAGCACCTGCTGCTTGAGCTCCTCGGAACCCTTGAGGATCAGGCCCATCGTGCCGAGCTTGTTGACTGCGGGGATCAGCGAGGACGAACCACAGACGCGGGCGACTTCCTCGATCACGATGCACGTGGCGACCGAGTCGGCGCCCTGGCCGTCGTACGCCTCGGGGACGTGGATGGCATTGAATCCCGATGCGACGAGGGCTGCCAGAGCTTCTTCGGGGAAGCGGGACTTCTCGTCGACTTCCTTCGCGTACGGCGCGATCTCCTTCTCGGAGAGAGCGCGGATCGCGGCCCGCAGCTCGTCGTGCTCCTCGTTCAGCTGGAAGAGGGGGAAATCGGGATTGCCGGCCATGGGGACGCTCCTCGGTTGTGCGGGACGGTCGGTTGAGACGGTCGGCTGGCACCGAGTGACTGGGGCACTCAGTGCCAGGTTCGCGTCGTCGTGCTGTGGCGTACCTCTCGACATGTTTCAGCCGATCGCGCACGTGGGTCCACGAATGGCCCCAGTCAAGCATGGCACTAAGTGCCAGTCAAGGGTTGGTGGGTGAGGGTCCGGTCTCGGTGGCCTCGAGCTGCAGGCGCACCCGACGGGCCACCTCTGCGGGCGGCGTTCCCGGCGGATAGGTCACCACCGTCACGGCGTCGGTCGGGCGGGTATTCGTCGAGTCCGTCGACGTCACGGCGGTGGCGGTCGTGTCGCGCGTGCCGGCTCCGAATTTGCGCCGGATCTCGAGCAGCGCGCGCTGCAGTTCCTCGGAGGTTGCATTCTCGTCGCCGCGGATCATCGCTCGCAGCAGATAGTTGTGGCACGCCGTCACGCTCGCCGCGAACCCGACGACGTCCAGCGGCTTCGCGGACGGGACGGCGCCACGCAGGTGGTCGGTGAACAGGCGCTCGTAGCGGTAGCCGGTGACGAGTTCCCGGTCGCGGAGCGCGGGCACCCGCTGGACCACCTGGTAGCGGCGCACCGACAGCTCGCGGTTCTCACGGAACCGGTTGAAGACCAGGCGGGCGGCCTCGCACACCGCCATCCACGGATCCTCGGTGGTGCCCGAGAGGTAGTCGGCCGCCTGCTCGAGCAGTGATTCGTGATCGGCGAAGATCACGTCCTCCTTCGACCGGAACTGCCGGAAGAACGTGCGCCGCGAGACGCCCGCGGCAGCAGCGATCTGGTCGACCGTGGTGGCCTCGTAGCCGTGCTCGGCGAAGAGCCGGATGGCCTGGGTCGCGACATGGACTCGGAAGTCCGCAGGATCGCCGTTGCTGTCGGGTCCGGTGCCCTCGACGCGCTCACTCATGCGTGCCAGTATCCATGCCCGATCCGGTCCGGCCGATCGTCCACTTGCACTCCCGGCCGGTCCGTCCACCTTGTCTGACCTGCCGATCTGGACCGCAGCCACGCGGCGGGCGGATACTGCACATAGGCGCTGCCCGTCGTGGGACGGCTTCCGCCCTAGGGAGTGTTTGTTCGACGACGACGGCGCGAGCCGCCGCGGCGAACCAACCTCTCTTGGGGGCGATACGTGGATTCTGCTGAACCTCACCCCGAACCCCACACTGAGTCGAGCGCTACCTCACGATCGGGCCCGGCGCGCCCCGCCGGCCGGTCCGGCGATCGGTTCCCTGACCGATTTCCACTGTCGGAGGCACAGCGTGCCCTGTGGTTCGCGCAGCAGCTCGTGCCCGACGTCCCGCTGTTCATCGCGCAGTACGTGGAGATCGACGGCCCGCTCGACATCGACGTGCTGCGCGCGGCGAACGTTCGCGCGGCTTGGGAGTTCCAGTCACCGTTCCTGTGCGTCGTCACCGTCGACGGCGAGCCCGTGCAGTACGTCGACCCGGCGCGGGACACGTCGATCACGCTGATGGACCTGCGCGCCGAGGCCGACCCGGTCGCGTCCGCGCACGCGTGGATGCAGCGAGAGGTGGCGACACCGCTCGACCTGTCGGTCGACCGCCTCGTCCAGACTGTGATCCTGCGGGTGGGTGACCGACATTTCCTGTGGTACAGCAGAAGTCATCACATCGCGCTCGACGGTTACGGCGCTGCGACCATGCTCTACCGCATCGCTCACCTCTATACGGCGGCGGTGGAGGGGCGCGAGCCGGATCCGCCCGCCGCGGTCGACCTGCACACCCTTCACGAGATCGACGAACGCTACCGGGCGTCGGGCCGTCACGACACCGATCGCGCGTACTGGGCGCACCGGCTCGACGGCGTGCGCGGCGTGGCGCTGATCGGTTCGGGCGCGCCCGCGGTGGCCGAAAGTCGGCTCGCGACTGCAGCATTGTCCGATGCGACGATGCGGCGACTCGAACGGACGGCGGCACCGCAGGGGTCCGACGCGTCCGCGGCGGCTCGGATCGTCGCCGCCTTCGCGTGTTTCCTGAGCCGGACGACGGGCCGCCGCGACGTGGTCGTGAACATCCCGGTCTCCGCCCGCACCACCGCCGTGCTGCGGCGGTCGGGCGGGATGACCGTCAACCTGTTGCCGCTTCCGGTCGAGATCCGCGACGACGACACGATCGGTGACCTCGCCGATCGAGTGCAGCTCGAAATGGTTGCGGCACTGCGTCATCAGCGTTGCAGCCGCGCCGACATCCGGCGCGACCGCGGTGGCGACGTCGCGGCGCCGATCGTCAACGTCATGTTCTTCCATCCCGAGATCGTGATGGGTCCGCTCGCGACCGAGTTCCACATCATCACGTCCGGGCCGGTGGACGACCTGCTGGTCAACGTCTACCAATCCGGAACGCCGGTCCGAACTTTCGTCGACTTCCGGGCGAACCCGCACCGGTACCCGGAGGAGGTCGAGGCGTCCTACCATCGACGCTTCCTGGAGTTCCTCGAGCAGTTCGTCGCCACCGACCCGCGGTCGCCCGTCACGGACGTGCACGTCGCCGCGGTGCCGTCCCCGGTGGCGGAGGCGTCCGCTCCGTCGCCGATCCTCGACACGGAAACCGAGCTGCCCGGCCCGTCCCCGCAGGCCGCCGACGGCCGGACCACGCAGGTGATCGCGGACGTGTTCACCGTGGTCCTGGGGACACCCCGACCGGTCCTTCCCGAGGACAGCTTCTTCGATCTCGGCGGCGACTCGCTGGTGGCCACGAAGGTGGTGGCCCGCCTGAACGCGGCGCTGCACGTGACGCTGACGGTGCGGGACCTGTTCGAGATGCCCACGGCGCGCGGCCTCGCGCAACACGTCGGCACGCTGGTCGGACCGGACGGATCGCCGACCGGTCCGGCGCCGGTGCCGGTACCTGCCCGCGGTGATCGACCGGATCGGCTGCCGCTCTCGCCGGCGCAGCAGCGGATGTGGTTCGTCAACCAGCTCGACACCGATTCGCCGGTCTACAACATCGCGTTCGCGGTGACGTTGACCGGGGAGCTCGACACCGCGGCCCTGCGTGCCGCGATCGCCGACGTCGTCGAGCGCCACGAGGCGTTGCGCACGTTGTTCCCGGCGGACGTCGGCGGCCCGCACCAGGTGATCGTGCCCGCCGAGTCCGCCGCGGCGGACGTGACCCCGATCGCGGCGGGACGCGACGACGTGTGGGACGCCATCCGGGCGGATGCCGTCGTGGGGTTCGATGTGCGCGAACAGCTTCCGCTGCGCATCCGGCTGTTCCGGATCGGAGCGGACGAGTACGTCCTGGCGGTGGTCGTCCACCACATCGCGGCGGACGGGCAGTCGGTGCTGCCGCTGGCGCGCGACGTGATGGTCGCGTACGGCGCACGTCGGTCCGGCGGGCCGCCGACCTGGACCTCGCTGCCGGTCCAGTACGCCGACTACGCCCTGTGGCAACGGGAGATGCTCGGCGACGAGTGCGACCACGACTCGATCGCAGCCCGACAACTGCGGTTCTGGACGGCCCGGTTGGCGGACCTGCCCCCCGCGATCGCACTGCCGCACGACCGTCCGCGCCCACCGACGGTGTCGACGGCGGGCGGGGCGGTCACGTTCGAGATCGCCCCGGACACGCACCTGCGGCTGCTCGAGCTGGGCCGCGAACGCGACTGCACGCTGTTCATGGTGCTCCATGCCGCCTTCGCGGTGCTGCTCTCGCGCCTCGGCGCCGGTCGTGACGTCGCGATCGGCACCCCCGTGGCCGGACGCGCCGCCGCCGAACTCGACGACCTGGTCGGCATGTTCGTCAACACTCTCGTCCTGCGCAGCGACGTCGATCCCGCGTCCACGTTCGTCGAGGTGCTGGCGCACGTCCGCGACACCGATCTGGGTGCGCTCGCCCACGCGGAGCTTCCGTTCGAGCGGCTCGTCGAGGAACTGGCGACCGACCGCTCGCCGGCGCACGCGCCGCTCGTCCAGGTGATGCTCGAACTGCAGAATCCCGAGACGACGGCGGTGGAGCTGCCGGGCGTCCTCGCCGACGTGCGGGAGGTGGACACCGGCGTCGCGAAGTTCGAACTGCAGCTGAGCGTGCGGGAGTATGTCGACGAGCGTGGGCATCCGCAGGGCCTGTCGGCCGCATTGCATTTCGCGTGCGACCTGTTCGATCGCGAGACGATCGCGGGCTTCGCCGAGCGCCTGCAGCGCATCCTCGTGACGGTCGCCGCGAACGGTGACGCGGTCGTCGGCGACCTCGAGATCGCCGACGAATCCCAACGCGCGCTGTCCGCGCTGCCACCGGACGTGCTCGGCGTCGCCGCGACGCTGCCGGACCTGCTGGCTCGGGCGGCCGCGGCGGATCCGGCTGCGGTCGCCGTCGTCGCGGGTCCGACACGGCTGACGTACCGGGAGCTGTCCGAACGCGCGAACCGGTTGTCCCGCTGGCTGATCGAGCGCGGGGTCGGGCCGGAGACCCGGGTGGCCGTCGCGATGACGCGGTCGGTGGACTTACCCGTGGTTCTCGCCGCGGTCGTCGGAGCGGGGGCCGCCTACGTGCCCGTGGACGTCGACTACCCCGACGAGCGCATCGCGTTCCTGCTCGCCGACGCCCGCCCAGCGTGCGTCCTCGTCGACTTCGCCGGTGCCCGGCGGCTGTCGTCGGTGCCGGTCGACGTCCCGCTCGTGGATCTCGACGACGCCTCGGTTCGCACCGGGGTCGCCGAGATGTCGCCGGACCCGGTCACCGACTCCGACCGCACCGCGCCACTGCGGCCCGACGCGACCGTGTACGTGATCTACACGTCCGGCTCGACGGGCCGGCCCAAGGGCGTCGCGGTCCCGCACCGCAGCGTGGTCACGCTGCTCGAGCGTACGCAGCCGCTCTTCGGCTTCGACGCGACCGACGTATGGACGATGTTCCATTCGTACGCTTTCGATTTCGCGGTGTGGGAACTGTGGGGCGCGCTGCTGCACGGCGCGACCGTCGTGGTGGTCGACCGCGACACGGCCCGGTCCCCCCGCGACTTCCTCGCGCTGTTGCGGGACGAGGCGGTGACGATCCTGAACCAGACTCCCGGCGCCTTCCGTCAGCTGATCGACGCGGACCGGGGGTCGGGCGACGGGGAGCGGGCGCTGCGGCTGCGGCAGGTGATCTTCGGTGGTGAGGTGTTGGATCCGTCTCAGCTGTCGGCGTGGTTCGAGCGCCGCGGCGACGTCACTCCGCGGCTGTCGAACATGTACGGGATCACCGAGACGTGCGTGCACGTCACCCACGTCCCGGTCTCCGCCGATTCGGCCACACACGGGATCCCGGGCTCGATCGGATACCCGCTGCCCGGGATGGCGGTTCGGGTGCTCGACGGGCGCCTGCACCCCCTGCCGCCCGGCATCGTCGGCGAACTGTACGTGGCCGGTGCCCAACTGTCGCGCGGCTACCTCGACCGCCCGGGGCTGACCGCGGGCCGGTTCGTGCCGGATCCGTTCGCGGCCGGGACCCTGATGTATCGGACGGGCGACCTGGGCACCTGGACTACCGACGGCACGCTGCGATTCGCCGGACGAGCCGACGCCCAGGTGCAGGTGCGCGGGTACCGGGTGGAACTGGGCGAGGTGGAGTCGGTGCTGGCCGCGGTGCCGGGGGTCGGCTCCGCCGTCGCGATCGCAGACGACGGTCCGGCCGGCATCCGGATCCTCGGGTACGTGGTGGCGTCGGACGGGGCGCCGATCGATCCGGTCGCGGTGAAAGATGCTGCGGCGCGATCGCTCCCGGGCTACATGGTGCCGTCGGCGGTCACCGTCCTGGACCGGCTGCCGACCACGGCCCACGGCAAGCTCGACCGCGCGGCGCTACCCGCACCCGAGGACGCCGAGCGCACGCGCATCGCGCCCCGTGATCCCGTCGAGGAGGCCGTCGCGTCGGCGGTCGGCGCCCTGCTGGGACTCGAGTGGGTCGGTGTCGACGACGACTTCTTCGCACTCGGCGGCAATTCGCTGGTGGCCGCGCAGTTGGCGGCGCGCGTCGGCGACGCGACGGGCGCCGACCTCGGCATCCGGGACGTGTTCGACGCGCCCACCGTCGCGGGGCTGGCACGCCGGGCCCGCGAGACCGATGCGACGGCGGGCCCGCGGACCCGCCCACCGCTCGTCGCCCGGCCGCGGCCCGCGCGTATTCCACTCTCGCCGGCCCAGCAGCGGATCTGGTTCGTCAACCAGTTCGACACGGACTCGCCGGCGTACAACATCTCGCTCTCCCTGCAACTGTCCGGGGCGCTCGACCGCGATGCGCTCGTCGCGGCGATCGGTGACGTGGTAGCGCGGCACGAGTCGCTGCGGACGATCTATCCGCTCGACGACGCCGGTCCGCGCCAGGAGGTGTTACCCGTCGACCGACTGGATCTCGCGGTCGACAGCGAGGACGTGGGCGACGAGGACGATCTCCGGCGGCGGATGCGTGCGGTGATGTCGCGGGGGTTCGACGTCACGGTGCGGACGCCGCTGCGCGCCGGTCTGTTCCGGATCGGCGACTCCGAGCATGTGCTCACCGTGGTCCTGCATCACATCCTGTCCGACGGGTTCTCGCTCGGGGTGCTCGCGCGGGATCTCGCGGCGGCCTACGCGGCCCGGATCTCCACGGGCACACCGTCGTGGACGCCGCTCGACGTGCAGTACGCGGACTACGCGTTGTGGCAATCGGACTGGTTGGGCGACGCCGACGACCCGGACTCGCCGCTCGCCCGCCAGCTGGACTACTGGACCACGACCTTGGCGGGCCTGCCGGCCGTGCTGGACCTGCCGTGCGATCGGCCCCGACCCGACGTGCGGTCCCAGCAGGGCGGCCGCGTCGAGCTCGAGCTCCCGGCCGATCTGCACGGGCGCATCGTCGAACTCGCCCGCGAACACGATTCGAGCGTGTTCATGGTGATGCACGCGGCGCTGGCCACGCTGCTGGCGCGGGTCGGCGGGACCGACGACATCGCCGTCGGCACGCCCATCGCGGGCCGTGGCGCGGCGGCACTGGACGACATGGTCGGCATGTTCGTCAACACCCTCGTCCTGCGCTGCGACGTCGGCGGGAGTTGTTCGTTCGCGGAACTGTTGCGCCGGGTCCGGGAGGCCGACCTGAGCGCGTTCATGCACGCCGACACCCCCTTCGAGCGGGTGGTCGAGGCGATCGACCCGCCGCGGTCCACCGCGCATTCCCCGCTGTTCCAGGTGATGCTCGAGTTCCGGACCATCGCGCGCCCGGACGTCGAACTGCCCGGGCTGCGGGTCCGCGCGCTCGATCACGGCGACGAGGTCGCCAACTTCGATCTCCAGCTGAGCGTGGCGGAGGAGTTCGACCCGGTCGGCGATCCCGCGGGCATGTCGGCCGGGTTCGTCTTCGCGACCGACGTGTTCGACGTCGAGACGGTCCGCGGCCTGGCCGACCGGCTGGTGCGGATCCTGCGGGCCGCGGCGACCTCGGCCGACGTGATCGTCGGGGACATCGACATCCTCGATCCGTCCGAACGCGCCGCGCTGGCACCGGTCCGCGGCTCGCCCGGCGCCGCGCCGCGGACGCTCGCCGCGCTGCTCGCGACGGCCGCCGCGCCCGACGCACAGCGGCCGGCGATCCGCTACCGGGGCGTCGACCTCTCCTACGGCGATCTCGATCGCCGGTCGAACAGGCTGGCCCACAGGATGATCGGCGCGGGTATCGGACCCGGCTCGGTCGTGGCGCTCGGCATGCCGCGCGGACCCGACTACCAGATCGCACTGTGGGCGGTCGCGAAGACCGGCGCCGCGTTCCTGCCGGTGGATCCCGCGCACCCACCCGAGCGAATCGCGTTGATGCTCGCCGACTCCCAGGCCCGCCTCGGACTCACCGACCGGGACGTGCGGACCGAACTCGCCGGGTCCGTGCCGTGGTGGCTGCTCGACGGCGACGACCTCTCGGTGTGGTCGGACGGGCCCGTCGGGGATGCCGAGCGGGTCTCGCCGGTGCGTCTCGACGATGTCGCGTATCTGATCTACACGTCCGGATCCACCGGAGTTCCCAAGGGGGTGGCCGTCACCCACCGGGGGATCGCGGACTTCGCCGCCCACCTGCAGGCGCGTTGCGCGGCGACGTGTTCGTCCCGCGTCCTGCACCTCGCGTCGCCCAGTTTCGATGCGTCGATCCTCGAACTGGTCCTCGCGGTCGGCGCCGGCGCGACCATGGTGATCGCCCCGCCCACGGTGTACGGCGGCGGCGAACTGCGCACGCTGCTCGCGGCCGAGCGCGTCACGCACTGCCTGATGACCCCGACGGCGCTGGCGGCCACCGACCCGGGTGGGCTCACCGATCTCGGGTGCGTGCTGGCCGGCGGCGAGGTGTGTCCGACCGACGTGGTCGCGCGCTGGGCACCGGACCGCGTCATGTACAACGCGTACGGTCCCACCGAGACCACCGTCGTGGGCAGCATCAGCGATCGCCTGGTGCCGGACGGTCCCGTGACGATCGGCGGTCCGGCCCCCGGATTCCACGCGCTGGTCCTCGACCCGCGACTGCAGCCGGTGCCGGTGGGCGCGCCGGGCGAGCTGTACCTCGCGGGTCCGGCGCTGGCCCGCGGATACCACCGACGCCCCGTGCTCACCGCGTCCCGGTTCGTGGCCGATCCGAGCGGACGCGACGGTGAACGGCTCTACCGCACCGGGGATCTGGTGCGTTGGACCGGTTCGGGCTCGCTGATGTACCTGGGACGCGCGGATCGGCAGATCAAGCTACGCGGCTATCGGATCGATCCCGGGGAGATCGAGGCCGCCCTGACCGAACAGCCGATCGTGGGGCACGCCGTCGTGGACGTCCGCCGGGTGGGGCGGATCGGGGAGCGCCTGATCGCCTACGTGGTGCCCGCGGCCGGCGCCGACATCGACACCGCGGACCTGCACGACGTGCTCGCCGCGCGGCTGCCGTCGTACATGGTGCCGGCGCACATCACCGTGGTGCCCGAAGTCCCGATGACCGTGCACGGCAAACTCGATCGCGGCGCGCTCCCGGACCCCGATTTCGGCGCCGAGGTGTCGACCGGGCGAGCACCCGCGACCGGCACCGAGGCGACCCTGTCCCGCCTGTTCGCCGACGTGCTGGGGCTGGACGCGGTCGGCGTGGAGGATTCGTTCTTCGCCCTCGGGGGCGACAGCATCATGTCGATCCAGCTGGTTGCCCGGGCGAAGTCCGCGGGGCTGTCGGTCACACCGCGCGACGTCTTCGACCACCGGTCGGTCGCCGCGCTCGCCGCAGTCGCTGCCGCGCGGGGCGGCGCCGAGGCCGACACGGTCGAGGAACTCGACGGCGCGGGGATCGGCGAGGTGCCGCTGACCCCCGTCCTCGCGTGGCTGCTGCGGCGTGCGGGCCACCGGATCGGCCGGTTCTCCCAGTCGGTGCTGCTGAACCTGCCGCCGAACGTGCGGGAGAGCGACCTCGTCGACGCGGTGCAGGCGGTACTGGATCGTCACGACATGCTGCGTGCTCGGCTGACCCGTGGGTCGGGTGACGAAACAGACTGGCGGATGGAGGTTCTCCCGATCGGGAGCATCCGCGCGGAGGATACGTTCACCCGGATCCCGGTGGCGTCGTCCGACGGGGACACCCTCGGGAGCCTCGCGGGCGCCGCACTCGACGCCGCCGCCGACCGACTCGACCCGGGGGCGGGGCGGATGGTCGGGGTCGTGTGGTTCGACGGACCGGCGGGCGGCCGGCTGCTGGTGGTGGTGCACCACACCGTCGTGGACGGGGTGTCCTGGCGGGTGATCGTGCCGGATCTGGCGTCCGCGTGGGCACAGGCCGCGAGCGGCCGCACCCCCGCACTGGAGTCGGTGGGCACGTCGATGCGCCGGTGGGCCCACGCACTGTTGTCCGTCGCGGAGCGCCGACGCCGGGAGACTCCGTTGTGGGAGGGCATCGTCGGCGCGGGCGATCCGCCACTGGGCCGTCGTGCCGCGGATCCCGGCCGCGACGTCCATGCGACGGTCGAGGTGCTGCCGGTCGACCTCCCCGCCGACCTCACCGCCCCGTTACTCACGGCGCTGCCGACCGCGATCCACGGCACCGCGGTCGACGTCCTGCTTGCCGCCCTCGCGATGGCGGTGGGCCGATGGAACACCGAACGCGGCCGCGCCGCAATCGATCCCCTCTTCGGCATCGAGGGTCACGGGCGGGAGGAGACGGTCGTACCGGGCGTCGACCTGAGTCGCACGGTGGGCTGGTTCACGTCGATCCACCCGGCGCGGCCCGCTCTGTCGTCGATCGACCTGGACGACGCGTTCGGCGGGGGGCCCGCCGCGGGCAGCGCGGTCAAACTCGTCAAGGAGCACCTGCGGTCCATCCCAGACCGCGGCATCGGTTACGGACTGCTCACCGAGCTCGACGGCGAGGCGGGCACTCGGCTCCGGTGCTCGCCGCAGATCGTCGTCAACTACCTCGGCCGGCTCGCCGCCGGGGACAGCACCGGATCGCGGATATGGATGCCGGTCGAGGGCGACGGACTCGGCGGTGCGCAGGATCCGAACATGCCGGTGGCGGCGCCGCTCGACATCTCCGCCGGGATCGGCTCGGGCCCCGGCGGTCCCGCGTTGCAGTCGTCGTGGTCGTTCGCGACGGGGGTGTTCGCCGAGATCGACGTCCGCCGGCTCGCACAGCTGTGGCGGGACGCGCTCGGGGCGCTCGCCGAGTACGCACGATCGCCCGACGCCGGCGGGCTCACGCCGTCCGACCTCCCACTGGTCCACCTCGACCAGCGTTCCATCGACGCCCTCGAGGCGCAGCGTCCCGGGCTGGTCGACGTCTGGCCCCTCACGCCGTTGCAGGCCGGGCTGCTGTTCCACGCCCGCATGGCGGGGAACTCCCTGGACGCCTACATGGTGCAGCTGGTCGTGGATCTGCGCGGCGAGCCCGATCGGGAACGGCTCCTCGCGTCGGCCCGCGCACTGTTCGATCGGAACCCGAACCTGCGCGCGTGCTTCGTGGACGACGGTGCGGGTGAGACGCTCCAGGTGATCGCGGCGGACGTCGCGGTGCCGTGGATCGAGATTGACCTGTCCGGGCTGGACGAGCCCGCGCGCGAGCATCGCTGGCGGGCGCTGCTGAGCGAGGACCGGGCGACTCCGTTCCCGATGGACCGCGCCCCGCTGATGCGGTTCGCACTCGTGCGCCTCGCTCCCGGGCGGTACCGGCTGCTCGTGACGCACCACCACATCCTGCTGGACGGCTGGTCGACCCCGCTTCTGCTGCAGCAGTTGCTGACGCTGTACGCGGCCGAGGCCGATGCGTCGGTGTTGCCGCGCGGCGGCGAGTACCGCGACTACCTGGTGTGGCTGGCGGACCAGGACGGGTCCGTCGAGGCGTGGCGTGCCGCCCTCAYCGGCGCCACCGAGCCGACCGTGCTGACGTCCCCCCCGGGCGATGCGGACGAGCAGCAGACGGACGACGTCGCGGTGACCGAGGTGGCGCTGAGCGCATCCGAGACCGCGGCGCTCACGCACGCGGCGCGGGAACGCGGTGTCACCGTCAACACCGTCGTGCAGGTGGCCTGGGCGCTCGTGCTCGGCGTCCTCACGGGCCGGTCGGACGTTGTGTTCGGTGCCACCGTATCCGGCCGTGCCCCGTCGGTTTCCGGCATCGAGACCATGATCGGCCTGTTCATCAACACGGTGCCGGTGCGCGTCAGGCTCGATCCACGTGAAACCATCGGGGATCTGCTGGCCCGCGTGCAGGGCGAGCAGTCGGCGCTGCTGGACCATCACCACATCGGACTCGCCGACATCCAGCAGTCGGCCGGACCGGGCGCGGTGTTCGACACCCTCACGGTGTTCGAGTCGTATCCGGTGGACCGGTCGGCGCTCGAACACGGCACCGACATCGCGGGCCTGCGCGTCGTCGGGGTGGAGGGTCTCGATGCCACGCACTACCCGCTGACCGTGATGGTGGGTCTGACCGAGCGCCTCCAGGTGTCCCTGAAGCACCGCGTGGGCAGTGTCACCTCGGCCGAGGCCGAGTCCATCGGCGCGCGACTGCGATTCGCTCTCACGGCGATCGCCCACGACGTCGCGCGTCCGGTGGCGGACATCGACCTGCTGTCCGGTCGGGAGCGGGAGACGCGGGTGCCGGCGCGGGGCGGGCCCCCGCGGCCGCCGCGGTTGTTGCCGGATCTCCTGACCGCGGCCGTCCCGGGCACCGTCGGCGCGCCGGACGCCGTCGCGGTGGACGCGAGCGACGGCCGCCTGACGTATCGGGACCTGGACGAACTGTCGAACCGATGGGCGCGCACGTTGATCGGTGCCGGGGCGTCGCCGGGCGCGGTGGTGGCGTGCGCGCTCCCTCGATCGGTGGAATCGGTGCTGGCGGTGTGGGCGGTGGCGAAGACCGGCGCGGCGTTCGTGCCCGTCGACCCGACCTACCCGCGCTCGCGTATCGGGCACATGGTCACCGACTCCGGGGTGAGCATCGGTGTCACGGTTCGCGCCCACCGCGCCGAACTGCCGGACTCGGTGCGGTGGCTGGTCCTCGACGACCCGCCGGAGGGCGTTGCCGCGGAACCGATCTCCGCCGAGGAACGCTCACGCCGGATGCTCGTGGACGACGTCGCCTATCTGATCTACACGTCGGGGTCGACGGGCCGACCCAAGGGGGTGAGCGTGACCCACCGCGGACTGGCGAGCCTGCTGGCCGAGCAGCAGTCGCGCTACCCGATCACCGCCGACGCGCGGTGCCTGCACATCTGCTCGCCGAGCTTCGACGTCTCCGTGCTCGAGATGTTGCAGGCCTTCGCGGCGGGGGCGACGCTCGTGGTGGCGCCGCCCGACGTCTACGGCGGCGACCCGCTCCGCGACCTGCTGCGCCGCGAGCGGATCACTCACGCGTGCATCACGCCGGCGGCCCTGGCGACCGTCGAACCCGAGCGCCTCGACCACCTCGATGTGCTGGTCGTCGCGGGCGATGCGGTGGGCCCGGAGTTGGTCGCGGACTGGGCTCCGGGGCGGATCATGCTCGACGGTTACGGACCGACGGAATCGACGGTGCTGTCCACGATCAGCGCACCGCTGGTCCCCGGCGCCGACATTCCCATCGGCACACCCGTCCGCGGTACCGACGCCATCGTGCTCGACGGGTTCCTGCGCCGGGTCCCGGCCGGGGTTCCGGGCGAGCTGTATCTGTCCGGGGCGGGCACGGCGCGCGGATACCACCGCCGGGAGGGACTGACCGCGACACGGTTCGTCGCGTGTCCGTTCGGACCGCCCGGCACCCGCATGTACCGCACCGGTGACGTCGTGCGCCGACGCCGGGACGGTGCGCTGGACTATCTGGGCCGCAGCGACTTCCAGATCAAGGTGCGCGGGTTCCGCGTCGAACTGGGCGAGATCGACGCCGTCCTCGTCGCGCATCCCGCGGTGGCACACGCGGTGACGGCGGCGCACCGGCGCAGCGCCGGGGATCCGCTGCTGGTCTCGTACGTGGTGCCCGGTACGGACGATGACATCGACGTGTCGGCGCTGACCGACTTCGCGGCCCAGCGGCTCCCGGGACATCTGCTGCCGAACGCTGTTGTGGTCCTCGACGAGATCCCGCTGACACCCGTCGGCAAGCTCGATCGCGACGCCCTCCCCGAACCCGACTTCACGTCGGCGGCGACGCGGTTCCGCGCCCCCAGCACACCGGCCGAGGAACACGTGGTGGCGGTCTTCTCGGAGGTCACCGGCGTCGAGCGAGTCGGTGTGGACGACAACTTCTTCGGGCTCGGCGGCAACTCGCTCAGCGCGACCCGGGCGGTCGCGCGGATCAACCGGTCCCTCGGCTCGGGGCTCGACGTGCGGGACCTGTTCGAATGCGGCACCGCCGGCCGGCTCGCCGCCCGCGCGGGCAGTGCCGCGGCCGACGACCGGCGGACGCTGCGCGCGGGCATACGGCCCGAACGGATTCCGCTGTCGTGGGCACAGGAGCGGATGTGGTTCGTCAACCAGTTCGAGCCGGCGTCCGCCGCGTACAACGTGCCGATGGCGTTGCGGCTGTCGGGGACGCTCGACGTGGCCGCGCTGCGGTCCGCGCTCGTCGACGTCGTGGAGCGGCAGGAGCTGCTGCGGACGGTGTTCCCGGTGTCGGCGTCGGGGCCGACCCAGGTGACGGTGCCGGCCGACGACGTGGTGGGGACCCTCACTCCCCGGCTCGTCGCCGCCGAGGACGTGACGGCCCGGGTCGCTGATCTGGTGGGTGCTGGTTTCGATGTGGCGGAGCAGGTTCCGGTCCGAGTGACGCTGCTTCGGGTGGCGGACGACGTGCACGTGCTGGTCCTGGTGGTGCACCACATCGTCGCGGACGGGTTCTCGATCGGACCGCTGGCCCGCGACGTCGCGACCGCGTACGCGGCCCGGGTGACGGGCGGGGCACCGGCGTGGGATCGGTTGCCGATCCAGTACGCCGACTATGCCCTGTGGCAGCGAGAGGTCCTCGGGGCGCCCGACGAGCCTCGGTCGCGGCTCGCCCGGCAGGAGTCGTGGTGGCTCGAGCGGCTCAGCGGTGCGCCTCCCGTGTCGGCGTTGCCGCTCGACCGGCCCCGGGGTGTGCGCCGGTCGACGCACGGCGGGCGAGTCTCGTTCACGGTGGGGCCCGACATCCACCGCTTCCTGGTCGATATTGCCCGGCAGCATGATTCGACCCTTTTCATGGTGGTGCACGCGGCGCTGGTGGCATTGCTGTCCCGGATCGGATCCGATCACGACGTGGTGGTCGGCACTCCCGTCGCGGGACGCGGCGAGGCCGAACTGGACGATGTGGTCGGCATGTTCGTCAACACCCTGCCGCTGCGCACCGAGGTCGATCCCGGGGCGTCGTTCGCGGATCTGCTCGACGTGGTCCGCGATGGCGATGTCGATGCGTTCGCGCACGCCGACGTGCCGTTCGAGCGTCTCGTCGAACGCATCGGCGCGGGACGCAGCACGTCGTACGCGCCGCTGTTCCAGGTGATGCTCGAGTACCGCAACGTCGATCGACCACGAGTGCAGTTGCCGGGTCTCACCGTCGAGGCGCTCGACGTGGACCCCGGCGAGGTGAAGTTCGATCTGCAGTTCGGGATCGGCGAGACCTCCGACGGCGGCGACGGGGCGGCCGGGCTGTCCGGTGAAATCCTGTACGCCTCGGACATCTTCGACCACTCGACGGTGGCGGGACTGGCCGATCTGACGGCCCGCCTGCTCGCAGCGGTCGCGGCCGACCCGGCGGGACCGGTCGGCGACCTCGACCTGACCGGTGCGCCCTCGCGAACCGCATCCGAGGACGCGGCGCCGATCGCGGCCGCAACGACACTCGCGGACCTGTTCGCGGCGTCCGCGGCCGCCACGCCGAACTCCGACGCGGTGGTCGCCGCCGCCCAGCGGATCAGCTACCGGGAACTCGACGAGCGTTCGAACCGACTGGCGCGGTGGCTGATCGATCGCGGAGTGGGGCCCGAATCGGTGGTGGCGGTCGTCATGGGCCGGACCGCGGACCTCGTCACGACCCTCGTGGGGATCGTGCGCGCCGGCGCAGCCTACCTCCCCGTGGACCCCGGATACCCCGCCGACCGGATCCGGTTCGTGATCGAGGACGCCGGGGCCGCGTGCGCGGTGGTGGACGAGGCGTTCCGCCGCGAGCGGGTGGACGTCGAGCTGCCCGACGACCTCCCGATCGTGTGCCTCGACGCGCCCGGCATCCGCGACGAGATCGACCGGCACCCGGCGGTGCCCGTCACCGACGACGACCGAACTCGCCCGCTGCACCCCGATTCGGCCGCGTATCTGATCTACACCTCGGGCTCGACGGGGCGACCCAAGGGCGTGACGGTGAGCCACCGCAACGTCGCGACGCTGCTGACCGGTGCCCGGGACGTCCTCGGGCTCGGGCCGGGTGACGTGTGGACGATGTTCCACTCGTTCGCGTTCGACTTCGCGGTGTGGGAACTGTGGGGCGCGATCGGATTCGGTGGCCGGGTGGTGGTCGTGGACTACCACACCGCGCGCGACCCGCACGCGCTGCTGCGACTGCTGCGGGACGAGTCCGTGACGGTGCTCAGCCAGACCCCGTCGGCCTTCTACCCGCTCGCGGACGTCGATGCGGATTCCGCGGGCGATCTCGCGCTGCGCCACGTGGTGTTCGGCGGCGAGGCACTGGACGCGGCGCGGCTGTCCGACTGGATCGAGCGCCACGGCGACCGGACCCCCGCCCTGGTCAACATGTTCGGCATCACCGAGACGTGCGTGCACGTGACCTGGCAGCGGATCGACGCCGCGGCGGTGCGCGCCGACCGGGCGCAGCGTCCGCTGGGGTCGACGGTCGGTGTCGGGCTTCCCGGCGTCCGCGTCCGGGTGCTCGACGATCGCCTGCATCCCGTGCCGCCCGGCGTCGCCGGCGAACTGTACGTCTCCGGTCCGCAGGTGGCGCGGGGCTACCGCGGTCGTGCCGGTCTCACCGCGTCCCGCTTCGTCGCCGACCCGTTCGCGGCCGGACAGCGGATGTACCGCTCGGGCGACCGGGTCCGCCGAACGGCATCCGGGGCGCTCGAGTACCTGGGGCGCAGGGACTTCCAGGTGCAGCTGCGCGGATTCCGGGTGGAGCCGGGCGAGGTGGAGTCGGCGTTGCTGGCGGTGCCCGGCGTGGCGACGGCCGTCGTGCTCGGCCGTGCCGGGGATGCCGGCGGTCTGAGGCTGTTCGGGTACGTGGTGCCCGAAGCCGGCCACGTGGTGGACCAGGAAGAGGTGCTCGCGGCGGTCGGGCAGCGGCTGCCGTCCTACATGGTGCCGGCCGCGATCACGGTGCTCGACGCGTTCCCGATGACGTTGAACGGCAAGGTCGATCGCGCCGCACTACCGGTTCCGGCACCGAGCGCGGGTGCGGGACGCGCACCCGCCACCGACGTCGAGCGGATTCTCGCAGGGTTGTTCGCGGAGATCCTCGGTGTCGGATCGGTGGGCGCCGACGACTCCTTCTTCGGGCTCGGCGGCGACTCGATCATGTCGATCCAGCTGGTGGCCCGCGCCAAGTCCGCGGGAGTGACGCTGACGCCGCGGGACGTCTTCGAACGGCGCACCGTGGCCGGTCTCGCCGAGGTGGCGGAGTTCGCCGAACGGGAGGGGCCGCCGCCGCTGCCGGAGCTTCCCGGTGCCGGGGTCGGCGACGTCGTCACCACTCCGATCGTGCACTGGCTCGCGGACCGGGGCGGGGACTTCGGCCGGTACTCGCAGTCGGTGCTGCTCGACATTCCGCCCGACATCGGAGCCGACGTCCTGGCCCGGGGCATGGGCGCGGTCCTCGACCGTCACGACATGCTGCGGTCCCGGCTGCGTCCCGACGAGCGATCCGGTACCGGCCGGCGGATCGAGGTGCGACCTCCCGGAGCGGTCGACGCCGGCGCGATCGTCCGGGTCGTTCCCGTCGATACGGTGTCCGGTGCCGGTTTCACCGAGGCCGCCCGCACCGCCCTGGACTCGGCGGCGGATCGGCTGGACCCGCTGTCCGGCAGCATGATCCAGCTCGTGCGGTTCGCCGCGGCCGACGGCGTGCGGCTGCTGGTCGTGGCTCACCACCTGGTGATCGACGGCGTGTCGTGGCGGGTCCTGGTCCCGGATCTGGCGGCGGCCTGCTCCGCGGTGGCGGCGGGCACCGATCCGGCTCTGTCACCGGTCGGGACGTCGATGCGGACGTGGGCGGACGGACTCGCGGCGGCCGCGCCGTCTCGGGTGTCCGAGCTGGACCTGTGGAGATCGGCGACCGCCGCCGACGGGCGGTGCCCGGTCGGTCGCGACCTGGATCCACACGTGGACGTCGCGTCCACGCTCGACCGCGTCGAGGTGGAACTGCCGGCCGACGTCACGCGCGCCCTCACGACCGCGGTGCCCGATCTCTTCCACGGATCGGTCGACGACGGGCTGCTCACCGCACTGGCCCTCGCGCTGGTCCAGTGGCGGCGCGAGCGCGGGGGTGACGGCGACACGGTCACCGTCGCTCTCGAAGGCCATGGCCGGGAGCAGCAGGTGCTGCCCGGTGCCGACCTGTCCCGGACCGTCGGCTGGTTCACGTCGCTGTACCCCGTGCGATTCGACCTCTCCGGGATCGACATCGACCGGGCGGCCGGCGGCGGCGATGCCATCGGCGCCGCGGTGAAGGCGGTCAAGGAGCAGCTGCGGGCAATTCCCGATCACGGCATCGGGTTCGGCTTGCTCCGCTACCTGGACGACGCGACGGCGGCCGTACTCGCGCCGCGTCGTCTGCCGGACATCAGCTTCAACTACCTCGGCCGGTTCGACACCGGTACCCCCGATCGCGGCACCGGAACCTGGCTTCCCGTCGAGGATTCCGGCCTGCGTGGCGTCGTCGCGCCGGACCTGCCGGTGGTGTTCGCGATCGACGTCAACGCCGTCACGCTGTCCGGTCCGGACGGACCTCGCCTGGCCGCGACGTGGGACTTCCCGCGGGGCGTCCTGACATCGGGCGAGGTGGATCGGTTGGCGCAATTGTGGAGCCGCGCCGCTCACGCGCTCGCCGCACACGCGCGCACACCCGGGGCGGGCGGATCGACCCCGTCCGACCTGGATCTGGTGGAACTGGGGCAACCGGCGATCGACCGTCTCGAACAGCGGTACCCGGGCCTGGCCGACGTGTGGCCGCTCTCGCCGATGCAGCGCGGCATGCTGTTTCACGCCGAACTGGCCGAGGAGTCCACGGACGCGTACCTGGTGCAGCTGATCCTGACCCTCGAGGGTGCGGTGGACGGACCCCGTCTGCGCCGCGCGAGCCGGACGCTGCTGGGCCGCCATCCGAACCTGCGGACGGCCTTCACACGACTACCGAGCGGCGACGCGGTGCAGGTGGTGGGCAGCGGAGGAGAGGCGCGGTGGAGCGAGATCGACCTCTCCGTCCTCGGGGAGCGGGCCGCGGCCACGCGTCTGACGGAGCTGCTGGACGAGGACCGCGCGACCCCGTTCGACGTCACGGTCGCTCCACTCGTGCGAATCATGCTGGTGCACATGCCCGGTGGCGCGCACCGGTTGGTGTTCACCAATCACCACATCCTGTTCGACGGATGGTCCACCCCGCTCCTGCTCGAGGAGCTCGTCACGCTGTACCTGACGGGCGGCGACGACGACGCGTTGCCGCGCCCGCGCCCGCACCGCGGCTACCTCCAATGGCTGGCCCGGCAGGACCGGGATGCCGCGGTCGACGCGTGGGTGCGCGCCGTCGCCGACGTCGACGACCCCACGCTGCTGCTGCCGGGCCGCGCCGCGGCCACCGAGGCGTACACCGAGTCGCGTGACCTCGCGTACCGACTCGACGCCGCGACGTCGGACCGGCTCCGGGAACTCACCAGGGCCCGTGGCGTCACGCTGAACACCGTCGTCCAGGCATCGTGGGGGATCGTGCTGGGGCTGCTCACCGGACGTGACGACGTGGTCTTCGGGGCCACGGTGTCGGGCCGCCCGCCGCACGTCGCGGGCATCGAAACCATGATCGGGCTGTTCATCAACACGATTCCGGTCCGGGTCCGGCTGGATCCGTACGCGCGCCTCGGCGAGCTGCTGGACCGGGTCCAGGCCGCGCAGTCGGCGATGCTCGACCACCACCACGTCGGGCTGCCCGAGATCCAGCGCGCCGCCGGCCTGGGCTCGATCTTCGACACGCTCACGGTGTTCGAGTCGTACCCGGCCCGTGGTGCGGTGGCGGCGGACACCGACCTCGACGGGATGCGGCTGACCGATGTGGAGGCTCGCGATTCCGCACACTTCCCGCTGAGTGTCGTCGCGTCGGCGCCCGACCGGCTGCACGTGACGATGAAGTTCCGCCCGGACCTGGTCGACGGCGCGACGGTGGCCGGTATCGCCGCGCGGCTGTTGCGGGTGCTGCAGGCATTCGCGGAACTCGCCGACGATCCGCAGCGACGGCTCGCGGACCTCGACCTCCTGACCGGTGTCGAGCGTCGCGCCCTGGTCCCGGTGCGCGGCGGGCCGCGGTCCGAACTCCGCACGCTCCCCGAGATCCTCGACGCCGCCGCGGCCCGCGACCGGGAGGTGACCGCTCTCGTCAACGGCGGTCGCGAGGTCACCTACGGCGAGCTCGATTCGTGGTCCAGCCGACTGGCGCGGACGCTGATCGCCCGCGGTGTCGGGCCGGAATCGCGGGTGGTGCTGGGGATACCGCGATCGATCGAGTCGGTGGTCGCGATGTGGGCGGTGGCGCGTGCGGGCGGCGCGTTCGTACCCGTCGATCCGGACTACCCGGCCGAGCGGGTCTCGGCCATGCTCGCCGACTCGGGCGCCGACATCGCCCTGACGACCACCAAGCACCGGGCGCGACTGCCCGACGGCCCGCGATGGCTGGTCCTCGACGACGAGGCGTTCGCGGCCGAGTGCGCCGACGCGTCCCCCGGTCCGGTCACCGACACCGACCGGACCGCGCCGCTGCGGCTCGACAGCCCCGCCTACCTGATCTACACGTCCGGATCCACGGGACGACCGAAGGCCGTCACCGTCACACACCGGGGCCTCGGCAACTATGCGGACGCGCAGCGGGACGTCAGCGGTGTGACCGCGGAGGCACGGACCCTGCACTTCTCGTCGCCCAGCTTCGACGTCTCGGTCCTCGAGTATCTGCTGTGCTTCGCGGTCGGCGCGACGATGGTGATCGTCCCGCGCACGGTCTACGGCGGCTCCGAACTGACCGCGGTGCTGCGGAAGCAGCGGGTGACGCACGCGTTCATCACCCCGGCCGCGCTCGCGTCGGTGGATCCGTCCGGGCTCGACGACCTCGAGTGCGTGCTGGTCGGCGGCGAGGCCTGGCCCCCGGAACTGGTGGACGACTGGCTGCCGCAGTGCCGAGTCCTGAACGTCTACGGCCCCACCGAGACCACGATCGTCGTCAACGGTGAGGAGTTCGTCGCGCACCAGGAGGCAGCGCATTCCCTGGGCCGGCCCATCGCCGGGGTGACCGAGACGGTGCTCGATTCCCGCCTGCAGCCGGTCCCCGTCGGTGTCTCGGGCGACGTCTACATCGCCGGGCCCGGACTGGCCCGCGGTTACCATCGGCGCCCGGGACTGACGGCGGCCCGCTTCCTGCCCGACCTGTTCGGTGCGCCGGGCGAGCGGATGTACCGCACCGGGGACATCGGTGCGTGGACGGCCGACGGCAAGCTGGAGTATCGCGGGCGCAGCGACTTCCAGGTCAAGGTCCGCGGCTTCCGGATCGAGCTGGGCGAGATCGACGCCGTCCTGACGGGGCATCCCGATGTGCGGTTCGCGGCCACCCTCGGCCGCCGCGGGCCGGGCGGCGACACGGTGCTGGTGAGCTACGTCGTCGCGCACGACGGCCGCCGGATCGACATCGACGATCTGCGGGCGCGGCTGGCCGAGCGGGTACCGGAGTACATGGTGCCGACGGCGTTCGTCGTGCTCGACGACATCCCGCTCACCCCGGTCGGCAAGCTCGACCGCCGCGCGCTGCCCGAACCCGAGTTCGGTTTCACCACCACGGTGTTCCGCGCCCCGACCGATCCCGTCGAGGAGGCGATCACGGCGGTGTTCGCGGAGGTCCTCGGAGTCGACCGGGTGGGCACCGGCGACAGCTTCTTCGACATCGGGGGCAACTCGTTGTCCGCGACGCGGGCCGTGGCGCGACTCGACGAATCCCTCGGTATCGACCTCGGTGTGCGGGCGCTGTTCGAGGCACCCACGGCGGCCGCGCTCGCCGAGCGGATCGAACACGCCGACACCGGCCCCTCCGGTCGCCCGGTGCTCGAGGTGGCGCCGCGCCCGGCGGAGATCCCGCTGTCGGCGGCGCAGCAGCGCATGTGGTTCATCAACCAGTTCGACCCGTCGTCGCCCGCGTACAACGTGCCGCTGGCGGTGCGCCTGACCGGTGCCCTCGACGCGCCCGCGCTGAGAGCGGCGATCGACGACGTCCTGTCGCGGCACGAGTCGTTGCGCACGCGGTTCCCGGTCGGCGCCGCCGGGCCGATCCAGGATGTCCGTCCGGTCGCCGAGGTCGCGGTCGTTCTCGACCCGGTCGTGGTCGCGGGCGAGGCCGAACTGCGGGACCGCACCCGTGCCATGGTGTCCACGGGATTCGATGTGACCGAGCGGGTTCCGGTGGAGGGGGCGCTGCTCGAGGTGGGGTCCGACGTGCACGTGCTGGTCCTCGTGGCGCACCACATCGTGATCGACGGCTACTCGCTGGGGCCGTTGGCGCGTGATCTGATGCGTGCCTACGTCGCACGCACCGTCGGGCACGGTCCGGACTGGGATCCGCTGCCGGTGCAGTACGCCGACTACACGCTGTGGCAGCGGGCACTTCTGGGCGCCGAGGACGATCCCGGATCGGTCCAGTCCCGGCAGCTCGGTTACTGGACCGAGACGCTGTCCGGTGCGCCCGACCTGCTGGGGCTGCCCACGGACCGACCGCGGCCGATTCAGCAGTCCTTCCGTGGCGACCGTGTGGAGTTCGCGCTCGACCCTGGGCTGCACCGACGACTCCTGACCTTCGCACGTGACCACGGAACAAGCCTGTTCATGACGATCCACGCGGCCCTCGCGGTGCTGCTCGCCCGGTTGGGTGACACCGATGACATCGTGGTGGGCACCCCCATCGCCGGGCGCGGCGAGCGCGCACTGGACGAGCTGGTGGGAATGTTCGTCGGAACACTCGCGCTGCGCACCAGGATCGCTGCACGGCAATCGTTCTCGGAGCTTCTGGCGACGGTCCGGGACATCGATCTCGGAGCCTTCGCACACGCCGACGTGCCGTTCGAGCGGGTGGTCGAGAAGCTCGATCCGGCCCGATCCACCGCGTACTCACCGCTGTTCCAGGTCGCGCTCGAGTTCCAGAATCTCGAGAGCGCCCGACTCGAGCTGTCCGGGCTGACGCTCGAGGGATTGTCGATCGGCGCCGGGATGGTCAAGGAGGACCTCGAGTTCGTGCTCGGTGAACTGCTCGACGGCGACGGTGCGCCCGCGGGGATCTCCGGGGGCATCGCGTTCGCGACCGATCTCTTCGACCGCGACACCGTGCAAGGCTTCGCCGAGCGTTTCGTGCGGATCCTCGAGACCGCGCTGGCAGATCCGGGCCGGCCCGTCGGTGACCTCGAGATCCTGCACCCGCACGAGCTGGCGGGGCTGGCCCCCGCGCGAGGCGGGCCGGATGCGCCGACGATCCTCCTCGCCGATCTGCTCGAGTCCGCGGCGCGAAACGCCGACGCCGTCGCGGTCGTGTGCGACGGCCGTGAAGTGACGTACCGGCAACTCGACGACGAGTCGAATCGGCTGGCCCGGCTCCTGATCGCCATGGGAGCGGGCCCGGAAACATATGTCGCGCTGGGGCTGTCACGTTCGGTGTCGTCGGTGCTCGCGGTGTGGGCAGTGGCGAGGACGGGTGCGGCGTTCGTGCCGGTGGACCCGGGCTACCCGGCGGAGCGCATCGAGCGGATGCTCACCGATTCCGGTGCCGGAGTGGGTGTGACGGTGCGGTCGTGCCGGGAGCGACTGCCGGATTCGGTCGACTGGTTGGTCCTCGACGATCCCGAGGTCGCGGCCGCCGTCGCGGCCGAGTCGGCCACACCGATCTCCGACACCGAGCGGATCCACCCGCTTCGTGCCGATCACCCCGCGTACCTGATCTACACCTCGGGCTCGACCGGCACGCCGAAGGGTGTCGTGCTCACGCACCGGGGGCTGGCCAACCTGGCGGCCGAGGAGCGGGAACGCCTGGGCGTGACGCCGCAGGCGCGGACCCTGCACTTCGCGTCACCGAGCTTCGACGCGTCGGTGTTCGAGACGGTGATGGCCCTGAGCGCGGGCGCCACGATGGTCGTCGTCCCCTCCGACGTGTACGGCGGCACCGAGTTCGCCTCGCTGCTCGAAACCGATCGGGTGACACACGGATTCGTCACACCGACCGCGCTGGCCTCGGTGGACCCCGTCGGGCTCGAGAGTCTGCGGACGCTCGTGGTGGCGGGGGAACCGTGCCCGCCGGAGTTGGTGATGCGCTGGGCTCCGGGACGCACGATGCTCAATGCGTACGGCCCCACCGAGACCACGATCATGGCGAACATCAGCGCACGGATGCGGCCGGGCGAGCCGGTCACGTTCGGCGGTCCGATCCGCGGTGTCACCGAACTGGTCCTCGACCCGCGTCTGCACCCGGTCCCGCGCGGGGTCGTCGGCGAGTTGTACATCGCCGGCCCCGCGCTGGCCCGCGGTTACCACCGGCGGCCCGGGCTCACGGCCGGCCGCTTCGTCGCCGACCCGTTCGGTCGGAGCGGCGGGCGCATCTACCGCACCGGCGATCTCGTCCGATGGCGCGGGGACGGCACCCTCGAGTACATCGGGCGCAGCGACTTCCAGGTCAAGGTCCGCGGCTTCCGGATCGAGCCGGGCGAGGTCGACGCGGTGCTCACTGCGCAGCCGAACGTCGGATTCGCCGTCACGCTCGCGCGTCCCGGACCGGCCGGCAACACACTGCTGTGCTCGTACGTGCGCCCGGCCGAGAACGCCCACGTCGACGCCGACGATCTGCGCCGCGACGTGGGGCGTCACCTGCCCGCGCACATGGTTCCCGCGTCGGTGACCGTCCTCGACCGGATCCCACTGACACCGACGGGCAAACTCGACCGCACCGCGCTGCCGCCGCCCCAGTTCATGTCGCCGGCGACGGTGTTCCGCGAGCCGAGCGGCCCGATCGAGACGGCGGTGGTGGACACGTTCGCCGACGTCCTCGGCGTCGAGCGGATCGGGTTGGACGACAGCTTCTTCGATCTCGGCGGGACCTCGCTGCTCGCGACGAAGGTCGTCACCGAGCTGCGGACCCGCCTGGGACCCACCGTCGCGTTGCAGGCACTGTTCCTCGATCCGACGCCGGCGGGTCTCGCCGGACGGATCGCCGACACCACCTCCGGCGGGGTGGACGACGCCCTTCGCCCCCTGATCCCGCTGCGGGGCACGGGGTCCGGGCGCCCGCTGTTCTGCGTGCATCCCGGAATCGGGCTGTCGTGGGGGTATACGGGACTGGTGCAGTACCTGCCGTCGGAGCGGCCGGTCTTCGGACTGCAGTTGCCGGTGATCGCGGGCGGGCCGCAGTACGACTCGCTCGAGGAGCTGGCCGCGCGGTACGTCGACGAGATGACCGCCGTCGCGCCGGACGGGCCGTACGACCTGCTCGGCTGGTCGCTGGGCGGCGTGATCGCCCACGCGATGGCCGTCGAACTGCAGCGGCGGGGGAGGTCCGTCGCGGCGCTGGCGGTCATGGACGCCTATCCCGACGACGGTTCGGATCCCCTGCTCGGCCGGCTCGATCTGGCTGACCTGCTGCGCGGTCTGGGCTTCGAACTCCCGGCTTCGGAGCATGCGATCGACTATGCGGGCGCCGCGCGAATGCTCAACTCCCACTTCGGGACCGCCGATGCTGTCACCGCCGATCACCTCGAACGGATCAACGACGGATACGCCAACTCGCGGCTGCTGGTGCACCGATTCGTGCCCGGTGTGTTCGACGGAGACCTGTTGGTGTTCCCGGCGGCCCGCGGGCAGGACGGCGGCGGCGACCGGTCCGCGGGGGAGTGGAGCCCACTCGTCACCGGCGACATCGAGGAGTGCCCCGTCGACTGCGGGCACAACGACATGATCGAACCGGACTCGGTCGCGGTGATCGGTCCCGCGCTGGCGCGATATCTCGAGCGGCGGGGCTGACCGACTCGACCGGGACCGTAGGCCACCGAACGGGGGATCGCGCCGGACAGACAGAATTCCGTGGTCCGCCGTTTTGTACAAAACCTCGCACTCCGTACAGATTTTCTCCGCGGCACAGTGTGGTTCCCGGTCGGGTGGTGCCCCGCCGGGTGGACCGGCGGGGCACCACCCGTGTCAGCTGTGCGACTTCCGCAGCTCGAACTTGAGCACCTTGCCGGTCGGGGTGCGCGGCAGGTCGAGCGGGAAGACGATCTCCTCGGGCACCTTGTACCGCGCGAGCAGCGCGCGGGTGTGCTCGACGATCTCGTCGGCGGTCACCGTGTGTCCCGGCTTGACGATGACGAACGCCTTGGGGCGCTCGCCCCACTTCTCGTGCGGCACACCGACGACGGCGACATCCAGCACGGCGGGATGCGCGATGATCGCCTGCTCCACCTCGACCGTCGAGATGTTCTCGCCGCCCGAGATGACGATGTCCTTCGCGCGGTCCTTGAGCTGGATGTAGCCGTCCGGGTGCATGACGCCCAGGTCGCCGGTGTGGAACCAGCCCCCGGCGAACGCCTGCGCGGTGGCCTCCGGATCGCGGTAGTAGCCGAGCATGACGTTGTTGCCGCGCAACACGATCTCGCCCATCGTCTCGCCGTCGGCGGGCACGTCCGCCATGTTGTCGTCGACGATGCGGGCGTTCTCGGCCTGCAGCATGCCGACACCCTGCCGGGAGATCAGCGCGGCCCGCTCCTCGGGCGACCGGTCGTTCCACGACTCCTGGAATTCGCAGATCGTGTACGGCCCGTACACCTCCGTGAGGCCGTACACGTGCACGACGGTCACGCCGAGGGTCTCGAGCTGCGCGATGACGGTCGGCGACGGGGGAGCGCCGGCGGTCGTGATCCGCAGCGCGTCCACCGGGTGCGACTGCTCGGCGCCGGCGATCGTGGTGCACACGGCGGGGGCGCCGCACAGGTTGGTGATTCCGAGGTCGTCGATCGCGTCCCAGATGGCGTCGGCACGCACCGCCCGCAGGCACACGTGGGTGCCGGCCGCGGCGGTCACGGCCCACGGCGTGCACCAGCCGTTGCAGTGGAACATCGGCAGCGTCCACAGGTACTTGGTGTTGCCGTCGAAGCCGTTGTGGAACGTCTCGCCCAGCGAGTTCAGGTAGGCGCCGCGGTGGGAGTACATGACGCCCTTGGGCTTTCCGGTGGTGCCGGACGTGTAGTTGATGGCGATGACCTGCTGCTCGTCGTCGACGCCCCAGCGGAGTGGCTCGTCGGACAGGCCGTCGCGGCTGCGCAGGAACTCGTCGTACTGCGCGGTCGTCACACCGGCGGGGACGTCGGGGCGCGGGATCGTCGAGTCCGGTATCTCGACGATCTCGGCGACGCGACCGACATTCTCCCGCACGGTGCGCACCGAGCCCACCAGCTCGGAGTCCACGAACAGGATCCGGGCCCCGGCGTGGTCGAGGATGTACTCGAGCTCGGGTCCGGCCAGTCGCGAGTTGAGGGCGATCAGCACACCGCCGGCCAGCGGCACCGCGAAGTGCGCCATCAGCATCTCGGGGGTGTTGGGGCACAGGTAGGCGACCCGGTCGCCCGGTTCGATGCGGCTGCGCAGCACCCGTGCGAGCTGCGCCACCTCGTTCGCGAACTCGCGATACGTGTAGCGGCGGTCCCCGTGGATGATCGCGGTCTTGTCGGGGAACACCGATGCCGAGCGGTCCAGGAAGCGCAGCGGACTGAGCGGTGTGTGGTTCGCCGAGGCGGACAGTTCGGACACGAGTACCTCCGTGGTGATCGCAAGTGACGGGCGTTACACACCGCCGGATCCGACGCTATGGGGCACAGTCCGGCGGCCGCTACCCTCTGAAGTGGGTATCCGCGGTGGGTGCCCGGAACTCYGACGAACAGCGCACCGAACGAACTGATGACCGACATCCTGAGGCCGAGCGACGAGGACGCGATCCGCGCCGAACTCCGCTACCTGCGCACCAGCACGACGCTGCCGGTGCTGTTCGGAGGCTTGGTTGCCGGACCCGGCGTGCGGCTGTCGGGATTCGTCGGGACCCGCGGTGCGATGCTGCGTGATCTCGTGATCGACACCGAATGTGGACTTGGCGGTCGGGTGATCGCCGAACAGCGGCCCGGTGCGGTCCAGGACTACGCGAACTCCCGGCACATCACCCACGACTACGACCACGAGGTGGCCAGCGAGGGGATCGAGTCGCTGCTCGCGGCGCCGGTCGTGGTGCGCGGGACCACCCGCGCCGCGGTGTACGGCGGCCTGCGCGCCAACCTGCCGATCGGTGACGTGATGGCCGAATCGGTGATGCGGTCGGCGCGCAAACTCGCCCACGAGATCGAGATCCGCGACGAGGTCGACCGCCGGGTCGCGATGATCGAGAATGCGCGCACGGCACCGGACGCGTACCGGGACCCGAAGATCTCGGCGGGCATCACCGAGAGTTACCTGGCTCTGCGGGCGATCGCGGACCGCCTCGACGACGACGCCCTCGGCGCCGAGGTCAGGGCGGTGGAAGGAAAGCTGCGCGGGCTCACCGTCGGGGCGACCGAGCCCGCGAGGGTGACGCTGTCGCCCCGCGAGTTCGAGGTACTCGTCCACGTCGCGCTCGGCTGCCGCAACGCGGAGATCGGCGAGCGGTTGGGTCTGCGCCTCGACACCGTCAAGAGCTACATGCGCAACATCATGACCAAGCTCGAGGTCCGCAGCCGGCACGAGGCCGTGGTCGAGGCACGGCGGCAGGGGCTCATCCCGTAGCGTCGTTGGACCGTCGGATCATGTTCAGCGCCAACGCGATCAGGCAGCTGACGGCGGCAACGAGGGAGAACTCGGCCACCGCGGTCGACATGCCCTGGTAGGTGACGAGGAGACCCGCGGCGATCGCGGGCACGCCGAGCCCGACATACGTGAGCGTGAAGAACGCGGCCAGGACCGCGCCACTGGACTCGCGGGCGTGCAGGGCGACCGCGGTACTGACGCGCTGCATGCCGCCGGCGAACGCCAGTCCGTGTCCGATGCCGACGCCGGCGGTCACGACGAGGAGCAGGGCCAGGCTCGGCACGCGGTCGACGACCGACAGCCCGAGCATCCCGGCACACATCAGGCCGAGGCCGAGGCGCTGGGCGACGAGGGGGTCGAGGCCACGCATGCCCAGCTGCGCCACCACCGAGCACGACATCACCAGCGCGGCCGTGGCCGCCCCGACCAGCAGGTTCGACATGCCGAGCATCTCCGCGATCCAGGACGGCACCACCGACTGGAACAGGCCCACCGCCGCCCACGCGATCGCGGCCGGGACCGTTGCCAGCAAGAAGACGGACCGGATCGCGCGTGGAATCCGTGGCATCTCGATCAGACGCCGCCGCGGTGGGTGCGGCGAGGCGGCCGACGGCTCGGCGCGTTCGGGTGTCGGCAGTACCAGCAGCGCGACGAGTCCCGGGATCAGCGCGAGTCCGAACAGTGTGTAGGGGAGGACGAGTGGATGCGGCAGGTACTCGGCGACGGCGCCGGCGATCAGGGGGCCGAGGGCCGCGCCGGCCGCCGTGCTCGCCGTCGCGGCACGGGCGGCCCGCACGGGGTTGTGGCCGGGCACGTGCTCGAGCAGTGCCGCCGTCCCGGCGGCCGAGCACGCACCCACGGAGAGGCCCTGCAGGATGCGGCCGACGAACAGCCACGCCGTCGACTCCGCGAACGCGAGGACGGCGATGCCCCCGAGGCCCGAGGCGAGTGCCGAGATCAGGACCGGACGGCGCCCGATCCGGTCCGACAACGGGCCGAAGAAGAAGAGCGCCGGCACGAGGGCGGCGGCGTAGACCGCGAAGATCGCCGTCTGCGTGACCGGGCTGAACCCGAACTCGGTGCGGTAGACGCCGTAGAGCGCGGTCGGCATGTTCGCCCCCACCAGCAGGATCACCAGCACGTACCCGAGCCCGTGGAAGTGCCGCGCCGGCCACCGTCGGGCGGATCTCGTCGCGCGGTCGGTCGGGTCGGTCACGGGCGGCGTTCGGAGGTCGGTGGCTGGGCGCACGAGGACATCCTACGTAGGACGTCCTACGTATGCTGGACGGGGAACGTGTTCGCGGCTCGTGTGAGGATGAACCGGTGACGGTGGTGCAGAAGGAATCGGCGTATCAGCAGGCGCTCGACTGGATGCGTGCCCGGATCTCGACCGGAGACTGGCCGATGGGCCAGCGCATCCCGACGGAGCCGGAGCTGGCGACCCTGCTCGGTGTCGGCCGCAACACGCTCCGCGAGGCGATCAAGTGCCTCACGTCCACCGGCATGCTCGAGATCCGTCGCGGGTCGGGCACGTTCGTCCGCGCCCGTACCGACATCGGTGGCCTGCTCACCCGCCAGGTCGCGGTATCCGAGATGCTCCACGTCTACGAGGTGCGCCGCGCGCTCGAGCTCGAGGCGGTGCGACTGGCGTGCCTGCGCCGCACCGACGACGACGTCCGACGCCTGCGCGAGGCACTCGACCTCCGGGATCGGACCGGACGCACCGGCGACGGCGCCGACTTTGCCGACGCGGATCTGGCCTTCCACGTCGCCGTCGTCGCGGCCGCCCACAACCCCGTGCTGGACGAGCTGTTCGCAGGCATCGCCGAGCCGCTGCGGGCCACCTACGACTTCACCGACGGCGTCCACGAACCCGCACTCGGCGCGGCCCACCACGAGCGGGTGGTCGAGGCCATCGAGCGACGCGACGAGTCACGCGCCGGGCACGGTGCCTGCGGCTACCTCGACCTGTTCGTCGCCGCGGTGCACGAGCGGCAGGCCGATGTGGCAGGTCCGTCGAACAGCGGGTAGATGCACTCGGGACAGACATCCCCGAGACGAAAGGTGTTTGCCGCGTGGCGATCTACCGACTGGGCGACCTGGTTCCCGACATCCATCCCACCGCCTTCGTGCATCCCGACGTCGTGGTGGTCGGGGCCGTGACGATCGGCGCCGAGGCGTCCCGGTGCGGACTGCGTCGTCGGGCACAACGCGCACATCGAGGGCGCGGTGGTCGAGGACCGGTGCCTCATCGGATCGATGTCCACGAGTCTGCAGCGTGTGGTGGTGGGCACGGGCAGCCTCGTCGGCGCGACCGCGCTGCTCACCGAGGGCACCGTCGTCCCGCCCCGATCGAGAGTGCTCGGCGCACCGGCAGCCGTTGCGCCGCATCCTGATCCGGACGCCTTCGCGGAGGGGCTGCGTCGCGGTGTCGCCACGTACGTGGCCAACGCGGCGCGGTATCGGTCGGACATGGAGCGCATCGACTGACCGCTCCGGTTGTCGCGTCCGGTGCTGCCGGAGTAGGGTGTCGTCGTTCGGGTCGACCCGCGCCCGCGGATCTGCGGGGTTCGAGGAAGAGGAGGTGGGGCTAGTAATGAGTAGCCAACCTCCGAGTACCAGTTAAACAGGACAATCCACGCCATCCACTCCGATGGCGTTCGACTGGTGTCCGTGGGACCGCGATCGGCGGTCCGGATCGCGGACCTTCCCGAAAGCTGTATTCGTATGCGTGAAAAGCGTCCGATTCGCTCGATCCTCCCTCGCCGCGCCGCCGGTACCGCCGACGACGTGGTCTCGCCCGAGCATTCGATGGCACCGCGACACCCGGGGCAGACGCCACCGGCCGCGGCCCAATCCGGCGTCGTGGAGTCCAGCGTCGTCAACAGCGCGGTCTACCGCGACGGCCGCCGGATCTCCTCGCCGGCGACCCTCGCGGAAGCACTCGCGAGCCTGCCCGACGAGTCGTCGATGGCGTGGATCGGTCTCTACCGTCCGGACGACGCTCAACTGAACGCTGCGGCAGAGCAATTCGACCTGCACGAGCTCGCGGTCGAGGATGCGATCGTCGCGCACCAGCGGCCCAAGCTCGAGCGGTACGGCGACACGCTGTTCGTCGTGCTGCGCGCCGCGCGGTACCTCGACGAATCGGAGAGCGTCGACTTCGGCGAACTGCACATCTTCTGCGGCCCGACGTTCGTGCTCACCGTCCGGCACAGCGAGTCCCCGGACCTGTCGGCCGTCCGGGACCGCATGGAGGGCGACCCGGAACTGCTCAAGCTGGGGCCCGAGGCGGTGCTGTACGCGATCCTCGACGCCGTGGTCGACGGCTACGCGCCCGTCGTCGCGGGTCTGCAGAACGACATCGACGAGATCGAGACCGAGGTCTTCAGCGGCGACCCCATGGTGTCCCGGCGTATCTACGAACTCTCCCGAGAGGTGGTCGAGTTCCAGCGCGCCACCAAGCCGCTGCTCGGCATGCTGCGCGCACTGTCCGCGGGCTTCGACAAGTACAACACCGACGAGGAACTGCAGAAGTACCTGCGGGACGTGACCGACCACGCGACGACGGTGGTCGAACGGGTCGACGGCTTCCGGGAGTTGCTCGGCAGCATCCTCGCGCTGAACGCGACGCTGGTCTCGCAGGCGCAGAACGAAGAGATGCGCAACATGACCGAGGCCAGCTACGCGCAGAACGAGGAGATCAAGAAGGTCTCGGCGTGGGCAGCAATCCTGTTCGCGCCCACCCTGATCGGCACCGTGTACGGCATGAACTTCGACAACATGCCCGAATTGCACTGGGCCGGCGGGTATCCGTTCGCGTTGATGCTCATGGTGCTCACCTGTACCGGGCTGTACACGATCTTCAAGCGTCGCGGCTGGCTGTAGACCGGGCCGGGCGGTCCGGCTACAGTCTCAGGCGTGACCTCACTTCGCGCGATCGACTCCGGTGAGCTGCTGACGCGGCGCCGCCATGTCGATTTCGCGCACGTGTGTACGTCCGGGTGTCGGCGGGTCTGATCCGACCCGCCCCCCGGCGCGAGTGTCTCGCCGCCGGGATCACTTCACGCGCGCCGTCATCGCACGCGCCGTGATCACGCACTCGGCATTCACGCACACGAACGATGGGATCTCACCCGTGACCACTGCATCCGTTTCACATCTGTCCTCGATCGTCTCCGCCACCGCCGACGCGGTCTCCCGGGACGCAGCGAAGGCGAACGTCGTCTTCCGCGCGTCGGCCCGGGCCCACGACGCCGTTGCCAGCACCGTCTCGCTCGGTAAGTACACGGTCGAGGTGGACGAGCCGCCGGCGCTCGGCGGCGAGAACACCGCCCCCAACCCGGTGGAGTACTATCTGGCCTCGCTGCTGTCGTGCCACGTCGTGACGTACCGGTTCTGGGCCGAGAAGCTCGGTATCCGGGTCGACGACATCACCGCCCGCGCCGAGGGCGACCTCGACGTGCGGGGCTTCTTCGGGTTCGACGAGACCGTGCGGCCCGGCTTCGGCGAGGTCCGCGTCGTCGTGAACGTCACCGGCCCGGAGTCGCGGGAGCGCTACCTCGAACTGCACGAGGCGGCCGAGGCGCACTGCCCTGTTCTGGACCTGACGCGTAACCCCACTCCGGTCACCTCGGTCCTCGAGACGCCCGCCGCAAACGGCTGATCGGGGGCACCGGCCGCGGCGAACAGCGCGCGAACAGCGGGTGCGGGTGTCACTATGGACGCCGTGGACCTGCCTATCGCACCACCGCTGCAGCCGATGCTGGCCAAGGCCGCGTCCGGAGTGCCCGAACAACCGGCCGGTGAATCCGTCTGGTCGTACGAGCCCAAATGGGACGGATTCCGCGCCATCGTGTTCCGCGACGGCGACGACGTGGTGCTCGGCTCGCGTGGCGGCAAGGACCTGGCCCGGTACTTCCCCGAGATGGTCGAGGCGGTGCGGGCCGAACTGCCGCCACGCTGCGTCGTCGACGGCGAGCTGGTGGTCCCCCGGGAGATCGGCGGCCGGACCCGGCTGGACTGGGGCTCGCTCTCCGAGCGCATCCACCCGGCCGACAGCCGGGTGAAGCTGCTCGCGGAGCAGACCCCGGCGCAGTTCATCGGATTCGATCTACTGGCGCTCGGCGACGACGACTTCACCGCGCGCCCGTTCGCCGAACGCCGCAACGCACTGCTCGATGCGGTCGGCGGTGGACCGAGCTGTCACGTCACGGCGGCCACCCTCGACAGTGCCACCGCGCAGCGCTGGTTCGAGACGTTCGAGGGAGCGGGACTCGACGGCGTCGTCGCCAAGAGGCTCGACAGCCACTATCTGCCGAACAAGCGGGAGATGGTGAAGGTCAAGCACTCTCGAACCGCCGACGTCGTCGCGATCGGCTACCGGCCGCACAAGAGTCAGCCGGGCATCGGATCGATCCTGTTGGGGCTGTACGACGGCGGCGAGTTGCACATGGTCGGCGGCGCGTCGGCCTTCACCGCGAAGCGTCGCGTCGAGCTGCTCGCCGAACTCGAACCGTTGCGGGTCGGCGACGACGTCGTGGCCGAGGGGGAGGCCACCCGCTGGCGCTCGAGCGCCGACCGCAGCTGGATTCCGCTCCGCCCCGAGCGCGTCCTCGAGGTGGCGTATGACCAGATGGAGGGCGGGCTCGGCGAACGCGGCAGCCAGGCCGGGGTGCGGTTCCGGCACGCGGCGCGGTTCCTGCGGTGGCGCCCCGACCGGGCGCCGGAGTCGTGCACGTTCGAGCAACTCGAGGTTCCGCTCCGCTACGACCTCGCCGACGTCCTGACAGGGGAGGGCTGAACCATGGCTGCCACCAAGCGTTCTCCGGCAGAGGAGCTCGACGTCGACGGCGTGGCCGTCCGGCTGTCGAATCCGGACAAGATCTACTACCCGCGGCTCGGCGCGGCAGGCGGCACCAAGCGGCACCTCGTCGAGTACTACCGCAGGGTCGCGACCGGCGGGGAGTTGCTGCGCGCGCTGCGGGACCGGCCGACCCACATCCAGCGCTTCCCGGACGGCGTCGAGGGCGAGGAGATCTATCAGAAGCGGGTGCCGGCGAAACGGCCCGAGCATGTCGACTCGTGCGAGGTGACGTTCCCGTCGGGCCGCACCGCGGACGTGCTGCGGGTGCGCAGCGCCGCCGACATCGTGTGGGCCGCGAACCTCGGCACCGTCACGTTCCACCCGTGGGCGGTGCGCTGCCCGGACGTCGAGCATCCCGACGAGTTGCGGATCGACCTGGACCCGCAGCCCGGCACCGACTTCGACGACGCCCGTCGCGTCGCGCTCGACGTCCTGCATCCGCTGCTCGATGAACTGGGCCTGATCGGGTTCCCGAAGACGTCGGGCGGACGCGGACTGCACGTGTACATCCGGATCGAACAGCGGTGGGACTTCGTGGAGGTACGGCGCGCCGGAATCGCGTTGTGCCGGGAGGTCGAGCGGCGCAGCGGCGACCGGGCGACCACGAAGTGGTGGAAGGAGGAACGCGGCAGGCGCATCTTCCTCGATTTCAATCAGAACGCCCGGGACAAGACCATCGCGTCCGCGTACTCGGCCCGCCGCACCCCGATCGGGACGGTGTCCACCCCGGTGACGTGGGACGAACTGGCGTCCGTCGAGCCCGACGACTTCACCATCGCGACGGTGCCGGCGTTGCTCGCGGGTCGCGGTGACCCGATGGCGACGCTGGACGACGTCGCCCATTCGCTCGACGGGCTGCTCGAGATGGCCGAGCGTGACCTCGCGGCCGGGCTGGGTGACATGCCGTACCCGCCGAACTATCCGAAGATGCCGGGCGAGCCCAAGCGGGTGCAGCCGAGCCGCGACCGGGACCTGAAGAAGGACTGACCTGCCGGGCTCGACCTACTCGCCGGGGCCCGTCAGTCGGCGTTCAGCAGTTGTTCGAGGCGCGCCATGCAGAACCCGGTGATGCTCACGTTGTCGCCGAGGTTCAGATGGGTGGACAGACGCAACAGGGGCACGGACAGCAGCACCGCCGCGAGCACCTCGTTGAACAGCAGGTTCTGCACCTTCCAGCCGGTCAGTTGCTCGTAGCGGGCGATGGTCTCCTCCCGCGTCGGGGTGCCGGGCAGGCTCGGGTGTCCCTCGTACTCGCTGCACGCCCAGTCCAGGAACAGCACCCAGGCCAGGTCGGCCTCGTGGTCACCCAGATACGCCATCTCCCAGTCGAGTACGCCGGCGACCGACAGGTCCGGCGTGTACAGGATGTTCGACATGCGGGCGTCGCCCCAGACCAACGTCACGTGCTCCGGGTCGTAGAGATTGGCTCCGAGCCAGGTCAGTGCCTTCTCCATCACCGGCGGCAGTTCCGGTGCCGCCCAGCGCACGGCCCAGTCGAGGTAGTTCACGATCTGCTCGACCGGCTTGTCCCCGAACTTGGGCATCGCGAGGAACCCGAGCCGGAGCTCGTCGGGGTCCAGGAGATGCACCCGCGCCATCGTCTCCACGCACTCCCACCACATCTTCGCCCGACCCTGCTCGTCGGCCTCGAAGTAGTTGCCGGCGGTGTGGTACGAGGGGAAGTCGCTGGGCGCCTCGGCATTTCCGATGCGGTCCATCACGTAGTACGGGGTGYCGAGCGGGTTGTCGCCGGCGTCGATCCACCGGACGGCGGGGACCGGGAGATCGGTCGGTGCGAGCCGCTCCGAGACCAGGTACTGGCGCCGGAGGTCGTAGTCGGGGAACAGCGAGACCTCGGGCGGGCGTCGGAAGACGTACCCGGCCGACTCGTGCTCGGCACCTTCGAGGTCGAACAGGTAGGTCTCGGTGGAGAACCCGCGCTCGGTGCGCATCCAGTTGACGATCTTCGCGTTCTGCGCGCCCGGAATGCGCTGCCGGACAATGGGCTCGAGGGCCGCCGCCAGGTCTTCCGCGGCGACGCGCTCAGCCATTGTTCGCACCGGATCGGTTGGCGCTCCAGTCGGTGTAGCCGTAGCGCGGATTCACGCCCATGAACACCATCTCGACCAGCCCGTGCCCGACCTTGTCGCCCATCCGGACCTCGCAGAGCGTCTCGCTGAGCATGCTGACCTTGCGGATCTCGTCGACGTCGGTGATGTCGACGTCGAAGCTGTCACTGAAGTCCTTGCCGCGGTACATGCCCGACGCGTAGCCGTTGTACTCGTCGTAGCCGGCCAGGCCCGGCCAGAAGTCGCACACCGGATTGACCTCGATGACGTCGGTGCTGCGGTCGGCGCGGTGCACGGTGAACGTGCCGGACTTGACGACGCGGAGGTCGTCGCGGAAATCCAGGTCGTGCTCGACGTCGATGATCGGCAGCGGGTCCTTGCCCGAGTCGATCGGGAACAGCACCTCGCCCTCGAACTGCCAGCGCTCTCCGGTGTGCGTCTCGCGCTGCGCGAAGTGCACCACCTCGTCCTCGAACTGGAAGATGCCCATGTAGTAGAAGACGCCGGCGGGCACCTCCGAGGGCTGCATGTTGCCGCCCTCGGGCAGGCTGCCGCCACCGCCGCCGTGGCGCACGCCCCAGGAGTGGTCGCGGCCGAACCACCAGTTGTCGGGGTCGATCTCGATGCGCTCGCCGTCGATCTCGATCCAGCCGCTGATGGTGCCGTTCTGGTAGAAGCGGCGGGCGTCCTCGCGGACCCGGCCACGGCTGCGGTGGAAGGCTGCAGTCTGCTCGTACACCGGGAAGTCGCCGGTGAAGTCGAGCTGCAGGCTCAGGCCGTGCTCGTTGGACTCGACGGTGGAACGCACCTTGCGCAACGGCTCGACGATCTCGTACGTGTACGGCCCGACGCTCCACGCGTTCAGGGCGCCGGTCTGCGGGTTCAGCTCGGTGGACATGCGGACGACGCGGGCCCGTTCGCCCTTGCGGGTGACCATCGCGTAGGCGTCGAGAACGTTGCGGTTCGGGTACTTCGCCAGGCCGGTCATGATGCTGATCTCGCCGGACTTGTCGAAGCCGTACATCACGATGCGCTCGGTCCAGCGCAGGTCGCTCTGCGAGACGTGGTCGAGGGTGGTGGGGAGCTGGTGGATGAGCAGTTCGTCGTGCGGGGTGATCATCGGGAGTCGTCCTTTCGGTGGATGGCTGGCTGACCTCCCCGGAATCTATTACGGAGCGCTCTGCAACGTAATAGATTCGGCGAAACTCGTCCGGTACTGTCCGGTTGTGTGAAGACGAGCAGCGATCGCCGGCCCGGAGTAGTCGGTGTGGGCCGGCCCCGGGACCCTCAAGTCGACCGGTCCATTCTCGCTGCAACCAGGGAAGTGCTCGTGGAGAACGGGTACCAGAAGACCACCATAACTGCGATCGCCCGACGCGCGAAGGTCGGGACGTCGGCGATCTACCGCCGTTGGGCCACGAAGGAATCGATCGTCGAGGATGCCGTCTTCGGGGGGCCTGACGCCTCGCTGCCCGCGGCCACCGCGAGCCTGCGTGACGACCTGCTGGCGTGGACCAGGCTGTTCCTCAATCAGATCGCCGAACCTGCTGCCCGCGCGGCGATTCCGGGACTGCTCTCCGCTTATCTCCACGACCACGGGGCGTACGAGCGTCTGATACTCAGCGCCGAGGATCCGGTACGCGTGGCGCTCGCGGAACGCGTGGCCGCCGAGTTCCCCGACCGGTCCGCCGAGGAGACGACCGCGGCGGCGGACGCCGCCTTCGACCTGTTGGTCTCCGCCACCATCGTGCGCGGCCTCACCAACGGACTCGTCGACGCCGATGCGTTCTGTGCCCGCACCGCCGACTCGTTGGTCCTGCTGGTCTCGGTCGACCGCAGCGAGTTCGACTCGGTTTCGTAGTTCTGCGCGGTTTGTAGACTGCGTCCCAGGTGTGGTGCTTCGGCGGACTCGGCTCACTGGTGTCCCGTCGTGAAATGCCCTCCGGCTTACCGGATCAGCTTGCCGCGGAGGTACTCGTGTCCGCCCCACACACCGGACTGGCGGGTGCCGGCGGCGTACTCGCCGCAGGCCGCGGCGATCGGGCAGCGGGCGCAGACGAGGGCGGCGTAGTCGAAGGGCTCGCTCGGGTCCGGGAACCAGCGGTCGGGGTGACGATCACCCCGGCAGGCGGCCTCGTCCCAGTCGGTGCTTCCGTCGGTGGCCGGCAGCAGCTCGGCCAAGGTCATCATGATGGTCATCGGTTGTGCCTCCTTTCAAGACGATTCACGGTGTCGGGGCCAGGTCGCGCCAGATCGCGCGCTGCCGTTTGACGTCATCCCGCGGAGCTCGGGGGATCCACAGCAGCGGCATGTCGGCCTCCTCCGGTGTCCGGTCGGTCTTGCGGCCGTTGCAGTCCGCGCAGGCGGCGACGAGATTGCCGTAGGTGTCGCCGCCGCCACGACTGCGCGGGTAAACGTGGTCGACGGTGTTCGCGCCCCGGCCACCGCAGTACGCGCACCGGTGGTGGTCGCGCGCCAGGATCGCTGGGAACGTTGCTCGGGTGTCGTCGTCGACGACCGGCCGCGGCGGCGTGTGAACGTACTCGAGCAGCTGGATCGTGCGCGGCAGTGGGATCGCGATGTGCTGGGAACGCACCAGGAACCGCGGGGCGTGTTCGACCAAGGTGACGGCGAGTTCCGCGGCGAGCGTCACAACCGCGCGGGCGGCGGGTACGAGGTCGAAGTCCTCGTAGGTGGCGTTGAGCACGCGCACACGGGTGTTCATCCAGGTTCGGGTGGTGACGGCGGTGGTGGATGGGCGGGCCATGGCAATCGACAACCTCGTTCTCTCCCAGGGGGAGTGGCGGGTTCTCGGGGTGCGAACGGCCCGTGGTGGCCGGTCGGCCGGCAGGTCACCTCATGGCGACCGAGGTTTCGGGGCAGGTGCGCCCCGAGAGGAGGGGCGTCAGGGGACGCTGAATCCGGCTGTGTTGCCGGGGTTTTCGGCAGTCCGATCCAGGATTCGGATCATCGGCTGCGACATGCGCTGCGGGTATGAGGTGGTGTGCATCCGAGTGTTCCCCTTCCTGGTCGTGTGGCCGGCCGCCCAGTGTGCCACGGTTCAGGGGAGGGCGCTGGGGAATTTTTACAGATGGCCGGTGCAGCTCGGATGGGACCTCCGCGGGTCCGGCACTCTGCGGGCCGGCGCTGTACCACGAGCTGAATGCGCTCACTGACGTGCGCGTCTGGCTGCGCGGGCTGCCGTCTTGGCGGATCTTGTGATGCTCGCGAGTTCGTCTCGGGCGAATCCGAGGTGATGGGCGGATCGCATCCAGGTGTAGAGGTCCGACGCGGCACGATACTCGCGGAGTTGCGTGTAGCAGGCCGCCAGATCGAAGGCAGACTTGCGGCCTCGTTCGGCGATCTCGGCGTCCGGGAAGGCGCCCGCGATGTCGAGGATCAGTCGGTGGGCGTGGATCGACTCGGGTAGGCGTCCGAGACCGGTCAGGAGTAGCGCTTTGTTGCGCAGTGTCTTGACGCGGCGGAGCCGGCGTTCGGCGGAGTCGACGGACAGGTCGTGGATCCGGAGGACGTGGTCGTAGGCGGCGATCGCGGCGACCGGGTCGCCCAGTCCGTCGACCATGACGGCGCGGTTGTAGGCGGCCACCTCGCGGGCGTTCACGATGTCGCCGTCGGTCGCTCCGTCGGCGAGCCGTTCGAGCGCCTCGTAGGCCTCGATCGCTGCATGCTCCTCGCCGAGCCGGCCGAGCGCAATGCCGAGTCGCAGGTGACCGCGTGCGTGCACCCGGCGTGCCCGGGTGTCGAGACCGGGACGGCGCAGGGCCGCGCTGCGTGCCACGGCAACGAGCTCCTCCCACCGCCCGGCGTCGAGCAGCAGACCTCCGAGCACGTCCAACGCCGCGAGCCCGAGCATGACGATGTTCTCGTCGGGGTCTGCGCCGGTGTCGGCCGCAATCGCCGCGAGGATCCTTTCGGCCTCCGCGGGTTTCCCGTCGTCGACCGCCCTGTCGGCCTCGTACAGGCGTTCGCGCAGATCGCGGTAGCGGGCCTCTCCCGCCGAGGCGGGGACCGCATCGGTGGGGGAGGAGATCGCGAGGATCCGTTGATTCTCGGTCGCGAGTTCGACAGTGTCGCGGACGTCCGGGTCGTCGCTGTCGGCGTGGGCGGCCACCAGCCCCTGCAGCAGGGTCGCCGCCATCTCGCGTTCGCCTCGTTCTGCCGCGCGTGTCGACTGAGTGAGGCGGCGCCGGGCGTCCAGGCGGCGGATGCGCACGTCCGGATCCTCTGCGAACAGGTCCGCGAAACGATTCAGGGCACTGTCGATCTCGGTGGAATCGAGTCCGGGTGACTGCCACACGGAGAAGAGTGAGTTGGCCGCCCACAGGCGCACGTCGGCGTCGGTGTCGGGGGCCGCGCGATCCACGGTGTCGTTGATGACGCGACGAGACGCGACGAGCTCGCCTGCCTCCCGCAGTAGACGTCCTCGCCAGTACATCGCCTGGGCGATCGCGRCCGGGACTCCGGGCACACCGGCGGCAGTTGCGTAGCGGTGCGGCACCTTCGCCAGCGCAGCGAGTGCGTCGTCGCGACGTCCGATGTCGGCGAGACGAAGTGCCCGGTCGACCATCGCCAGGGCGAGCGGCACGACGAGACGCTCGTCGTGCCCGTGCCCGGGGAATCGCGCATCGAGCTGCTCATAGAGCCGCACGGCACTCTCGGGGTCCCCGAGGCGCGAGGTCACTTCGGCGAGCCGCGACGCAACGCGAACCCGTGCCGCCGCCGTGGCCGGACTCGTGTCGGTGGCGAAGGCGTGGTCGGCGTGCGCGAGGACCTCTCGATCGGCCGCGGTTGCCCCGTCGGCGTCCTCGCGAACACGCCTGAGCACCCACCACAGGATCGCCTCACGCGCATCCTCGGACGCGCAGGTGGCATACCTGTCCACCAGTGCGGCGGCGTGCTCGACGGCGGCGAGGTCGCGCTCGGTGCCGGGTAGCCGCTCGAGCAGTCGGTCGAGATGCCGAGCCTGTTCGGTGGCCGTCTCGAAGCCGGGCTCGACGGGCAGATTCAGGGCGCGCAGGCCGGTGGCAATCGCCGTCGCCGCCGGCACCCCGCGCCGGATCTCGTCGTCGACCAGACAGAGAGACGCGGCATGCAGGAGCGTCCGCGCCGAGGGGAGAGACTCGGCCTCGGCGATGACGCGGTGCATCAGCGAGATCGCGGACTCCGCGTCATCTTCGCTGTCGTAACGGATCTGCGCCGCCTGATAGAGCGCTGCGATACGCAAGTGACGCAACCGCTTGTCGGATTCCGCGGTGAGCGTGAGCGCCAGCGTCTCGAGTCCGACCGCCACCTGATGGCGATCTCGTCCGAGGTGCCGTCGCAGGATCTCGGCGGTGTACATCGCCTCCCCTCGTGCCTGCCGCACACCGAGCGGTTGATCGTCCCCGATGTGACGCGCTGCGAACGACTCCGCCGCTCGCATCACATCCACCAGCACGATCGCATCATCGGGCTCGTACAGGTGGACCCACTCGATTGCCTCGAGCTCAGCGAATGCGCGCGCCTCGCGGACGGCATCGGCGTCGAATCCGTCCGTGAGTTCGGCCATCCTCGCGATACGCCGCTCGACAGCATCGCGTGGTCCGGACGGAGCCTCCATCCGGACGATCATCCCGGTCGCCTCAGCCACCGCTATCGCCTCCACGTCCTGAGCGGCAAACCTCTGCGCGTCCAGCGCCAGAGTCAGGATTTCGTGCGCGAGCTCCTGATCACCTGCCGCCAGCAGCTCGCGCGCACGGCGCACGGCGTCACGAACCATCTTCGATCCTTCCCAGGCGGATCACCGAGTGCGTCGACTCGGTCGGCGGCGGGTGAGCCTGAGGACGGCCCCCGCGCCGGCCGCGGTGACGAAGAATTCGTCCGTGTCAGGGTGTCCGCGACAGACATTGGTGGGCATGCTGCCCTTGGGCAGCGGGTGGCTTGCCTCGACGGTGCCGTCCGGGCCGACGACGTCGATCCGGTCGCCGCTCGTGGTCGCGACCCAGAGACGATCGGAGGCATCGACCGCAAACCCGTCCGGGTTCGCATCGGGCAGGGTCCGTAGAAGGGCCCCACCCTCCGGATGATTACCCACGACATCGTATTTCGTGATGTCGGCGCTGACGGTCTCCGTCAGATAGAGGTGCGTTCGATCGGTGTCGAATCCGATGCCGTTCACGAAGATCGGCCCCTCGATGAGCAGTTCGCTGTCCCCGCTGACGATGTCGACGGCCCAGACCCGACCGGGCAGTGCCCGATCGGGTCGGGAGAAGTCGAACTGTTCGCGCGAGTCGGTGACCCACAGTCGCCCGTCCGGTCCGAAGACCAGGTCGTTGGGTGCCCCCATCCCCTTCGCCAGGTACTCCACCTCGCCATCGCGGATCACCTGGATTCCCGGTTCGGCGGTGCTCTGCGCGGCCCAGATCCCACCGTTCTGAGCGACATAGAGCGCGCCGTCGGGGCCGATCGCGAGGCCGTTCGGGCCGCCTCCCACCCGGTGCTCGACCACGATGGTTCCATCCCGATCGAGCACGATCACCGATCCGCGACTCATGGACACCACAGCCACCCGGTCGTCGGGCAGATAGACCGGGCCCTCGGTGAAACCGAGGCCGTCGGCGATCAGTTCGACGGTCATACCCTCGACTCGACCTGTGCGCGGATGACCTTCCCGGTGGCGTTGCGCGGTAGATCCTCCGTGCTGATCGTCCAACGGGTCGGCACCTTGTAGCGCGCCAGTGCGGCGCCGGTGAACTCCGTCAACTCGGCCTCGGTGACGGTGCTGCGATCCGCGACCACGACGATGGCCGCGACTTCCTGCCCCAGGTCCTCGTGATCGACCCCGAGCACCACACACTCGCGGATCTCGGGATGCAGGGCGAGCCGATTCTCGATCTCGGCGGGGTAGACGTTCTCGCCGCCACGGAGGATCAGATCCGAACGCCGACTCGACACGCTCAGGTATTCGCCGTTCATGGTGCCGAGATCTCCGGTGCGGTACCAGCCGTGCGGGGCGGTCGCCTGCTCGGTCGCCTCGGGATTCTTCCAGTACCCGAGCATGATTCCCGGCCCGCGCAGACAGATCTCGCCTTCGACGCCGTCGGGGACCCGGTTGCCGTCGGCGTCACGAACCTCGACCTGCATCGTCAGGATGGGACGCCCGACGGTTGCGGGATCGGCGAGCAGTTCCGCGGGGGACGCGATCGTCGCAGCAGTGGAGGACTCGGTCATTCCGTAGCTGGTGCCGAGTGATCGGCCCGCCTCGGGCAGCGCTGCACGCAACTTCTCCCGCAGCGCCTGCGACGAGGGCGCACTGTTCACCGTGACCGTGCGCAACGACGACAGGTCGTACCGACTCAGGTCACCCTCGAGAATCCGCGAGAGCATCGTCGGGACGGCGCCCCAGTTCGTGACACGCTCCTGTTCGATCAGACCGAGAACCGTGTCGGCGTCGAACCGCCCCTGGTGGATCACCGCGGTGTCGCCGACAACGAGACGCACCACCGCGAGGTTGTGCAGCGCGGCGATGTGGAACAGCGGCGTCGCCAGGAGGAACCTGCGATTCGCCGGCGCCGCACCGAGTTCGGTGGCGACCGCGTCGTTGAGAAGATGGAACCAGAGCGCGGTGAGGACATTGCGATGCGAGTGCGTCGCGCCCTTCGGGTGTCCCGTGGTGCCGCTGGTGAACAGGATCACCGCCGGATCATCTTCGGCGGCAACGTGATCGGGCAGGCGATCCGTGGCGTGAGCGACGAAGATCGGGTCCAGGTCGGTCTCGACCGACAGCGTCGGCACACCGCTGTCACCGACTCGATCCATCCGAATGCGATCCGCGACGAGAACCTTGGGTTCGGTCAGTGCGAGCGCGTGGGCCATCTCCGGTCCGGTCCACAGCGAGTTCATGCCGACCGCGACGGCGCCGAGTGAGACGGCGGCCCAGAAGGTGACGATCCACTCCGGGCTGTTGGCGGCGCAGATCGCCACCCGGTCGCCGGGGCGTACGTCGTACTCGGTGCGAAGCGCCGCGGCCAGCGCGGCGACGCGACACCGGTGCTCTTCGAACGTGAGTCGGCTCTCCCGCGTCACCAGGTAGTCGCGGTCCCCGAACTTCGCTGATGCGTGCAGCAGTTCGCCGAGCGAGCGGTGCCGACGGGTATAGACGGGAAGCGGCTGACCGAGCACGTCCTCGATCCCGATCTCGAACGGTTGGCCGGGAGCGGTGAGTCGGGCGACGATGTCATCGCGGGTTGTCATCGGTAGAGCTCCTTCCAGAACGGCGAAACAGCGATCAGCGCGGGAGTCCCAGCACGCGTTGTGCGATGACGTTGAGCTGGATCTCGATGGTGCCGCCGCCGATCAGGACGGCCGGGACTCCCAGGTAGTCCTGAACATACGGCTCTTCCGGGCTGCCCACACAACCGAGCGGGCCGAGCAACGCGACCAGCGCGCGGGAGCCTTCGCGTTGGGCGATCGCGTGGAACACCTTCTGCACGCTGGTCGCCGACCCGGTGGCGTCCTCGGACCCGTGCAGCCGTTGCAGCACGGTCTTCAGGTTCATCGCTCCCACCGAGAGCTCGCGTGCGGTGTTGCGGCCGAGCACTCGGACAACCTCGTCCCGGCTGCTGCCGTACTCGCCGCCGTCGAGCAACCGGCGGACCATGTCCGCGGAACCGTGGCCGAACTTGGCGGTGCCCATCTTGAGTCGCTCGTTCGACAAGGTGGTGACGGCCAACCGCCATCCGTCACCGGGGCCGGCGACGACACAGTCGTCGGGCACGAACACCTCGTCGAGGAAGACCTCGTTGAACTCCCAGATTCCCGTGACCTGGCGAAGCGGACGCACGTCGACGCCCGTGCTGTTCATGTCGACGAGGAAATAGGTCAGGCCGGCGTGCTTGGGTACGTCCGAGTCGGTCCGGGCGAGGCACACGCCCCAGTCCGCCTCCCGCGCCTGCGAGTTCCACACCTTCTGTCCCGAGAGCACCCAACCCCCGTCGACCTTGCGGGCCCGGGTGGACAGGCCCGCGAGATCCGATCCGGCGCCCGGCTCGGAAAACAGCTGACACCAGACGAGTTCACCTCGCAGGGTCGCGGGCACGAACCGCTTCTGCTGCTCCTCGCTGCCGTGGGCGATGAGGGTGGGAAGCACCCACTCCGCAATTCCCGTGTCGGGCTGGGCAAGTCCGCGCCGGGCGAACTCGTCGGCGATCACCGCCTGCTCCACCGGGCCCGCATCGAGGCCGTACGGCTCCGGGTAGTGGGGCGCGGTCAGGCCTTCGGCCGCCAGTCGGGCCCGGCGGGCGCCGCCCCGGGACGGTGCCCACCCTTCCGTCGGAATCTCGTCCTCGGGAAGTGCGAGAACGTCGTCGAGCACACCCGAGACCCGTGCCCGCACCTCCGGTAGCGAGTCCGCGTCGATGAACGAGAAGTCGCGCCGAGTGTGCAGTGCGGCTTCTCCCAGTCGAGTCGACCAGGCGTCCTCGGTACCCACCGCGGAGGCGACGGAGACCGCCCGCCGCCAGTACAGGTGCGCGTCGTGCTCCCAGGTGAACCCGATACCGCCGAGCAGGCTGATGCAGTCGAGTGCCTGGTCGACGCCCGCCGGGGCCGCGGTGAGCGCCGCCTGCGCCGCAACGAGACGCCGCTGGTCGGAAGCGCTGTCGGCGGCACGGGCCGCATCCCACACGGCCGCGCAGGCGACCTGGGAGCGGACCAGCATCAGTGCGGCCTTGTGCTGGACTGCCTGGAAGCTGCCGACCGGGCGCCCGAACTGGTGGCGGGCGCGTACGTACTCGACGGCCGTCTCCAGGCACCACGCGGCGATCCCGCCGGCCTCCGCTCCCAACAGCGAGGCGACGACGAGATCGACCCGGTCCGGGTCGAGTCCGGACAGGGCCCGGCCGTGGCCGATCCGGTGACCGGCGAGTTCGAGCCGTCCCACGGATCGCGTCAGATCGACGGCCTCGCAGGATGCCACCTTCGCCGTGGTCGTGGACCCGTCGAGTTCGGTTCGCTCGAGCCAGAACCACAGGTCCTCGCCGGGGGTATCCGCCAGCGCGGCACGCACGAGGACTCGGTCGGCGCCCGGCAGCCCCAGCGTGGGATCGGAGGTCCCCTCGACCGCCCACCCCCCGTCCACAGCCCTTGCCGTCAGCCGGTTCCCGGCGACGAGAGCGCCGGTGGCGCCGCCGTCGAAGGCGGCGAGCAGATCGTCGGCACCGGTCGAGGCTGTCGACGCTGTGGCACTGGCGAGCACGGTGGGAACGTACGGTCCGGGGAACAGGGCCCTGCCGAACTCCTCGACCACGACGGTCAGCGCCGGCAGCCCGCAATCCGAGCCGCCCACGGACTCCGGAAGATGCATGTTGTGCAGGCCCTGTCGCACCACCGCATCCCACACCGGGTCCGGGCCGGTACCGGTGGAGAAGGCGTCGAACTGGTTGCGGGTACTGGCAATCGGCGCGGTGCGGCGGGCAAAGGCCGCGACCGAGTCTGCAAGAGCGCGCTGATCGTCATCGATCGGTAGTGCCATCGAGTTCTCCTGGAGTAGGTGGCCCGTCAGGTGCCGGTGGTGCTAGCTGGTGCCCGCCGATTCGGTTGCGTGCGCCGCCAGGACGTACAGGGCGTCGGCGAGCGAATCGACGAAGGTATCGGCGCCCTCGGCGCCTTGCATGAGTCCGCGCATCATCGTGGTGCCCGACATCAGGTCGAACAGGAACATCGGGTCCGCCCCCGGGGCTATCTCCCCGCGGGTGACCGCCCCTTCGAGTAGGTCGGAGAAGGCCTTGCGTACGGGGGCTCCGATGGCGAGGAGGCGTCTGCGCGCGTCCTCGGACCGCGAGTCGGCCAACAGGCCCGGGACGCCGGCACGGGCTGCCGGACGCGCCGCGCGGGCCAGGAAGATGCGCACCCACGTGGCCAGATCGGCCCGCAGGTCCCCGGTCTCTTCGGGTAGCGGATGCCCGCCGGTGCCGTGCACAGCCTCCTCGATCAGCGCCTCACGAGACGGCCACCGCCGATAGATGGCCGGCGTGTTCACCTCGGAGGCTCGGGCGATCGCGGAGATCGTCGTCTGCTGATAGCCGACCGTCGCCAGCAGGCGACGGGTCGCGGCGAGCACGGCTTGATCCTTGCCCGGGTCGCGAGGACGCCCTGCGCGGGCCGAAATCTCAGACTTCACTATTACATAGTAACCCGTTACGTTAATCGTGAGGCCGTTTCGAATCGCCCGATCCGAGGGGTCCTACCCGGTTTCTTCTCGTCCGGTGCTCGCGCTGCTGCGGGTGAATGCACAAGGAGTGCACGATGAACAATCGAGACACGACCAGATTCCCCGCACCGCGCGAGGACGGCGACAGGTTCGGTCGGGTGGCGTACCAGCGCGAGACGGGCCGCGTCTCGACGATTCTCACGCAAGCCCGGGTGTGCCCCGGGCCGCAGGCTCGGGTCTGCGTCAACCCGGCCACCCTGGAATCGATCGGTAGTGTCCAGGTCGCCACGGCCCGACAGATCGACGGCCTGGTCTCGCGGGCACAGCGCGCATTCGCGACATGGCGTGGTGATCGCGACGCGCGACAGAAGCTCCTCGCGATCTGCTCGCGCGAACTCTTCGGTGTCGCGGACGCCGTCGCGCCCTTGCTCACGATGGAACACGGCAAGCCCCTCGACGAGTCCGCCGGTGAGATCCGCGCGGCCGCGAAGTTCCTTGCCGACACCGCCCGGATCGATTGGGATGACGACGCTCCCGTGTGCGCCGGCCGAAACCGCACGGCGGTCATCGAATACAGGCCGGTCGGAGTCGTCGCGGTACTGATCCCGTGGGACCTGCCGATCCTCCGCATGGTCGCGAAGATCGCCCCCGCCCTGGTTGCCGGCAACACGGTCATCGTCGAGACGCCGCCCACCGTGGCGCTGTCGGTCACGCGAGTGGTCGATGTCCTCGAGGCCGTGCTGCCGGACGGGGTCCTCGGCACATCCGTCGGCTACGACGACACCGGAAGCTCCCTGGTGGGCCATCCCGGGATCGGCCGAGTCTCCTATGTGGGCTCCCGAGGAGGTGCCCGGAAGATCATCAGCAAGGCCGCTCGGTTCCTGACGCCCGTCGCGACGACGACCGGGGGCGGCGGTGCGGCGGTGGTTCTCCCGGATGCGCACGTCGACGCGACAGCAACCGCATTGGCGGGCAGCGCATTCCTCAATGCGGGGCAGACTCTCGGTGGCCCCGGGCGCGCGTACGTGCCGACAGAGATGGTGGATGCGTTCTGCGAGGCGCTCTCGGAAAACATGCGCATGCTGACCGTCGGCGACGGGTCGAGCCCGGAGACGTCGATCGGTCCGCTCCACAGTGCGCGTCAGTTGAGGGTGGTCGAGGACTTCCTCGCCCGGTCCGTGGCCGCGGGGTCGACTCTCGTCCACGGCGGCGGGCGGGGCACCGACCTCCCCGGGCACTTCCTCGAACCGACGCTGCTGCGTGAGATCGGCGATGCGGGTGTCCCGGGTGCCGCGGTCGAGACGGCGGCCGCGGGGCCGGTGTTCACCGTCGTCGGCTTCGACGACCTCGACCGGGTCCTCGGGTGGATCGGCGAACCACCACACGCTCTCAGCGCATCGGTATGGGGGACCGACATCGACCGAGCGGCCAAGGTCGCCGAACGTGTCGATGCCCAATCCGTGTCGGTGAATCGACACGAGGTCACCGACGCGACATCGCCGTTCGAAATGGTGGCAGCGAGCGGATTCGGAATGATCGGTGGCCGCGCCGTCGACGAGTTCCTGCAGTTCCGTGTGATCAACCATTGAGACCCGGGCGCAAGGTGAGGACAGCAGATATGGACCAATTCGAGCGTTTGACCAGGACGTTTTCGAGCCCCGCTTATCTCGAATGTCTGTTTCTCCGCGCGGCGGCCTCTTCCGCCCGTAGGCTGCGCCAATCACAATGGTGTGAGGAGTGGGATCGGAGGTCGCGATGACGATCCAGATGGAGCGTGGAAGCGGATCGCGCGCGGCGGCGGGAGCCCCCGAACGCGTCCCGGTGGCGCCGGCGGCAGGCACGCCGGCAACCGCGCACGCACGCACCGAGATGGTGGTGGACCCGCGGTTCCTGCCGCTCGCCGACCGCTTCTTCTCGATGTACCGCCAGCCCCACAACGGTGGCGGTGCGCTGGTCGCCTACGTGCACGGCGAGAAGGTCCTCGACATCTGGGCCGGCTACGCGGACCGGGATCGTCGCTGGAACCGGGACACCGTCTCGCTGTCCTTCTCCACCGGCAAGGGTGTCGCGAGCACGGTCACGCACCGGTTGGCCGAGCGGGGCATCGTCGACTACGACGCCCCCGTCGCCACGTACTGGCCGGAGTTCGCGGCGGCGGGTAAGGAAGCGATCACCATCCGCGACGTGCTGACCCACCGCACCGGTCTGCACAAGGTCCGTGGACTGGTGCCCGGCCGCCTCGGTCTGCTCGACTACGACACCGTCGTCGAGGCACTCGCCGCGGCGGCACCGGATCCGCGTCGTCTGCGCGGGCCCGGCTACCACGCCGTGACGTTCGGATGGCTGGTCGCGGAGACGGTCTCGCGCGCCACCGGCAAACCGTTCGTCGACATCGTCCGCGAGGAGATCGCCGAACCCCTCGGGATCGACGAGTTCTGGTACCAGGTCCCGCAGGCCCAGAGGCCGCGGATCGCGAAGCTGTTCCCGCACATCAACCCCGGCGGACTGGACTGGCAGCTCACGGCGTCGGTCCTGTCCCGGGTGGGTCCCCTGCGGGGACTCGCCGAGGCCGCGATGCCGGACGGCTTCGACGAGCTCGTGCGGAACCCCGCGGTGCACGACGCCGTCATGCCCGGATGGAACGGCGTGTTCAGCGCCCGATCCCTCGCCCGGATGTACGCGGCCATCGCGAACGGAGGCGTCATCGACGGCGCCCGGTTCCTGAAGCCCGAGACCCTCGAACAGATGGGGGCCGTGCAGACCCGGGACCGCGACTACGTGCTCGGCGTCAAGCTCGGCTGGCGCCTGGGCTACCACCCTCCGATCCTGGCCAGTCGCACGCAGCCCACCCGCGGCCTCGGTCACTACGGGGTGGGCGGATCGGGCGCGTACGCGGACCCCGAGACCGGTCTGGCCTTGGCGTTCGTGACCAACAGACTCGGCAACGCGGTCTCCGCGCTCGGAGATCTGCGACTGGCCAAGCTGGGCGCCGAGGCACAGGCGATCATGCGTTCGTGAAGGAGGACTGGCGATGAGCAATCACGTCTACCGGGTGATCGAGATCGTCGGATCGTCGCCCGACGGTGTCGACGCGGCGATCGCGAACGCCGTCGGTCGCGCGCACGAGACGATGCGCAATCTCGAATGGTTCGAGGTCGTCGAGACCCGCGGTCACATCGAGGGCGGGGTCGTCGCGCACACGCAGGTGACGCTCAAGGTCGGTTTCCGGCTGGAATGAACTCGAGCGACCCCGGGGGCACGCCCGATCGTTTTCCGGTACAACGGAGCCTCGACCCAAACTGAAACACGTTATAGTCTTGGGTCGAGATCGAGAGATTTCGGTCCGGGCACTCACAGGTAGGGAAGAACTGTGGCTTATGTGATTACGCAGGCATGCTGCAACGACGCATCGTGTGTGGACGTCTGTCCCGTCAACTGCATTCATCCGACTCCGGACGAGCCGGAGTTCGCCACGACGGAGATGCTCTACATCGATCCGCAGACGTGCATCGACTGCGGCGCGTGTGTCGACGAGTGCCCCGTCGACGCGATCTTCGGTGAGAACGAGCTCAGCGAGGCGCACGCGCTGTACCCGGAGATCAACGCCGCGTACTTCGAGAAGCACCCCATCGGTCCGGACTGGCCGGAGCTGACCCAGCCCAAGCCGCTGGACCCCGCGCTGGGGACGCTGCGCGTCGCGATCGTCGGTTCCGGTCCCGCCGCCTGCTACGCCGCGATCGAACTCACCGCCCGCCCGCGCGTCGAGGTCGACATGTTCGACCGCCTGCCCACCCCCTACGGCCTCGTCCGTGCCGGCGTCGCTCCCGACCATCCGGGCACCAAAGGTGTCGCGGACGTCTTCCGGTCGGCGATGAGCAAGCGCACCGTGCAGTGCCATTTCAACGTCGAGGTCGGGCAGCACGTCAGCCACGACGAACTCCTCGCGCACCACCACGCCGTCATCTACGCGGTGGGCGCGGCCAGCGACCGTCGTCTCGGGGTCCCCGGTGAGGACCTGCCCGGTTCGCACGCCGCCACCGAGTTCGTCGCCTGGTACAACGGCCACCCCGACTACGCGAACCACACGTTCGACCTGTCGGGTGAGCGTGCGGTCATCATCGGCAACGGCAACGTCGCGCTGGACGTCGCCCGCATCCTCGTCACCGATCCGGACGAGCTGGCCAAGACAGACATGGCGGAGCATGCCGTGGAGGCGCTGCGGCACAGCAACATTCGCGAGGTCGTCATCGTCGGCCGTCGTGGACCCGCGCAGGCCGCGTACACCAACCCCGAGCTGATCGCGCTCGGCCAGATGGCCGACGTCGACATCGTCGTGGACCCGGACGAGGCGATCCTGGACGCCGCCAGCCGGGCGTGGGTCGACGGGCCGGACTCCGAGCCGTCCGAGAAGCTGAAGGTGCGTCAGGTCGAGGAGTTCGCGAAGCGGACCACCTCCGACGGTCGCAAGCGGATCGTGCTGCGCTACCTGGCCTCGCCCGCGGAGATCAGCGGCGACGGCCGTGTCGAGGAGTTGCGCCTGGTGCGCAACGAACTGGTCGCCGACGATGCCGGCAAGCTGTCCGCGCACGCGACCGACCGGACCGAGACACTGTCGACCGGTCTGGTGCTGCGGTCCATCGGCTACAAGGGCCTGCCCGTCGCCGACCTGCCGTTCGACGAGCGCCGCGGCGTCGTTCCGAACGAGAACGGTCGCGTCATCGACCCGGAGACCGGTACGCCGATCCCCGGCGTCTACGTCGCGGGCTGGATCAAGCGCGGACCCACCGGCGTCATCGGCACCAACAAGCACTGCTCAGCGGCCACCGTGGAGATGCTGGTGTCGGACTTCTCTGCCGGACTGCTCGGGCAGCCCGGCGGCGACCGCGAGCAGCTCGGTGAGCTGATCGGCGGGCGCCAGCCCGATGTCATCGACTTCCAGGGCTGGCAGCGCATCGACAAGAAGGAGCGCGCGCTCGGATCGGAGAGCGGACGTTCCCGCACCAAGATCGTCGACCTGGCCGCGATGCTCGACGCCGCCCGCGGCGAGGGTGCGGCCGGCTGACGGCGGGTCGGTGTTGTCGGTGACCGCCCGATATGTCTAAATAAGATGTATCGGGCGTCCGCCGATCGCGGTGGCGCCCGTGACACGGTGTCGTCGAACGAGGGGATGGGCGCATGACCGGGAAGTCGATCGCAGGACACGGTTCGAGGACCCGGCGCTGGTTCGCCCGCGCCGCAGCCCTCGTCGTCGGAGCCACCGCGGCAGGTGCCGTGCTGGTGGGGCCGGCGCAGGCCGCGCCGCTGTTCCCCGGCGGACCCGAGATCCCGGGCTTCCAGATGCCGACCTTCGAGCTGCCGCGGGTGGAGCTGCCCCAGATCCCGACGCCGCCTCTGCAGCTCCCGCCCGGATTCGACCTGCCGCCGGAGGTGCGGGCGGTGCTGCCCCCGGGCTCGCTCATGCCGGCCACGCCCGCCGTCGCCCCGATCGGCCCGGCGAACTTCTCGGCGCCGTCGCTCAATCCCGCACCGGGTGAGGTGGTGGGCATCGCGCAACCGATCATCATCCGGYTCAACGAGGCCGTCGGCGACCGCGCCGTCGCCGAGCGGGCCATCCGGGTCACCACGAATCCGCCGGTTGCCGGACACTTCTACTGGATCAACGACAGCCAGGTGCGGTGGAAGCCGGAACAGTTCTGGCCGGCGAACATCCAGGTGAGCGTCGACGCCGGTGATTCGCACTCGACGTTCTCGATCGGCGACGCCCTGGTCACCGTCGCGGACGACAACACCAAGCAGATCACCGTCACCCGCAACGGTGAGGTGGTCAAGACGATGCCGACGTCGCTCGGCAAGCCCGGTCACGAGACGCCGAACGGCACGTACATCGTGGGCGAGAAGTTCCGCGACATGTACATGGACTCGTCCACGTACGGTGTGCCGATCGACGCCCCCGAGGGCTACCGCACGTACGTCGAGTACGCGACCCGAATCTCCTACAGCGGCATCTTCGTTCACGCGGCGCCGTGGTCGGTGCAACAGCAGGGACACAGCAATGTCAGCCACGGCTGCCTCAACGTCAGCACCGAGGACGGCAAGTGGTTCTACGAGAACGCGAAGAAGGGTGACCCGGTGATCGTGCAGAACACCGCCGGCGGCATCCTCAGTGGCAGCGACGGACTGGGTGACTGGAACCGCTGACCCGACCGGACCCGAAGGCGCTGCGCGAGAACCACTCGCGCAGCGCCTTTTTCGTGCGCAAATAGTTGCGATTCCGATCGCCGCACGACGTTCAGATCCCATCTCGTGCGCATTCACCGGCCATTCGCAGTCGGCGGTAACACTGCTGCGGTGACATCGAGTCCGGAGAGAACCCTGCCGCAGCCACCGGGCCGCGGACTGCTCGGCCGCCCGTGGCGTGACTACGCACTCTTCGCGGTCCTGGTGGGACCCAACCTGGTGCTGCTGGCGGTGTTCACGTACCGGCCACTGATGGACAACATCCGGCTCTCGTTCTTCGACTGGAACATCTCGGATCCGGTGGCGACCTTCATCGGGTTCGAGAACTACCGGGAATGGTGGAGCCGCGACGACACCTGGCAGATCGTCACCAACACGGTCGTGTTCACCCTGGCGACGGTGGTCGGATCGATGGTGCTCGGCCTGGCGCTGGCGCTGCTGCTCGACCGCAAGCTCTTGGGGCGCAACCTGGTTCGCTCGGCGATCTTCGCGCCGTTCGTGATCTCGGGTGCCGCGATCGGCGTCGCGTTCCAGTTCGTGTTCGATCCCAACTTCGGCCTCGTCCAGGACCTGCTGCACCGCATCGGGTTCACCTCGGTGCCGGACTTCTACCAGGAGCCCGGCTGGGCGCTGTTCATGGTGACGGTCACGTACATGTGGAAGAACCTCGGCTACACGTTCGTCATCTACCTGGCCGCGCTGCAGGGCCTTCGTCCCGAGCTGTCGGAGGCCGCCGAGATCGACGGCGCGAGCGGATGGACCCGATTCCGCCGAGTCCTGTTGCCCCAGTTGCGACCCACCACCTTCTTCCTGTCGATCACGGTGATGCTCAATTCCCTGCAGGTGTTCGACATCATCAACGTGATGACCCGCGGAGGCCCGCTCGGGACCGGAACGACCACGATGGTCTACCAGGTCTACAACGAGTCGTTCCGCAACTTCCGGGCCGGTTACGGTGCGACCGTCGCGACCGTCATGTTCCTCGTCCTGCTCGCCGTCACCGTCTACCAGGTGCGCGTGATGGATCGGGGTGAGCGGTCGTGACCGCGCTCGAGGAGCATGTGGTCGCCCCGTCGCTGCCGACGGAGATCGTCGCCCCGGCCGGGCGGGCACAGCGTCGTCGCGAACGCGCGCTGACCTCCCTCGGGTACGCGGCGATGGTGTGTGCACTCGTCAYGGTGGCGCTGCCACTGTTCTGGATCGTCATGACGTCGTTCAAGGAACGGCCGGACATCTACACCCAGCCGGTCACGTGGTGGCCCAGCACGTTCCATCCCGAGAACTACCGGGAGGCGCTCACGTCGGTGCCGTTCACGACGTTCCTGCGCAACTCGGTGATCATCACGACCGCGCTGGCGGCGATCAAGTTCGTGCTCGGTGTCCTCAGCGCGTACGGGCTGGTGTTCCTGCGGTTCCCGGGTAAGAACTTCGTGTTCCTGGCGATCATCGCGGCGCTCATGGTGCCCAACCAGATCACGGTGATCTCGAACTACGCGCTGGTCGCGGAGTGGGGGTGGCGGAACACCTTCCAGGGCATCATCGTTCCCCTCGCCGGCGTCGCCTTCGGGACGTTCCTGATGCGCAACCACTTCCTGTCGATTCCGTCGGAGATCATCGAGGCGGCGCGGATGGACGGCGCGGGGCACATCCGGTTGCTGTGGCGGGTGGTGCTGCCGGTGTCGGGGCCGACGATGGTCGCGTTCGCGATCATCACCGTCGTCAACGAGTGGAACGAGTATCTCTGGCCGTTCCTCATGTCCGACGACGCCTCGGTCGCCCCGCTGCCGATCGGGCTGACCCAGCTGCAGAACAACGACGGGCTCACCAACTGGGGACCGGTCATGGCCGCCACCGTGCTGGCCATGCTGCCGATCCTCGTGATCTTCCTTCTGCTGCAACGACACATGATCAAGGGCCTCACCTCCGGTGCGGTCAAGGGCTGACGACATTTCGGACCAGGCATGGAAAGGCACGAAGACATGGCACACATCAACCGTCGCGGATTCCTCGGACTGACCGGGGCACTCGCGGCCGGGGCCGCCCTCACCGCGTGCGCGGGTTCGGGATCGGGTTCCGGCTCGTCGGATTCGAGCGCGTCCGGGTCGGGCGGGACGAACACGATCACGTTCTGGTCCAACCATCCCGGCAAGTCGCAGGACGTGGAGCGGGAACTGATCAAGCGCTTCGAGGCGAAGTACCCCGACCTGAAGGTCGATCTCGTGGACGGCGGCAAGAACTACGAGGAGGTCTCGCAGAAGTTCAACGCCGCACTGTCGGGCGGTGCGCTTCCGGACGTCGTCGTGCTGTCCGACGTCTGGTGGTTCAACTACGCGCTGACCGGGGCGATCGAGCCGCTCGATCCGCTGTTCGGCGAGGTGGGTGTGAACACGTCCGACTACGTCGACTCGCTGCTCGCCGACTACCTGTTCCAGGGCAAGCACTACGCGCTGCCGTACGCCCGTTCCACCCCGATCTTCTACTACAACAAGCAGATCTGGTCGCAGGCCGGGCTGCCCGACCGCGGTCCCGCGACGTGGCAGGAGTTCGACCAGTGGGGCCCCGAACTGCAGCGTGTGGTGGGTGGCGGCAAGCTCGCGCACGGGTGGGGTGACGCCAAGAACTACCTGGGCTGGACGTACGAGGGCCCGATCTGGACCTTCGGTGGTGCCTACTCCGATCAGTGGACGCTGAAGTTCGACGATCCCAGGACGATCGAGGCCGGGAACTTCCTGCGCGACATGGTCTTCGGCAAGAAGTATGCAGCGGTGTCGAGTGACATCGCGAACGAGTTCGCCGCCGGGATCCTCGCCTCGACGATCGCGTCGACCGGTGACCTGTCGGGCATCAAGAAGACCGCGGCGTTCGACTTCGGCACCGCGTTCCTGCCGGCGTCCGACGGCCGACCCGGCTGCCCCACGGGCGGTGCCGGGCTGGCGATCCCGTCGCGCATCTCCGACGACCGGAAGAAGAACGCGCTGAAGTTCATCGACTTCATCACCAACACCGAGAACACGGCGTACTTCTCGCAGAACGTCGGCTACATGCCGGTGCGCAAGTCGTCCGTGGAGGAGCCGTCGATGAAGGCGTTCCTGGATGCGAACCCCAACTCGCGCACGGCCGTCGAACAGTTGGCGCACACGCGGTCGCAGGACTACGCCCGCGTGTTCGTCCCGGGTGGCGACCAGGTCATCGGCACCGGACTCGAGCAGATCGCGCTGCAGAACGCCGACGTGAAGTCCACGTTCGCGTCCGTCGCAGCGCAGCTGCAGCAGACGATCGACCGGCAGATCGCCCCGAAGCTGCCCCAGTAGCAGGACGACAGAAGGAAGACCATGGCACACGTGCAGTTCTCGGCGGTCACCCACCGCTACCCGGGCGGCGAGCGGCCCGCAGTGGACCGACTCGACCTCGACATCGCCGACGGCGAGTTCGTCGTCCTCGTCGGACCGTCCGGGTGCGGAAAATCCACGAGCCTGCGGATGCTCGCCGGTCTCGAATCCGTCGAGACGGGCCACATCCGCATCGGCGGTGCGGACGTGACGGGGCTGGCGCCGAAAGCGCGCGATGTCGCCATGGTCTTCCAGAACTATGCGCTCTACCCGAACATGACCGTCGCCGAGAACATGGGCTTCGCGCTGCGCAACGCCGGGGTGAACAAGACCGAGCGCACCGCGCGCGTCCTCGAAGCCGCGCGGATGCTCGAACTCGAGCCGCTGCTGGGCCGCAAGCCCGCCAAGCTGTCGGGCGGGCAGCGGCAGCGCGTCGCGATGGGGCGGGCGATCGTCCGGCACCCGGCGGTGTTCTGCATGGACGAGCCGCTGTCCAATCTCGACGCGAAGCTCCGGGTGAGCACCCGCGCCCAGATCTCCGGGCTGCAGCGCCGGCTGGGTACGACGACCGTCTACGTCACCCACGACCAGGTCGAGGCGATGACGATGGGCGATCGGGTGGCGGTGATGTGCGACGGCCGACTGCAGCAGATCGCCCGCCCGCGCGAGCTGTACGACGATCCGGTCAACACGTTCGTCGCCGGTTTCATCGGATCACCCGGGATGAGTCTGCTCGAGGCGCCGGTCGAGGGGACCACCGCGGTGCTCGGGGATCTGCGCGTGCCGCTGCCGGCGTCGGCGCGCGGGGAGGACCGCGTCGTCGTCGGGGTGCGCCCGGAGTCGTGGACCCTGGTGGGGGAGTGGCGCAAGGGCTCGCTCACGGTGGTCGCGGAGTTGTTCGAGGAACTCGGCGCCGAATCGTTCGTCCACGCGGTGAACGCCGACCCCACTGACGAGACCTGGTCCAGCAAGGGCGGACGGGTCGTCGTCCGCGTGGACCGGAAGGTGTCGGTGAGCGCCGGCGAGCGGCTGCATCTGCTGCCGAAGCTCGACGAGATCCGGTTCTTCTCGGCGTACTCGGGCGAGCGGCTGCGCTGACGGCTCGCGCATAATCCGTCCCATGACCGTGACCCGTTCGATCCTGCTGTTCGTCCTGGCCGCGCTGTTCGAGATCGGCGGCGCCTGGCTGGTGTGGCAGGGGATCCGCGAGCATCGCGGCTGGTTGTGGGTGGGCGCCGGCATGGTGGCGCTCGGCATCTACGGACTCGTCGCGACGCTGCAGCCCGACGCCAACTTCGGGCGCATCCTGGCCGCATACGGCGGCGTGTTCGTCGCCGGGTCGCTGCTGTGGGCGGTGGTGATGGACGGGTTCCGCCCCGACCGGTACGACATCATCGGCGCGGCGATCTGCCTGTGCGGCGTCGGCGTGATCATGTACGCGCGGTAGCCGCTGCGCGCCCGTGCGCCTTTCTKGTCGGTCCACCAGAAAGGCGCACAGGCGGCGAAGCCGCCTACCAGATATTGACGCGCTTGTCCGGATCCAGGTACAGCTCGTCACCGGGCTTGACGTCGAACGCCTCGTGGAAGCTGTCCAGGTTGCGGATCACGCCGTTGCAGCGGAACTCCGGCGGCGAGTGCGGATCGACGGCCAGCCGTCGGATCGCTTCCTCGTTGCGGGCCTTGGTCCGCCACACCTGCGCCCAGCCGAAGAACACGCGCTGCAGGCCGGTGAGCTCGTCGAGCACGGGGGCGTCGGCGCCCTCGGTCGCGATCCGGTAGGCCGCGAGCGCGATCGACAGACCGCCGAGGTCGCCGATGTTCTCGCCGATCGTGAACTCGCCGTTGACGTGATGGCCGGGCAGGTCCTTGGGCTCGAACTCGTTGTACTGCTCGATGAGTGCCTTGGTGCGCTTGCCGAACTCGGTGCGGTCGTCGTCGGTCCACCAGTCGACCATGTTGCCGTCGCCGTCGTACTTGGCGCCCTGGTCGTCGAAGCCGTGGCCGATCTCGTGTCCGATGACGGCGCCGATGCCACCGTAGTTGGCGGCGTCGTCGGCGTCGGCGTCGAAGAACGGCGGCTGCAGAATCGCTGCGGGGAAGACGATCTCGTTCATGCCCGGGTTGTAGTACGCGTTGACCGTCTGCGGCGTCATGAACCACTCGTCGCGGTCCACGGGGCCGCCGAGCTTGGCGATGTCGCGGTCGTGGTCCGCGGCGTACCCGCTGCGATAGTTGCCCACCAGATCCGCCGGGTCGATCTCGACGGCCGAGTAGTCCCGCCACTTGTCCGGGTAGCCGATCTTCGGGGTGAACTTCTCGAGCTTCGCCAGCGCGGCCTGCCGGGTCTGCGGGCTCATCCACTCGAGGTCGGAGATGTTGCGGCGGTACGCCTCCTGCAGGTTCGCGACCAACTCCTGCATCCGGGCCTTGGACTCCGGCGGGAAGTGCCGCTCGACGTACAGCTTGCCGACCGCCTCGCCGAGGAGGTCCTGTACCAGCGAGACGCCGCGCTTCCAACGCTCACGATTCTCCTGCGTGCCGCTGAGCGTCTTGCCGTAGAACGCGAAGTCCTCCGCCACGATGGCCTCGGTCAGGTACGGGGCCCGCGAGTGCAGGACGCGCCACGTGGCCCACGCCTTCCAGTCCTCGATCGGCTGCGACGTCCACAGCTCGGTGAGCGCCTCGACGAAGCTGGGCTGGCGGACGACGATCTCGGCCAGCTGCTCGGGGGTGGCCTCGAGGCCGGAAATCCAGGCGGCCCAGTCGAATCCGCCGTGCCGGGACTGCAGGTCGCTGCGCGTGACGAGGTTGTAGCTGAGCTCGGCGTCGCGGCGCTTGACGACGTCCCAGTGTGCGGCCGCGAGCTTGGTCTCGAGGTCGAAGACGCGCTGCGCGTCGTACTCGACACCGGCGAGTTCGAACATCTTCCGGATGTGCGCGAGGTACGCGTCGCGCACCTCGGCGTAGTTGTCCTCGCGGTAGTACGACTCGTCGGGCAACCCGATCCCGGACTGTGTGAAGTGCACCAGGTAGCGGGCCGAGTTCTTGGCATCGGTGTCGACGTACTGGCCGATCGCGCCGCCGACACCCGTGCGCTGCAGGCGTCCGACGATCCCGGCGAGCTCGCTCAGGTTCGCGGCGTTCGCGACGGAGGCCAGTTCGTCGGCGATCGGGGCGATCCCGGCCGCCTCGGCGGCGTCGGCGTCCATGAAGCTCGAGTACAGGTCACCGATCTTCTGCGCGTCGGTGCCGGGCGCCGCGCCGGACGCGGACGCCTCCTGGATCAGCGTCCGCACGTCCTCCTCCGCCTTGTCGTACAGCGTGCGGAACGCGCCGTCCACCGCCCGGTCGGCGGGGATCTCGTACTCGTCCAGCCACTTGCCGTTGACGTGCACGAACAGGTCGTCCTGCGGGCGGGTGCCCGGGTCGAGATGGGTGAGGTCGATGCCGGAATGCTGCGCAGTCGTCATCGCTCCATCTTTACACCGACCGCGAGCGCGTGGCCGGTCCTGCCGGAGGCGGGGCGAGGGGATCAGGCGTCGATACCGAGGTTGATCGCGGCGAGGACCCGATCGGACTGCCGCGACGTGGCCATCAGACCGGCCTCGTCGAAGATGCCGTCGGAGGCGTTGCGGGTGTCGCGACCGGTGTGGTCGGTGTACGGCGAGACGGTGGAGAGGATCTCGTCGGTGAAGGTGTCGTCGAAGAACAGCTGGGTGGTGAGCACCGTTTTCTTGTCGATGTGCACCTTGAGGTGGATGTGCACGGTCCGGCCCGTGTACCAGCCGGGGAAGACGGTCGTGAACTTGACGATCCCGTCGGCATCGGTGGTCTGGGCGCCGCGCAGGTAGGTGCCGTCGTCGGTGGTGGTGGCCTCCTGGTCGCCGACGCTGTACGAGCCGTCGGACGTCTCGCCGGAACCGCCCATGCCCATACCGCCGCCCGGGCCGCCCTGCGGCGGCCGGCCCATGCCGCCACCCATGCCGCCACCCATGCCGCCGCCCTGGTTGGCGGCCTGCGAGCCGGACTCGAAACCGGAGTAGACGCCGCCGGCGTCGCAGTGCCAGATCTCGACGACGGCGTTCGCGACACCGGTCGCACTGCCGTCCGGGCTGCAGTTCGTCAGATCCTGGACGCGCATCGCGAGGTTCAGCTCCAGACCGGGACGGTCCTCACGGATGTCGTTGCGGATGGAGTCGACGTCGAACCAGTACGGGCCCTGCGTCTCCTCGACCGCCATGACGCACCGCGGTGCCTGGTCGAGCAGCGCCAGCAACTGGGCGTCGACAGTGCCGCCCGACGCGGCAGCGGTCGCGGGGGCGGTCGCGGGGGCGGTGGCAGAGGAGCCGGAGCCGCCGCCGTTACTGCACGCGGCGATCAGCCCGCCCAGGCTGATCGTCCCGCCCAGGGCGAGCGCCCGTCGCCGGCTGATCCGTTGGCGGCTCAGTTCCACGTCTTTGTTCACTCGAGATCCTCCTCGCTGCGGTTGCTTCGAGGATCATCGTGCGTCGGACGACTGCCGTGAGGCTGGATACCAGCTGGGAGTCGGCTGTGAGCGTTACAGCAGCTGCGCGCTCGCGGCGGCCCGGATCAGGACGTGGCCCGAGTCGTCGACCAGCCGGGACTCGATGAGCGCCAGCCGTCGCCCGGCGCGGACTACCTCCGCCTCGGCCCGGATGTCGGGGCCGTCGGTGGCGGGGGAGCGGACGAAGTCGATGCGCAGGTCCAGGATCCGGTACTGCTGGTCGATCGCGGTGAGAGTCTGGGCGACAAGGCCGTTGACCAGGTCGGCCGCGGTGATCAGGATGCCGCCCTGGATCGAACCCAGGTAGTTGCTCATCCAGTCCCGCGGCGCGAACGTCGCGGTGAGGCTGCCCCGCTCGACATCGGTGAGGCGGACGTCGAGCAGCCCGGCGAGGGGGCCGCGCGCGATCCGCTCCGATGCGATGCCGTCGACGATGTCCAGGCCGGCACGTCCGGCCAGTTCGTCCGGTGCCGCGCACGGCTCGGATGCGGGCACGGGGAGGCGTTCGCCGCTCAGCACCGCGTCGGCGTTCGCGCGGGGGCGCGTGACGAAGACGCCGCGCGACTGCAGGACGGCGACGGTGTTGCCGTCGCCGTCGCGCATGGCGCCGGCCGCGAGTCCGATGCCGGCGTCGACGTCGAGGTTGACGACGTCACCGGTCGAGACGACCATTCCGTGGGCCGGCATCGGCGTGGCCAGCGTCGCGGAGATCTGCGAGAGCACCATGCCGGCGTCGGAGGGCATCGAGTTGCCCAGCGCGCCGCCGGGGCAGGCGTCGGCGAGCACACCGACCGAGCCGAGAATCGTCTGCCCGCGGTGGTCGTGAAAGYGGGCGCCGACTTCCTGGGCAAGCACGAGATGCCCGGGCCGGATCTCCCGCGCCCCGACTCCCATGAACAGGTTGAGCCGGTCGACCCGCTCGGGGGCGGGCTTGCGGGTGTGGAGGTCGTCGGCTGTCGCGGTCATCGGTCCTGTGTACCACCAACGCTCGACGGCGCCGAACCGCTATCCCACCTGCGCGCTCGCGCGAGCCGACACGAGCAGGCTGCCGTCGGGCGTCGTGAGCCGGGTTTCGATCAGGGCCAGACGCCGTCCCGCCCGGACCACCTCGGACGTGACGGTGAGGGTGGCCGCCGGGCCGTAGTGCGTCTCCTGCCCCGCCGAGTCCCAGACCTCGCCGGTGGTGATGCCGGTCCCGGTCTCGAGATCGAGGTGGGTGGTGCGGGCCACCGGTGTCATGCCCTCCTCGTAACCAGGCCGGAGGCATGTGGGACCGTCGGAATCTCAGCCGCCGAGACGGGCGTGCATCTCCCACACCAGGATCTCCGCGCCGATCTCGGAGGAGATCGTCTGCCCGCCGGACGAGCTGAGCCGGACGGCGTCACCCTCGTAGAGAGTCCCGACGCCCTCCATCTCCGCGGTGCCCTGCGCCACGAACACGTGCACGAAGGGCGCCTCCGGGATCCGTACCGACTTGCCCGGCTGGAGGCGGGCGGCGTGCAGCGACGCGTACTTGTTCTTGATGCGGATCGCCGCGTGGTCCCGATGCCGCGGCATGCCCGACGCCACCGGTACCAGCCCGCCGGACAGCAGTTCGTCGTCGATCTCGAGCTGTTCGTACCCGGGGGTGATCCCGGGCTCGTCGGGCGCGACCCACATCTGGACGAAGTGCACCGGCTCGGTGTGCTCGTCACCCTGCAGCCGCCACGAGTCGTTCTTCTCCGAGTGCAGGATTCCCGTGCCCGCGCTCATCCGCTGGGCGAGGCCGGGATAGATGACGCCGGAGTGGCCGATGGAGTCCTGATGCACCAGCGATCCCCGCAGCACCCAGGTGACGATCTCCATGTCCTTGTGGGGGTGGGTGTCGAAGCCCTGCCCAGGCTGGACGATGTCGTCGTTGTTCACCAGCAGCAGTCCGTGATGGGTGTTGTCCGGGTCGTAGTGATGGCCGAACGAGAACGAGTGCTTCGAGTCCAACCACTGGATCCGGGTCTTCAGGCGGTCGCCCGAGCGGTGGACGTCGATGTGGGGCGTGGTGAGAGCTGGCATGCGGTCCTCCTCGGTGACAGTCGCGTTCGGGGCTTTCGCGCTGTCGCGTCACCAGCGTACGAAGTGGAACCCGTCGGCGCCGAATCAGTGGTGTCGAATCGGTCTCGGAGTGTTCACGGACGAGTGACGGGCGAACCGATCATGACGGCGAGGAAATCGCCGTCATTCGTGATCGGTTGCCCGCCAGTAGTTTTGGTGTCGGTCTGTCGACTCAGTCGAGTGATTCGTGCGCGGCGGGGATCGAGCCGAGTCGACCGGCCTGGAAATCCTCGAACGCCTGCATGACCTCTGCCTTGGTGTTCATGACGAACGGACCGGCCATCGCGATGGGTTCGCGGATCGGCTGGCCACCGAGAACGAACACCTCCAACGCCTCGGTGCGCGAGTCCTGGGTGTCGGCCGCCGCGATCGTGATCGAGTCCCCGCGGCCGAAGACCGCGGTCTGGCCGGACGACATCGGTCGGCGATCGGCGCCGACGTATCCGTCGCCCGCGAGCACGTAGACGATCGCGTTGAAGTCGCGGTTCCACGGCAGGGTGACGCTCGCGCCCGGTGCGACGGTCGTGTGCGACAGCGCGATCGGGGTGTACGTCGAACCCGGGCCCTGGTGCCCGGCGATCTCGCCCGCGATGACCCGGATCAGTGCGCCGCCGTCGTGACTCGAGAGGAGCGCGACCTTGCTGCCGGTGATGTCCTGGTAGCGGGGCGCGGCCATCTTGTTGCTCTTGGGGAGGTTGACCCACAGCTGCACGCCGTGGAACAGGCCGCCGCTCATCACGAGGTGTTCGGGCGGGGTCTCGATGTGGAGGATGCCGCCGCCGGCGGTCATCCACTGGGTGTCGCCGCCGCCGATGGTGCCGCCACCGCCGTTGGAGTCCTGGTGCTCCATGATCCCGTCGATCATGTAGGTGACGGTCTCGAAGCCGCGGTGCGGGTGCCACGGGGTGCCCTTGGGCTCGCCCGGTGCGTAGTCGACCTCGCCCATCTGGTCCATGTGGATGAACGGGTCGAGGTGGGCCAGGTCGATCCCGGCGAATGCGCGGCGGACGGGGAAGCCCTCGCCCTCGTATCCGACCGGAGCGGTGGCGATGCCCAGAACGGGACGGTCGACCGCAGTCGGGTCGGCCGCCTCGATGCGGGGCAGCGCGAGGATGTTGTCGACGGTCACGGCAGGCATGGAGCCCTCCTCGGATCTATTAGTTGAGGATTCAACTAGTTCACCGTAGCTCAACACCGCACGAACGGATCTATTCCCCACCCGGTCGGGGCGTAGCGAAGATCGGCCCCGAGACCAGCCCCTGGGTCAGCCTGCCGTGCCGGGTGGGGGACCGATGAGCCCGAGCCGGGCCGCTGTGAGGAGCGCGTCGGCCCGCGAATGGACGCCCAGTTTGCGGTAGACGCTCCGCAGCTGCGTCTTGACGGTGTTCTGAGAGACGAACAGCGTGGTGGCGATTTCGGCGACCGACGACGTGGACGCCAGGACGTTCAGCACCGCGGACTCGCGGTCGCTCAGATCCACCAACCGGATTCGGTCCGGGAAGACCCCCGACTCCGGAGGCGGAACCGCAGCCAGCCATTTCTCCGGCAGCGCCACGCCCAGCGTCGACATCTGCGCGATGCGACCGACCGGCAGGGACGCGAACGGTCGGACCAACCCGGTCTGGTCGAACAGTGCGACGGCCCGCTGCAGCATCGCCTGGGCCTGGGGCTCGTGCGACAACTCGAGATGTGCAGCGGCTTGGACCAGGGCCGACTCCATCCGGATCCGCGGATGGGCACAGTCCGTGACCGTCGGCCGCACGCAGTCGGCCAGTGCCGCTGCCGGGTGTCCGCTCGAGAGGTTCATGCGTGCACGGGCCATCGACGTCCACGGTCCTCGGCCGGGTGTCTTCTCGACGGTCCGCCACGCCTCGTTGCCTCGCCCCAGCGCCGAGTAGAGGTCGGCCTCGGTCGCCGTGAGCAGCGCCGCCGCGATCGATCCCGGAGTGAACCACCGCTCGTAGACCGCGCTCGCCCGGTGCATCCGGTCGAGTCCCGCTCCGGCCTGCCCGCTCACGAGTTCCAGCTGGCAGTGCGCGTACAGCGCGAATGCCCACAGCTCCTCGTCGTCCGGCAGGTCGCCCAGTTCGGCGAGGATCTTGGCGGCGACGTCGAGCTCCATCCGGTCCAGGGCGACCAGCGCGCCTGCTACGAGCCCGCCGACCCGAACCATCGCGGTGACCCAGGCCGCGGCGTCCTCGTGTCGGCGTTCCCGCTCGAGCCAGGTCTCGGCGTGGCCCAACTCGCCGATCAGGGCGTAGTTGAGTGCGAGGCTTCCGGCGGCGTTGCGGGCGACGAAGTCGGTTCCGGCCGGACGGTTGCTGTTGTAGGCACGGCGGAGTTCGGCCGAGGATCGGGAAAGGTCGCCGTGCAACTGCTGCGTGATACCCCACTGCAGCCGCAGCAGGGGAAGGAACGCGGACACCGTGTCGGGCTGCAACTCGAGCGCGCGATCACCGAGTTCCGACATGCGCACGGTCAGCTCGGACGCCTGCGTGAAATTGCCGGCGATCCGCAGGATGAACGACTGCACGCTGCTCACCGCGAGCACGTCCGCGATCGCCGGGCCGCGCGCCGCCGTATCGACATCGACGGTCGGCGGCGCGAGATCGGGCAGCTGCGCCGAGTCGGCGCCGAACCGCAGGAACAGCTCCCGGCCCGCTCGGATCGTGAGGTCGTCGGCGGCCGCGTGTTCGGGCAGCGCCGCCAGGCTTTCGCGGACCAGGCGGAAGTGCCGCGAGATCAGCACCACCCAGTTGGCCTTGAGAATCGACACCGCCTGGTCCCAGTCCAGCCCCTCGACGGCGTAGACGAGTGCCTGAGCGACATCGTCCTGCTGGAGGAACCATCGAGCCAGGTCGCTCGATGCGCGCAGCGGACCTTCCGGGGCCTCGTTGCGGACATCGCGCATCAGGGACTCCCGGATCGGCGGTGGGTACTGCCACTCGGTGTCCTTCGGCCACGGCAGGCGGACCAGCACGCCGGCTGCTTCGAGTTCCCGAAGCATGTCGGGGGCGGTGTGGTCCGCGGTCAGCATCGCGGCGATCTCGGCGGTGAGGGTTTTCGCCGCCGACGTCGTGAGCATGAAGTCCCGCAGTTCCGAGAGCTCCTCGTCGCGCAGGATCTCCCGATCGACAAATCGGTCGATCGATCGTTCGAGGGCGCTCAGGGCGAGTTCTCGGCTCTGCTCGAAGTCGATGCCGAACGGGCGGACGACGGCCACGGCGGCCTGCACGAGGGGCGGGAAGCCCCCGGTGAGGTCCTGCACCATCGCCAGAAGGTGCGGTGCCGCTTCGGTGCCGTGCGCACACAGCACCGCACGTGATTCGTCGAGCGTGAACAGCAGATCGGTGGGTGAGATCGCGACATGGTCGACGTCGAGCATCGCGTCGCTGAAGACGCACGAATCCCGCGTCGTCGCGACGACGTGCAACCGCGGATCCAGGTCGAGGAGTCCGAGAATGCGGAGTTCGGCCGCCGGATCATGCAGACGATCGATGTCGTCGAGGACGAGTACGACGGGGTCGGAGGCCGCCGCGGGAGTGGATTCGAGTGCCGCGTCGACGCGGGCCGTGACGGTGTTCCAGTAGTCGTCCGGTGCGGTGTGTGGTGCGGGGGTGTCCATCATCAGGATCGGCCCCGACGGGCGCTGCGCGGATGCGATCCAGGTCGTCGCGAAGGCGGTCTTCCCTGCGCCGCGGGGCCCACGAACAACGGTCAAGGCGGGTAGTTCCGATATCAGCGCGAACAGCCGAGGGCGATCGAGCAGGAATCTTCGTGCACGGTCGCGCTGTCGGCCCGGACTCGGTTGTTCGTATTGCGGTCCCACTCACACACCCCCAGTCGTCCACCGACATTCGTCGATGGTCGGAATCGTGCCCCCACGAAACCCTGAACGTGCACGTGACCACAATTCGAGGCCACGTGCACGTCAAGTAAATACTTCCACAACCCTCCGGGTGCAGGCGGGGAATCGCCGACGCGGTTCAGGAGGTGTGAGGGGCCTGTTCGGGGGGGCTCGATCGCGGTCAGCGACACGCCCTTGGTCTCGCGGGTGAAGAAGGCTGCGAGCGCGACGCACAGGGCGAGCGTGAGGACGTACCACGTGAATAGGTCGGGGGTGCCACGGGACGTCAGCCACGAATTGAGATACGGCGCGGTGCCGCCGAAGATCGCGGCCGCGAGCGAGACCGCGATGCCGATCCCCGCGGCGCGCGACTTGGTGGCGAACAGTTCCGCGAACCATGCGACCTGTGTGCCGGCGGCGAAGGCCTGGACGCAAGAACATCTCGGCACCGCAGGTGGGGCAGGAAGTCGAGACCCATCCCGCCGTCTCCAAGGAGTTCCACCCCGAGCATCTCGTGGTCGTGGACGAGCTTCCGCGGTCGTCCGGCGGGAAGCTCGCGAAGGGCGTCGAGCAGTGTGCGTGCGCCGACGAACCCGGTGAGTACTACCGGTCCGAATTGCTCAGGGACTGTGCCGAATCCGACGCACTCGAGGCGACGTCGCGGGGCCGTCACACGACCGCCGACAGTGGTGTCGTGGACGGTGCGGCCGCGTAGTGGTCGCTGGCCCGGGCGACGAGCCGGACCACCGCGTGCGCGACGTCGGCGGCCTGGTCCAGGATCACCGAATGCCCCGCGTCGTGCAGTCGCACCAGTTCGGCGGACGGTAGATCGGCCGCGATCGCCACCGAATGTTCGAACGGTGTCAGCAGATCGGCCGTGCCGCCGAGCACGAGCGACGGGATGGTGCGCAGCGCCGCGAGGGAACCGGACTCGTCCAGTCCGACGAACGACCGGAGGAATCCGTACATCGTCACGACCGATGTCTGGTTGTCGAGGGTGTGCGTCAGGACGCGCTGCATCAGCCGGGGCATCCGTTCGACACCGAACTGGAACAGTGACATCACCGGGTGCCGCAGGAACCGGCCGAGCCCGGAGCGGGTGATGCCGCTCGCGGCGGTCGACAGCAGGCCGACGCCCACGACGCGCGAGCCGACCGCGGCCGGGTTCTGACGGGTGTAGGCCAGCGCGGCCATGCCGCCCATCGAGTGACCCACCAGCACGACGGGCCCGGTCGGAACGGTCGCGCGGATCACCGCGTCGAGGTCGCGTCCCAGTTGGTCGATCGTGTACGTGTGGGCGGGCGCGCTGCCCGACGCGCCGTGGCCGCGGTGATCGTAGAAGACCATCCGGACCGACGGACCCCACTCGCGGACCAGGTGCGAGCGCAGTCGCGCCCACGAATGCGAGTGCAGGCAGTGCCCGTGCACGAACACCGCGGTCACCGGTGCGTCGGACGGCCCGTACTCACGTACCGCGAGCGCCACCCCGTCCTCGGACTGCACGATGTGCCGACGACCGTGGTCGGCGTCGGTGCTGCGCTTCGTGGTCATGACGCCCTCCCGGGTCGAGGTGGTGTGTATCTACCAATCTCGTGGGTGGGGCGCGGTGCGGACAGTGGCCCGGGGGATGGCGCGGACTCACCGAGGTGGCGGAGGCGGACACCTCGGGTGGGTTGTCGAACTGTCGGTAATCGTGCGAAGAGTTCCGGTGCAGGGGGACAATCACCACGAGTGCAGTACGAGAGCGCAAACGGAACATCGGACCGGGAGGCTTTTGTGAACTACTTCGAAGACGACCCGCGGAACTCCTCCGGCCGGGTGCACGAACATCCGGGCGAAGCGATCGAGGACACCCGCAACTGGCCCGGTTACGCGCTGGTCGGGATCGGGATCGTGACGCTCGGTATGGCGTTGGTCGCGGCAGGCTACGGGTTCCAGGGCTGGGCGTGGATCGCCGGGACGATCTGCGCGGTGAGCCTGGTGGTCGGGCCGGTACTGGTCCTGCGTGAGCACCGCCGGATCAAGAGACTCGACGATCTCGGACTGCCGGACGGCCTGGGGTACTGACTTGGGGGTACCGACTGCCGTGTCGCGGCCGTCAGGTCGGTTGTTTCTGCGCCCAGTCCGTCGCGATCTCCGGGTAGCCCGCGGCGATCTGGTCCACCCGCTCGGGGGTCGCGGATTCCAGCTCGGCGCGGTGGCGTTGTGCCTCGGCGAGCGATCCGGTGAAGCCGTTCGCGGTGGGCACCGGCGACGGCTCGTCCTCGGTCGGTGCGTTCAGCTCGAGCGTGTGGATGATGCCGTCGAGTCGGTTTGCTACGAAGTGGCGCTTGTCCTCACTCATGAATCCATGACACCACCGCGACGCCGGTGTGCATACCCCTTTCCCCGGTCCGTCCGGTGCGTGCGATGAGTTTTTCGCGCGGCACAGGTCTGTCCTGGTGTGAGCATCTCGCAGGCTCACCCCACCCGAACATCCCCCTCGAGTCAGGAGACCCCCGATGTCCCGATTGATCTTCGTGAACCTGCCGGTCGAGAACGTCGCTGCCACCCGGAAGTTCTTCGGGGACCTCGGCTTCGAGTTCAACGAGCAGTTCTGCGACGAGAGCACCGCGTGCATGGCCGTCAATGACTCGGCGTGGATCATGCTGCTGCAGGAGAGCCGCTTCCGCGACTTCATCGCCGACGACATCTGCGACACCACGAAGAGCCGCGAGGTGCTCACGTGCATCTCCGCCGACAGCCGCGAGGGTGTGGACTCGCTGGTCGACGCCGCCATCGCGGCCGGCGGAACGAAGTGGATGGACCCGCAGGATCACGGGTTCATGTACGGGCGGTCCTTCCGCGACCTCGACAACCACGTCTGGGAGGTCATGTGGATGGATCCGGCCGCGACCGGGCAGTAGCCGTCAGGGGTGGGCGGGCAGGCCGAATCTGTCGAACAGTTCGGTGTCGAAGAAGCACGTGACGTGCGCGACCCCGTGCTCGGTGACGTCCAGGACATGCAGTTGGAACGGTCGGTGGATGCCGTCCTCGTCCCGCATGTACAGGCCGAGCGCGGGTTGCCCGTTCGCCGACGTCGGGAGCAGCCGCATGTCGCCGGCGCCCTGAGCGGGGCACTTCTCCTTGATGAGGCGCGCGATGTCGGCACCACCGACGTACCACCCGACGAATGGCGGCATCTCCCACACGGCGTCGCGGGTGAACATCTCCACCAGCCCGTCGATGTCGTACCGTTCGAATCCGTCGACGTACCGGCGCAGCAGTTCGCGGGTCTCGTCCGACTCGGGTTCGACCAGGGTGTCCGGGGTGGGCGTCGCCTCGGACAGTTGTGCTCGGGCCCGCTGCAACAGACTGTTCACCGCCGCCGTGGACGTGTCCAGGGCGGCGGCCACTTCGGCAGCCTTCCACTGCAGCACGTCCCGCAGCACCAGCACCGCGCGCTGACGGGCCGACAGGTGCTGCAGCGCCGCGACGAACGCCAGCCGCACCGATTCGCGTTCCGCCACGACGGTCGCGGGATCGTCCGCACCCCGGCCCGAATCGCCCCACACCATCGAATCCGGAATCGGCTCGAGCCACGGCACCTCGCCGCGCTCGATCAGGTCGTCGGACGGGTCGGAACTGGGCGCGCCCAGGCCGGTCGGCAGCGGGCGGCGGGCCCGGCCCTCGAGCGCCGTCAGGCACGTGTTGGTCGCGATCCGGTGCAGCCACGTGCGGATCGACGACCGCCCGTCGAAGTTGCCATACCCACGCCACGCTCGCACGAGCGTCTCTTGCAGCAGGTCCTCGGCGTCGTGGATCGACCCCATCATCCGGTAGCAGTGCGCCAGTAGTTCGCGCCGGTAAGGATCTGCGGCAGCGAGGAATTGGTCGTCGACGCTCTGCTCAACGGTCATGTCCCGAACCCTAGTGGCGCCCCCCGACAAGCGGAACAGCTCGACGTCGGCGGGGTGTGCGACTCCCACCCGAGGGTGTCTGTCGGGACGGCCGCGACGCGCCGAGGATCGAATGTATGGAGCGGTCGACCGTGCCGCCCGGCGAGGGAGAACGACATGTACGGGATCGTCTGCAACACGAAGCGGATCGGTGAGATCACCGCCGCTCGGGCCCGCGAGGTCCTGGAGGACTGGGTGCCCAGCGCCGTCGAAGGCGACGACGAAGCGCGTTCGGAAGTACTCGCCGTGGTCTACCCCCTGGTGCGCCGCTACTGCTACGCCAGGTTGGGGCGTGGGGCGCTGCGCGAGGTCGCCGAGGACGTCGCCCACGAGGTCTGCGTCGCCGTGTTGACGGCGCTGCCGCGGTACCGGGAGCAGGGCGCGTCGTTCCTGACCTACGTGTACGCGATCGCCGGGCACAAGGTGGTGGACGCACGCCGCGCCGCCGGACGAACCTGCGACCCGCTCGACGAGGCCACCGACCCCGTCTGCCCGGACGCCGGCCCCGCGGAGCGGGCAATCGCCTCCGAACGCGGTGCGCATGCCCGCGCGCTCGTCGACTCGCTGCCGGAGCGGTACCGCGAGGTCGTGGTGATGCGGGTGATGTGGGGGATGTCGGCGGCGGAGACTGCGGCGGCCCTCGGCACGACGGCGGGGGCGGTCCGGATCGCGCAGCACCGCGCACTCGGCCGACTCCGGGCGCAGTCACCCCGGGTCGTGGAACCGGCGGCCTGAGCCCCTCACAGATCGTGCTCGGTGATCACGCCGCTGTGCAGCGCCTTCTCGACCAGCCGGAGTCGCTTCTGGTTCTGCGGCAGCTTCTCGACGCCGAACTTGGCGAACAGGGCCCGCAGGTGTGTCTTGACCGCATCCACGCTGAGGAACACCTCGTCGGCGATCTGCTGATTGGACGCCGGGTTCGCGAACGCCGCGTTGTGCTTGTACGGCCGGCACAGGGCGACCAGGATGGTCCGTTGCGTCTGCGTCAGAGAACGGACGGTCGGAATGTCCACGGCGATGCGCGTCGGGTCCCCACCCTGCCCGGACAGATCGCGGAAGACGAACGCCGAGTTGCCGATCCGGATGCTGTCGCCGTTGCGTAGCCGTCGTCGGCCCGAGATGCGTTCACCGTTGACGAAGGTGCCGTTGCGGGACAGGCCGTCGTCGGCGATCGTCCAGTCGGTGCCGATCCATTCGATCGTCGCGTGCAGCCGCGACACCTCCGGATCCGACACCAGCGCCACGTCCGCTTCGGACGAGCGGCCCACCGTCACGCGCGGGGTATCCACGGACAGCGTCAACTCGCGCGGACACCCCGTCTGGTCGGTGTACCGCAGGCAGGGCGCATCGATTGCACTCATCGCCACTCCTCGGGGACATTTTCATCGTGCCCGGCCGAACCGGCGACTGACAAGCGCCCCATGTCGGCGTCGACCGACCTACACTCGCATTCGTGCAGCACACAGAGTCGGAATTCACCGGGGTGCACGGCACCCGCATCGTGTACGACGTCTGGCGGCCGGACGGCCCGCCGACCGGCATCCTCCTGCTCGCGCACGGTCTGGGCGAGCACGCTCGCCGGTACGACCACGTGGTCGCGCGGCTCACCGGGCTGGGTCTGGTGGTGTACGCGCCCGACCATCGCGGTCACGGCCGGTCGGGTGGCAAGCCGATCGAGCTGCGCGAGTGGTCGGAATTCACCGACGATCTCCACCAGTTGTCCGCGATCGCGATCACCGAGAATCCGGGCCTCGACCGATTCCTGCTGGGCCACAGCATGGGTGGCGCCATTTCGCTGTCGTATGCGCTCGACCATCAGGACGAGCTGGCGGGTCTGATCCTGTCGGCGCCGGCGGTCGACGTCGCCACGGGTAAGCCCAAGGTCGTGATCGAGATCGGGAAGCTCCTCGGACGCTTCGCCCCCGGTGTACCCGTCGAGACCCTCGATGCGAAGGCGGTCTCGCGCGACCCTGCCGTGGTCGCGGCGTACGAGTCCGACCCGCTGGTTTATCACGGAAAGGTCAAGGCGGGCATCGCGCGCGGGATGATCATCGCCGCCGAGAGTTTCCCGGCCCGGTTGCCGTCTCTGACCCTGCCGATGCTCGTCATGCACGGCACCGAGGATCATCTCGCCGACATTTCCGGCAGTCGGATGATCGCCTCTCGCACCGGATCGAAGGACTTGACGTTCAAGGCGTACGACGGTCTGTACCACGAGGTGTTCAACGAGCCCGAACAGGAGAAGGTGCTCGACGACGTCGTCGATTGGCTCCGCCCGCGCCTGCAGGTGACGTAATATCCCGAAATGACGGATCCTGTCAGCGCACACAGCCACCGGAGCGTTCGCGTCGGCGACATCGACATGCATATCGCCGAGCAGGGGGAGGGCCCACCCGTCGTGCTGTGTCACGGCTTCCCGGGTCTCTGGTACAGCTGGCGGCATCAGTTGCCCGCGCTCGCCGCGGCGGGCTACCGGGTGATCGCCCCCGACATGCGCGGCTACGGCCGCACCGACGCGCCGTCGGATCCGCGTTCGTACGATCGCCGGCACACCGTCGATGACATGGTCGGGCTCCTCGACGCCCTCGGGATCGAGGACGCGGTCTTCGCGGGCCACGACTTCGGTGCGCAGCTGGTGTGGGACCTGCCCACGTGGGCGCCCGGCCGCGTGCGGGCGCTCATGCAGCTCAGCGTGCCGCGCATGCCGCGCCAGCCGATCCAGCCGACGATCGGGTTCCGGTACCTCGCCTCCCAGCACTTCGTGCACCTGCACTACTTCCAAGAGCGCGGCCCGGCCGACCGCGAGCTCGGCGACAACCCGAAGGCGTTCCTCGCCAAGATCTTCCACGCGCTCAGCGGTGCCAATCGCTATCTCGACTGCTGGGACTTCCCGTCCGAGGGCAACGGGTACCTCGACGTGCTGCCCGAGCCGCCCGTACTGCCGTGGTCGTGGCTCGGTGAAGACGAGTTCGACTACTACGTACGGGAGTTCACGCGGACCGGTTTCACCGGCGGACTGAACTGGTATCGCGCCGACGACTACGTGTGGGAGCAGAACGAGGAGCTGCACGATCGTCCGATCACCGTCCCCGTCACGTTCGTGGCAGGCGCGAAGGACCCGGTGCTCGAGATGATGGGCAAGGATCCGTTCGAGACGATGAGCCGGATGGTCCCCGGCCTCGTGTCCACCCACGTGATCCCGGACGTCGGACATTTCGTGCAGATGGAGGCGCCGGAACGCGTCAACGCAGCGATGCTCGAATTCCTGGCGGGGCTCGACTGACCGACCGGAGGAGAAAGTTCGGAGAATCTCGGAGGACCTGTCGATTCGGCCGCGGTCCGTTCGTCGTCACGGTGTACGGCATTCAACCCGCCTCGAAACGAAGGAGCCACAACCATGAAGTACCTGCTGCTGATCAACGCCGAATCCGCCGACGCCGGTGCCGCCGGCTGCACCCCCGAGGACTGGATGGTCTACGACAAGGAGGTCAAGGACGCCGGCATCTTCGTCTCGGGGGAGTCGTTGGCCGATCTCACCACCGCGACGAGCGTGCAGGTGGGGCGGGGCGGCGACCGCACGATCACCACCGACGGCCCGTTCGCGGAAACACGGGAGGTCCTGGGCGGCTTCTACGTGATCGACGTGCCGGACCTCGACGTCGCGCTCGACTGGGCGGCACGCTGCCCGGGCTCGCGCGGCGGCGGCCGGATCGTGGTGCGTCCGATCGCCGACTTCGGGAACTGACCGTCGATGGACGGGCAGGCAGGTGGCCGCGGGGCCGACCAGGAGGCCTCCGGCGCGGATGCGTCCGTCGAGGCGGTCTTCCGGGAGGAACGCGGCCGCCTGCTCGCCGCGCTGGTGAGCCGATTCGGTGATCTCGACCTGGCGGAGGAGGTAACTTCCGACGCGATCGAGTCGGCGCTGCGGCACTGGCCGGTGGACGGGGTGCCGTCCAAGCCCGGTGCCTGGCTGTTGACGACGGCGCGGCGCAAGGCCGTCGACCGGTTGCGGCGCGACCAGGCGCTCGCCGCCCGTGTCGCGGTCCTCCAGGTCGAGGCGGATCGCGCAGCTTCCACGCCACCGCCGGACGTCGGCAGCGAACTTCCCGACGACCGGCTGCAACTGTTCTTCACGTGCGCGCACCCGGCGCTGCCGGCCGAGGATCGGACGGCCCTGACCCTGCGGTGCCTCGCCGGGCTCACCACCGGTGAGGTTGCGCGGGCGTTCCTCGTCCCCACCGCCACCATGGCGCAGCGGATCGTTCGGGCCAAGAAGAAGATTCGGCAGGCACGGATCCCGTTCCGGGTTCCCGGCGCCGACGAGCTGCCGCAGCGCCTTCCGGGTGTCCTACAGGTCCTGTACTCGATCTTCACCGAGGGCTACGCCGCCAGCGCCGGGGAGAACCTGCAGCGTGTCGACGTCGCAGACGAGGCGATCCGCCTGACGCGGATCCTGCACCGGCTGATGCCGGACCAGCGTGAGGTGTCCGGTCTCCTCGCGCTGATGCTGCTGACCCACGCCCGTCGCGACGCCCGCACGGGGCCCGGCGGTGCGCAGGTGCTGCTCGAAGATCAGGACCGTGACCGGTGGGATCGCGTGATGATCGAGGAAGGCAGCGCCCTGGTGTTGGTGTCTCTCACCGGGGGACGGCCCGGACCGTACGGCGTGCAGGCCGCGATCGCCGCGCTGCACGACGAGGCCGCTGATGTCGCGAGCACCGACTGGCCGCAGATCGTGGGGCTCTACGACGTGTTGCTCGCGCTCATTCCGTCTCCGGTCGTCGCGCTCAACCGGGCAGTGGCGGTCGCGATGCGGGACGGGCCGGAGGCGGGTCTCGCGCTGCTCGACGATCTGGCCGACGAACCGCTTCTGCGCGACCACCATCCGTACGCCGCGGCGCGCGCGGAACTGCTGGCCCAGGTCGGACGACGCGAGGAGGCCGCCGAGGCGTACCGCCGCGCCCTCGAACTGGCCGGGACCGAACCCGAGCGCGAGCACCTGCGGCGTCGGCTCGCGGACACAGAGGACTAGAACGTCTCTCCCGCTCCTACGCGGCGAGTGGCCCCGCCCGATTGTGCGCTGGTATCGGCTTCTTGTACGGGTCAACCGAACTCGGTGGGGTGAACCACGGGTGGCGGTCGGTGCCGATCTCGACTTGCCAGTGCGAGTGGTGGAGCAGTCGGTGTGGTAGCGGCACAGGAGTACGAGGTTGTCGAGGTCGGTGGGTCCGCCGTCGGCCCAGTGTTTGACGTGGTGGCCTTCGCAGTGGGCGGGTGGTGCGCCGCAGCCGGGGAAGGCGCAGCCGTTGTCGCGGGCGACGAGGGCTCGGCGTTGTTTCTTCGAGACGGTGCGGGTGGTGCGGCCGAGGTCGAGTGGTACCCCGTCCTTCATGACGATCGGGGTGAGGTCGCAGTCGCAGGCGATGCGGCGGGCGGTTGCGATGGTGAGCGGCCCCATCCACGGCATCCAGGCGACGTCCTTGTCTCCCAACGTGTCCGCGTGATCGGCGAACGTGGTGCTGCCTGTGTCGGCGTGGTCGTCAGTGTTCGGCTCGGTGCGGGCGAGGTCGCGGGCGTTCACGTGTAGTGACAGGTGCGGGCGTTCGCCGCCTTCGGCGGGGGCGACCCCGATCGAAACAGGGGTAGCCCACGACCGATCACACGACAGCAGGCCAGCACTGATTCGAGTGCTGGCCCGCTTGTCATCCTTCGATCTCAGGGGCACCAACCACCCAGCCAGCACGGTGCGTTCTCCAAGACCCAGTTTCGAATCGGATCAGGCACAAAGCCGTAGGGCATGAGCCACCAGATCGGCCGGAAGTCCATTGTCGACCGTCTCCTTCTTGGGGCAGTGTCCGCCGAGGTCGCACGGGTTCACGGCCGCGATCCTGCTCTACCCAGGGAAGCAACTGCGCCGGAAATCGACCAGGCACGGATACGTCGCGGCCAGCCATCGCAGGGTCTCATCTGGAAACGGGAGGAACCAGAAGGTGTCGCCCATCGTCGTTCAACTCCGATCTTTCAGTGCGGTTGGGATGCCGAGCAGCCAGAGCGCGCTGGAACGACTGGCCCGCTGTCGTTCTGGTGTCATTCGACCGGCACGCCGAGTAACGAAAGAACGTAGGCGAGCGGTGCGAGGTTTCCCCAAAAGGCCCAAGCCGTTGCTCCCATCTCGATCACCTCCAATCAGGGGCAGTGTCCGCCGATGGCCCGCTGTTGTTCCGTGTCAGTTGATCTTCACGCCGAGTAGGTAGAGCACGTAGACGACCTGGCCAGCAACTGGCCCCCAAAAGGCCCAATCTCCTGCCGACATTCAACTCACCTCCAATCAGGGACAGTGTCCGCCGAGGTCACACAGGATCACGGCCCAGATCGTGCGCCGCCACTCCCACGGCAATGGGAGTCCCCACATCCAGAACCCAGGGATGTGCCTCCGGGTGTCCGTCGGTCCCGACCCTGTCATGCCAGGCTAGACCCCGGCCGAACGGAAGGTCCAAATAATTGGCCGAGCCGCCCGAATATTCGTCGCCGAATCCGGCCGTTGGGAACGGTTCGGAACCACCCAGTTAGCCCCTGTTTCGACAGGATCTTGACGAGGTTTTGAGCAAAACCGCAGATCAACCCCCTAACCGCGCAGGTCAACGCGATTTTCTGAAGCAGAGAGGGAAAGGGAGGGCGCGGGTCGCCTTGCCAATCGGCCGAATTACCGAGGAATACCGCCCCCGCCCCCCATGGGGATATGGGTGTGGAATGCCTTTTCTCCCCGTGCGGGTCCACCAATTGTTTGGCATACAGAATTGTGAATGAAATTGCATAAACAATTGCGTTGGGGCTTGTGGGTGTGTTCGGATCCCTGCCGCGAGCACACCTAATCGTGGGTGTCGTCGAGGGGGACTGCCCCCACTTCGGTTGACTCGTTGACCTGCCCCAAGGTTCGTTACCCCCGGCAGTGTGAAGATCAGGCGGGGATGGACGGGTTCTCGAAGCATAGTTCGTACTCGATCGGCGACACATAATCGAGCTGCGAGTGCCGCCGTTGATGGTGCCGAACGAGGGCATCAGACCGGCGGAGCGGATCTTGTTCGTGAAAGCCCACGAGGTGAATTGGACCCCGTGGTCGGCGTGCACGATCCCGCCGGGCGGCGGTGTGCGGTTCTTGATGGCCATGTCGAGCGCACCCCGACCAGGGTGGAGTCCTGGCAGTTGTCGATCGACCAGCCGACGATCTTGCGGGAGAAGGTGTCCATCACCGCGCAGCAGTGCACCTTGCCCTCGCGCGTGGGATGCTCAGTGATGTCGGTGACCCACAACTCATTTGGCGACAGTCGGTGGAACTTCCGATGCACGAGATCGTCAGCTGTCGCGACGCCCTTCAAGCGCTTGACCTTGGCCGGACCGGGTAGGCCGGCGATGCCGGCGAGCCTCATCAGCTCGGCGACCAGGTTTTCGCTGACCACGATGCCCATGCCACGGGTCAGTTCGGCGTGCACGCGCCGGGATCCGTAGGTCTGGCGCGAGGCGTCGTGTACCTCCTTGATCAAGCCGGTGAGCCACTGGCGGCGCATCCGCGTCGGTGACATCGGGCGGGTCTTGTACATGTAGTAACCGGGGCTGCTGACCCCGAGCAGACGGCAACAGACCTTGACCGGGTGTCCGGCGTCGACGAGCGAATCGATCACCGGGTGAACCCTTTTGGGGTGGGGCGACCTCGGCCTCGAGTTGCCGGATGCGCTTGTTGGCCTTCGCCAGCGCCGCGCTCTCGTGGGTTGCGATCCCGGGGCGCTCGCCGCGGTCGATCTGGTCTTGGCGGACCCAGTTGTGCAACGCGCCGGCGCTGATGCCGAGCTCCGTGGCAGCGGTGGTGATCGGTTTGCCGGCGCGGACGAGTGCGACGGCCCGGAAGCGGAACTCCGGCGGATACGGTCGGGGCATGGATCGCAGCCTCTCAGCAGGGCTCGATCTTCACACCGAAATGGGTAAGAARCCCTGGGGCAGGTCAACGAGTTCGCCGGAAAATGGGGTCCGCGATATCCCGCGATCGTCAAGCTGTGGCGCAGCGCGTGGAGTGAGTTCGTGCCTTTCCTCGACTACGACCCCGAGATCAGGCGAGTCATATGTAGTACCAACGCGATCGAGAGCATCAACGCGAGATACCGGCGGGCGATCCGGGCTCGAGGGCACTTCCCCAACGAGCAAGCCGCGATCAAGTGCCTGTATCTGGCGACCCGGGCCCTGGACCCGACGGGGAAGGGAAGAGCACGATGGGCAGCGAGGTGGAAGCCGGCCCTGAACGCCTTCGCGATCACGTTCGAAGGCCGCATCACCCCGAGTGAGAACTAAACCGATGCGCCAGAACCGGATCCACCGGAAATCTGACACTCCCCGCCGAACGGCCCTACGCGTCCGGATCAATCCGGCGTTGTCGGGTGTGGCGGTCGTGTTGGAGCAGTGCCCATCCGGTCCGGAAGTGATCGACGCGGGATACGCGTCGGACGTGGGGTGCCTCCGAGGTCGGATGAGAGCCGATCCGTCCCGGTCGTCGTTGAGGACGTGTTCGTCGATCGTGCCGCGCACTGAAGCGAGTGCACGGATTTCGGGCTTGGGGGCCTTTTGATGCCCTGACCAGGTAACATGACACGCCCCACCAAGTATCTTCACGGGGCGGTCGTGATTGGTCTACTTCCAGATTTGTACTACTCGAATCCGATGGACTCGGGCTGGCCAGGGTTGTACGAGTGGAATCTCTTCGTTGGTTGGTGGAACCCGCTCTGAGGGGTGATCGCGCGGGCGGGACAACTGCTGCTTGAGACTGGAGGTGCTCGACGATGGACAACTGGTTCCTGTTCTGGCCAGTCCCTCCTGAGTGGCAACAGTGGCTTACACAGCACGCCCCATGCTGGTTGGGCGGGTACTGCCCCTGAGCAGGAGGTGAATTGAATGAACTTCGGAATGGATTTCGCTTTTTATGGCCCATTGATGACGCTCGTCTTCCTGCTCTACAACCTCGGTCTGATCTGGCATGGGAACGACAGCGACTGTTCTTGGAGGTTGCCATGATCGACTTCGTTCGCCGATCGGTTGTGTGTGCTGCGATTGTGGCGGGTTCGGTCCTGGTGCCGGCGGCTGTCGCTTCCGCTGCGGTCACTGTTCCGTTCCAGATCAACCCGGCGCCGTTCGGGAACCCGAACGGCAGCTTCGACGCTCCCCGGGTCCGCTGTGAGGCCGTGGTCGGGGAGCAGCCTGGGACGGTGACGATCACCGGCCCGACGGAAGGCGGTCGCGAGGTGACTGGCGAGCCTGGAGCTGGTCACTGCCAAATCCTGGGCGACGTGCACTGGCTGAACCTGTCGAGCGGAGCTGCCGGCTCCGCCCGGATGTCGGT
>NZ_JBFRDL010000005.1:0-167062 GCF_052113525.1 Rhodococcus sp. TAF43
TGATGATGAAGTACATCGCGTACGGCATGATCTCGGCGCTCGTCATCGACGCGACCCTGATCCGCATGTTCCTGGTGCCGGCGGTGATGAAGCTGCTCGGCGACGACTGCTGGTGGGCGCCTGCCTGGATGAAGCGCATCCAGGAGAAGGTCGGGCTGGGCGAACCGATCCTCGACAGCGAACTGGCCCGGGGCGACGTGCGCGATCTCGCGGATCCGGATACCTCCGTCGTTCCGGAGTCGTCGGAGCCGGAAACGATCCCGGCACGGGAGTCGCTTCCGGAGGATGCGATCTCCTGACCGGTACCCCGTCGATGCGAAGAGGAGCGCGCCCCAATCTCGGGGACGCGCTCCTCTCGTGACGGGTCGGGCTAGACGCTCGCGACACCCTTGGCCAGGAACGTCCTGCCGTTCGCGGCCTCCGACGTTCCGGTCCGGTCCAGGTACGGCGTGATGCCACCGTTCCAGAAGCCGAAGCCGCCGCCCAGGATCAGGCACAGGTCGATGTCCTCGGGACCGGCGACGACGCCCTCCTCGAGCATGATCCGGATCTCCTCGGCGAACGCGCGACGCGTGCGCTCGAGCACCTCGTCCGACGTGGACGGCTTGTCGCCCTGCTGCCACAGCGCCGCGACCTCGGGGTCGACGACCTGGCCCTTGTCGGTCCAGGACCACACGCCGGGCTTGCGGGCCTCGACGATGGCCTCGAGTCCGGGGGACGGCTTGAAGCGCTCCGGGTAGGCCGCGTTGAGGGTCTCGCCGGTGTGCAGTGCGATGGCCGGGCCGACGAGCGCGAGCAGCGTGAACGGCGTCATCGGCATGCCGAGTTCGGCGATCGCATTGTCGGCGACGTCGAACGGGGTGCCCTCGTCGACCGCGTTCATGACCTCGCCGAGCGCGCGGATCAGCAGGCGGTTGAAGACGAAGCCCGGCAGGTCGGCGGATCCGACGGCCGACTTCTTGAGCGCCTTGGCGGTGGCGAACGCCGTTGCGAGGGTGGCATCGTCGGTCTGCTCACCCTTGATGACCTCGAGCAGCGGCAGCACCGCGACCGGGTTGAAGAAGTGGAAGCCGACCACGCGCTCGGGATGCTTCAGGTCGGCAGCCATCTCCGTGATCGACAGCGACGAGGTGTTGGTCGCCAGGACCGTCTCGGGGGAGATGTGCTCCTCGAGTTCGGCGAACACCTTCTTCTTGACGTCCATGTTCTCGAAGACGGCCTCGATGACGAAGTCGGTCTTCGCGAACGCGGCCTTGTCGAGCGAGCCGGTCACCAGCGCCTTGAGGCGGTTCGCGCCGTCCGGCGACAGCCGGCCCTTGGCCAGCAGCTTGTCGATCTCGCCGTGGACGTAGCCGACGCCCTTGTCGATGCGCTCCTGGTCGATGTCGGTGAGGATGACCGGCACCTTGAGCTGCTTGACGAACAGCATTGCCAGCTGGCTCGCCATCAGGCCGGCACCGACGATGCCGACACCGGTGACCTTGCGTGCCAACGACTTGTCGGGCGCTCCGGCGGGGCGCTTGGCGCGCTTGTTCACCAGGTCGAACGCGTACAGGCCGGCGCGCAACTCGTCGGTCATGAGCAGGTCGGCGAGGGCGTTGTCCTCGGCGGCGAACCCGGCGTCGAGGGACTTCGAGTCGGTGAGGTCGGTGGTGCGGGCCAGCTCGAGCAGTTCGACCGTGCGCACCGCGCCGGGCGCGTTGTTCTTGGTCTTGCCCTCGACGATCGCCTTGGCGCGGGCGATGGCCTCGTCCCAGCCGGCGCCGCGGTCGATCTCCGGTCGCGCGGGCGTGATGTCGCCGGCGAGGACCTGTGCGGCCCACGCGAGGGACTGCTCGATGAAGTCGGCGGACCCGAGTACGACGTCGGCGATGCCGAGCTCGAGGGCCTTCTTCGAGCCTATGACCTTGCCGTTGTTGAGCGGGTTCTCGACCGCGACGGTGACCGCATTCGACGGCCCGATCAGGTTGGGCAGCAACTGGGTTCCGCCCCAGCCGGGAACCAGGCCGAGCATCGCCTCGGGCAGCCCGAGCGCGCCGACGTTGTCGGCGAAGGTGCGGTAGTGGCAGTGCAGACCCACCTCGAGGCCGCCGCCGAGCGCGACGCCGTTCACGAACGCGAACGTCGGCACCGACGACTCGCGCAGACGACGGAACACACGGTGCCCCAGCTGGCCGAGCTCGACGCCCTGCTCGCGGGTGCTGATGCTCGGGACGCCCTTGAGATCCGCGCCGGCCGCGAAGATGAAGGGCTTGCCGGTGACGGCGATGGCGGCCGGGTTGGCGGCGAAGGCCTCGTCGAGCGCCTTGTCGAGCGCCAGCAGGCCCCGCGGGCCGAAGGAGTTCGGCTTGGTGTGGTCGAAGCCGTTGTCGAGGGTGACCAGTGCGACCGGACCCTCGATGCCGGGCACCGAGATCAGCTTGGTGTAGGCGTTCGTGACGACTTCGTCGGCGAAAGCGGATGCAATGTCGGTCATTTACTTGGCTCCCGCTTCGTCGGCTGCGTAGTCCTTGTGATTGGGGTTCTCCCAGATGACGGTGCCGCCCATGCCGAGGCCGATGCACATCGTAGTCAGGCCGTAGCGGACGTCCGGGTTCTGCGCGAACTGGCGCGAGAGCTGGGTCATCAGGCGGACGCCCGAGGAGGCCAGCGGGTGGCCGCATGCGATGGCACCGCCCCACTGGTTGACCCGCGGATCGTCGTCGGCGATACCGAAGTGCTCGAGGAAGGCGAGCACCTGCACGGCGAACGCCTCGTTGATCTCGAACAGACCGATGTCCTCGATCTTCATGCCGGTGCGGGCGAGCAGCTTCTCGGTCGCGGGGACGGGACCTATGCCCATGACGGCGGGGTCGACGCCCTGGAAGGCGAAGCCGACCATGCGCATGCCGACGGGCAGGCCCAGCTCGCGGGCGATGTCCTCACCGGCGAGGATCGCGGCGGTGGCGCCGTCGTTGAGGCCCGCCGCGTTACCGGCGGTGATGCGGCCGGCCGGCCGGAACGGGGTCTTGAGCTTGGCCAGGTCCTCGAGCGTCGTGCCCGGGCGCGGCGGCTCGTCCTCGGTGGCCAGGCCCCAGCCCGCCTCGGAACGGGTGGCGACCGGCACCAGGGTGTCGGCGATGAAACCAGCCTTCTTGGCGGCCTCGTACTTGTTCTGCGACGCGACGGCGTAGGCGTCGGTGCGTTCCTTGGTGATGCTCGGGAACCGGTCGTGCAGGTTCTCGGCGGTGTTGCCCATCACCAGTGCGCTCGGGTCGACCAGGCGGTCGGCGAGGAAGCGGGGGTTCGGGTCGGCGCCCTGCCCCATCGGGTGGCGGCCCATGTGCTCGACGCCGCCGGCGATCACGACGTCGTACTGGCCGAAGCCGATGCCCGACGCGGTGGTGGTGACGGCGGTCATCGCGCCGGCGCACATGCGGTCGATCGCGAAGCCCGGGACCGTCTCGGGTAGACCCGCGAGGATCGCGGACGTGCGGCCGATGGTCAGGCCCTGGTCGCCGGTCTGGGTGGTCGCGGCGATCGCCACCTCGTCGATCCGCGAAGGATCGAGCTGGGGGTTGCGGCGCAGCAGCTCACGGATGGCCTTGACGACCAGGTCGTCGGCCCGAGTTTCGGCGTAGATGCCCTTCGGGCCGGCCTTGCCGAACGGCGTGCGGATGCCGTCGACGAAGACGACGTTTCTCTGGGTAGCGGATGCAGCCACGCTGGATTCCTCCTGGCGGGAGTGGAGCGGTCACGCCGAGTCGAAGACCCGACACGCACCACTGTAGCGCTAATTACCCGCCGGTAACATACGGGGCGTAGCTGACCCCATCGACGCAGTTCAGGGCTGTGCCCGGACCGCTTCCGCGAGGATGGGCACGGTCAGTTCGCGCTGCCACGGACGCGCGCCGCCCACCGCGAGAGCCGCGTCGATCGCCGCCGACGGATCCGACTCGTCGACCGGCGGCTCCCAGCAGATCCGACGCACCAGGTCGGGGCTGAGCAGGTTCTCGACAGGCACCTGCACTCGCTCGCTGAGTTCGGTGATGCCGGCCTTGGCGGCGTTCAGGCGTGCGGCCGCCTCGGGGTCGCGCTTGGCCCATCGGCTGGGCGGCGGCGGCCCGGTGAAGGGCTGATTGATCGGGGGCAGTTCCGTCTGCGGCAGCGCACGGGCGCGCTCGAGAGCGGACAGCCACAGCCGTGACGACCGGCGCTGGCGCGGTCCGCCGAAGACGGGCAGGGCCCGTAGCGTCTCCATGCTCTTGGGATCGGCGCTCGCCGCGGCGACGATCGCCGAGTCCGGCAGGATGCGACTGGGGGAGATGTCGCGCTTGCGGGCCACCTCGTCGCGGGCGGTCCACAACTCGCGGACCGCGGCGAGTTGGCGGGGGCTCTTGAGGCTGTGGATCTGTGACGTTCGCCGCCACCGCTCCGGCTTGGGCTGCGGCGGTCCGGCGAGCCGGACGTGCTCGAACTCCTGCCTCGCCCATTCCGTCTTGTCCTGGGATGCAAGCTCTTTCGCCATGGCGTCCTGGAGCTCGAGGAGCACCTCGACGTCGAGGGCTGCGTAGTTGAGCCACGCGTCGGGCAGTGGACGCGACGACCAGTCGGCCGCCCCGTGACCCTTGCGGAGCTCGAGCCCGAGCGTGCGTTCGACGATCGCGGCCAGGCCCACGCGTTCGAAGCCGGCGAGCCGTCCGGCCAGTTCGGTGTCGAACAGTGCGGCCGGTTCGAGGCCGAGCTCGGCGAGACATGGCAGATCCTGGTCGGCGGAGTGCAGCACCCACTCGAGGTCGTTGATCGCGTCACGAAGTGGTGCCAGATCCTCCGACGTCGGAATCGGATCGAGCAGGAACGTGCCGGCGCCGGCACGCCGCAACTGCACCAGGTACGCGCGGGACGAGTAGCGGAATCCGGACGCGCGCTCCGCGTCGACGGCGAGGGGGCCGGCGCCCGCGGCGATGCGCTCGGCGGCGTCGCGGACGCCGTCGGCCGTCTCGATCACCGGCGGCACCCCGTCTGCCGGAACCAATAGTGGTACGGGGACGGGGGTGGGCTCGGTGGTATCTGGCATAGGGGGCAACTCTACGTGGCGAGGGCGCGATCTCACGTCGAGATCTGCGCGTCGCGCGGCGATTCTGCCAAAAAGTTGAACATGTGACCAAGACCACTCCGGCGGGTGACGGTGCCTGGTCGGCGCACCGACCGGCCCGTCGGTGCGCCCGGGCGGAATGTCGGAATCGCTCGCGGGCGGTGCGGCCCATGAGGTAGAACGAGTTTCAGTTTTGTCCGCTCGGCTTCTCCGGGCGGATCGAGGACACCTGATCGGAAGGCAGATCGATGCTCAACCTTGCGGCCGCCGTCGCTCCCGTCGGCGAGGTGCCGGCCGGGTCCATGGTGGAGTTACCGGGCCGGGGCAGCACCTACGTCATCGATACGGGTGCCACCCCGGAGAACCGTGGAAAGCCGACGCTGGTGCTGCTGCACGCGCTCGCGTGCACCGGCACGCTGACGTGGTACCCGGCCATCGCCAAGCTCGCGGCGAAGTCGCGGGTGGTGGTCCTCGATCAGCGTTGGCACGGGCGTGGCATCCGCTCGGAGCGATTCACGCTCGAGGACTGCGCCGACGACGTCGTCGCGCTCGCCGACACTCTGGAGCTCGACCGTGTCGTGCCGGTCGGGTACTCGATGGGTTCGTTGGTCTCGCAGCTCACGTGGAAGCGGCACCGCGACCGCGTCGCGGGTCTGGTGCTGTGCGCGGGCGCGGCGCACTTCAAGCGGAACTCGCGTGAACGGGTGGCGCTCGAATCGCTCAGTGCGGGGCTCGGTGCGCTCAAGCCGCGTCCCGGTCCGGTCCCGGTCGGCGGGCCGCGGTTCGGCGGAGATCGGGTGTGGGCGTACTCCCAGTTCCGGGAGACCAGTTACGGTGCGATCGGTCGGGCCACCGCCGAGATCGGCAAGTTCGATTCGACGGCGTGGGTCGGCGACATCGACGTCCCCACCGCCGTCGTGGTGCCCACGAAGGACCTGATCATCCCCCCGCGGCGCCAGCGCTGGCTCGCTCGCCAGATCGCCGGCGCCGCCACGTACGAGGTGGACTGCGGTCACTCGTCGTGCGTCATGAACGCCGGGCCGTTCACCGAGGGACTGCTGGCTGCTTCTTCTTCCGTGCTTGCGCGCGTGCGGCCTTGACGAGTTCGGCCAGGGCCGCCGGGAACGCGTCCGCCAGATCCCACAGGTGCGGCGCGAGTTCCTTGCAGGAGACCAGGCCCACGTCGAGTCGGCCCTCGAGCGACATCACCGTCACGTTGAGGCCGGCGCCGTGGAAGACCGGTCCGAGCGGATACATCTGCTTGATGCGCGCGCCCAGGAAGTAGAGCGGCATCGGCGGGCCGGGGACGTTCGAGACCACGAGGTTGTGCACCACGGGGTGACGCTCGGCCAGCTTCAGCTTGGAGTACACCCGCATCGCGCTGCCGAACGTGGCCGGCGCCGCGAACTGCGCCCAGTCCTGCAGCAGGGTCGCGCCCAGCGCCTCGTTGTGGTGGTCCTTGTTGATCGCGTTGTGCTCGGCGATGAAGTGCAGCCGCTCGACCGGATCGGCGATGTCGGTCCCGAGCTGGGTGAACATGACCGAGATCTGGTTGGTGCCCGGACGGTCCGACTTGTCGTGGACGGAGACCGGTACCGTCGCGACCAGTGAGCTGTCGGGGAGTTCGTTGCGGTCCTCGAGGTACTTGCGCAGCGCGCCGGCGCACATCGTCAGCACGACGTCGTTGACCTTGACGCCGAAAGCGTTCTTGACGAGCTTGACGTCGTCGAGGCTCAGTTCGTTGTACGCGATGGTCCGGCGTCCGGTGATCGCGCCGTTGAACGACGTGCGCGGCGCGGTGAACGGCGTCGGCATCGCCTCGCCCTTGCGGGCCCGCCCGATCCAGTTCGGCAGCAGCGACACGCTGTCCGGGAGCAGCTTCGCCATCTTCAATGGTCGCGTGGCGAACGACAGCAGGCCGTTGACGGCGATGTCGAGTGAGCTCGCGCGACCGGCTCCCTCGGGAAGCTGATCGAACTCGGGCCTGGGGGCGTCGGGCTCGAGCCCGCAGAGCTGTGACATGAGGTTGGAGCCGGTGACACCGTCGACGTTGGCGTGGTGCATCTTCGACATCACGGCTACCGAGCCGTCTTCGAGGCCCTCGATGACGAACATTTCCCACAGCGGGCGGGTGCGGTCCATGGGCTGGCTGGCGATCGAACTGCACATTTCCGAAAGCTCGTCACGGCCGCCCGGCGCGGGTACCGCGATCCGGTGGAAGTGGCGATCGATGTCGAAGTCGGTGTCGTCGACCCACACGGGGTGGTCCAGGTTGAAGCGCGTGTCCTTGAGCCGACGCTTGAAGCTCGGCATCGATTTGACGCGAACGGCCAACTCGTCTCGCAGCTTTGCGAAAGAATAGCCACCCGGGATGGTGGACCCGTCGAGAATGATGAGGCCACACACGTGAAGCATCTGGGTCGGGGTTTCGAGATAGAGGAAGCTGGCATCCAATCCACTGAGTCTCTCCATGCAGCTAACGGTAGAACCTGTTCCATTTTGACGTGGGCGTTGTGACAAACATCATGGTTAAATAGGTTTATGAGGATTGATAACAGGTTCCTGTTACGTCAGGTGGCAAATACTGCGCTGACGGCCAACGCGCTGCGACCGGTGCCGGGGATGCCGATGTCGGTGCCGACGTTCCTGTCCGGATGGCTGACCACGGAACTCGCTCCTCAGTTGCTTGCTGCGACCGCGGCCGATGCTGCTGTCCACGTCGCCCGCCACGGCGTCCGGAGTCGCGGCGACGCCGTCGGACTCGCCGCCGCCGGGGCTTCGATCGCGGGACTCGCAGCCGTGATCGCGACCGGACGTGGGGCGCGGGCCGAGGTGGAGTCGGCGCTCGAATCGGCGTTGGGACCCGACTATCGATCGGTGGGCGGCGCGGCGCGTCCGGTCCCGCAGACGCCGTGGCGGCAGTTGGCGTTCCCGTTCCGGATGCGCCGGGACGACGTCGTGCGGGTGAAGAACCTGGACTATGCGCCCGGCGGTCGACGATTCCGGATCGACATCTACCACCGCCGGGACACTCCGGCGAATGCGCCTGTCCTGCTGCAGATCCACGGTGGCGGGTGGGTCATCGGCACCAAGGATCATCAGGGCATCCCGCTGATGCTGGAGATGGCGTCGCGTGGGTGGGTGTGCGCCGCGATCAACTATCCGCTGTCGCCGAAGGCGGTGTGGCCGGAGCACCTCATCGCCATCAAGCGGGCGGTCTCGTGGTTGCGCGGCAATGTCGCCCGGTTCGGCGGGGATCCCGATTTCATCGCTGTCACCGGCGGTTCGGCCGGCGGCCACTTGGCAGCGATGTTGGCGTTGACGGGTGGCGACGCCGGCCTGCAACCCGGTTTCGAGGATGCGGACACCTCGGTCCAGGCGTGCGCCCCGCACTACGGCGTGTACGACTTCGCGGGGGAGACGGGGATCAAGGCGACGCGTCAGCGGGTCGAATCCGCGCTCTCACCGATGGTGCTGGGCAAGAAGGCGCAGTTCCCGCGGGACTACCTCGCGGCGTCGCCGCGTGCGCACCTGCGCGAGGATGCGCCCCCGTTCTTCGTGGTGCACGGGACCAGCGACTCGTTCATTCCCGTCGCCGAGGCCCGCGAGTTCGTCGATCGTCTGCGTGAGGTGTCGGCGAATCCGGTGGCGTACGCCGAGCTGCGGGGCGCCCAGCACGCGTTCGACATCTTCCCGTCCATCCGGAGTTTCCGGGTGGCGCAGGGTGTCGCCGACTTTTTCGACTGGGCGCACGCCCGCCGGCTGTCGGCGGGCGTCCCGGGGCATGCCGGCACCCGAGCCGGCGCAGCGGACACCGTGGATGCGGACGATGTGGACGAGGAAGGGACGGGTTAGCGGATGGAGCGGCGTCGAGGTGTAGCGATCGGTGGCCGCTGCGGCTCAGGGCCGCCGACCCAGCCTCGCGATTCCGGCCGGCGGCAGGCCGGCGGCGTAGGCGAGGACCTCGCAGAAGGCCTCGACGTGGGAGGCCAGGGCGGTGGATGTCGCCGTCCACGACGCCCGGAGCTCGAGTTGATGGGCCCGCGGTGGCCCCGCGATGTCGCCGTAGCGCACCGAGCTGGTCGCCGTCACCGTGCCACCGAGCGCGACCACCTCGTCGGCCCGCTCGTCGAGGGCGTCGACCAGCCAGCTCCACGCGACCTCGGGGAGGAGGGGATCGGCGGCGAGGGCCGGCTCGAGGTCGGCCTGGATGTAGGCGACCAGCCGCATGGTGCCGTTCCACGCCTCGTCGCCGTCGGGATCGTGAAGCAGGATCAGCCGTCCGAATGCGTCCCCTTCGGACTGCTCCGCGACGGCCGCGTCGTCGGGGTGGCGGACCTCCGCGCCGATCGCGTAGCTGAACGGCGCGAGGCGCTGCGGGGGACGGATCGGGCCGAGCTCGATATCCGGGTGAACCTCGGCCGAGTTCATCGCGTCGACAGCGGCGCGGAACTGGGCGGGTTCGTTGGGTAATCCCGGGGTCGTCACACCAGCGGACGTTAGACGCCGCACCTGGTAGGGCGTCGGAGGCGCGCCGATTCCGCCCCGGCGCCGGGCCATGGCAGCATGGAGCCCGATGAGCGGCTTGGAAGATACGAATGCAGGTATGACCGGGCGTGCCGAGTACCCGTCTCGACGGGTCCTGGGCGACGCACCGTTGTTGGCGGCGGCCACCGGCCGTCCGGTGAAGCATCGACCCGTGTGGTTCATGCGTCAGGCCGGACGCTCGTTGCCGGAGTACCGGGAGATCCGGGCGGGAATCGGGATGCTCGAGTCCTGCTTCGATCCCGAGTTGGTCTGCGAGATCACGATGCAGCCCGTGCGGCGGCACAAGGTCGACGCGGCGATCCTGTTCTCCGACATCGTCGTTCCGCTGAAGGCTGCGGGCATCGACCTCGACATCGTGGCCGGTGTCGGACCCGTCGTCGCGAACCCCGTGCGGACCACCGCCGACGTCGCGGCGCTGCCCCGCCTGGTTCCCGACGAGGTCGGCGCCGTGTCGCAGGCTGTCCGGCTGCTCACCGCCGAGCTCGGCGAGACGCCGCTGATCGGTTTCGCCGGTGCCCCGTTCACGCTCGCGTCGTACCTGGTCGAGGGCGGCCCGAGTCGCAACCACGAGCGCACCAAGGCGCTCATGCACGCCGATCCCAAGACCTGGCACGCGCTCCTCGGCACCATCACCGACACCACCATCGCGTTCCTGCAGGCGCAGCTGCATGCCGGCGTCGACGCGGTCCAGTTGTTCGATTCGTGGGCGGGCGCGCTGTCGCTGGCCGAGTACCGCGAGTTCGTGCTGCCGCACTCGGAGCGGGTGTTCGCCGAGGTCGAGTCGGCCCAGGTGCCGCGCATCCACTTCGGTGTCGGCACCGGTGAACTCCTCGGTGCGATGGGCGAAGCCGGCGCCGACGTCGTCGGCGTCGACTGGCGGATCCCGCTGGACGTCGCCGCCCGCCGCGTCGGGCCAGGCAAGGGGCTGCAGGGCAACCTCGATCCCGCCGTCCTGTTCGCGGGCTGGCCCGCGATCGAGAAGCAGGTGCGGCGCATCGCCGCGGAGGCGGACGCCGCGATCGCGGCCGGCGCCACCGGGCACATCTTCAACCTCGGCCACGGCGTGCTGCCGGAGACCGATCCGGCCGTGCTCACCGACGTCGTGGAGCTGGTGCATTCGTTGTGACCGGTCGGCGCGTCTCGGTAGCGGTCGTCGGTGGCGGCGTCACCGGGCTCGTCGCGGCCTATCGGCTGCGGCAGCGGCTCGGTGACGGCGCCCGGATCACCGTCGTCGAGGCGGGCTCACGGACCGGTGGCAAGCTGCGGACCGTCGATCTCGCGGGCGATCCCGTCGACGTGGGCGCCGAGGCGTTCATCGCGCGCCGCCCGGAGGTTGCGGACCTCATCGTCGAGCTGGGCCTGCAGGACCAGTTGGTCCATCCGGCGGGACGATCGCCACTGATCTGGTCGCAGGGCTCGCTCCACCCGTTGCCCTCACGGACGCTGATGGGCATCCCGTCGGATCCGCAGTCGATGGCCGGACTTGTCGACGCGGACACCCTCGCGCGCATCGTCGCCGAGCCGACCGTGCCGTTCGAGTGGGATCCGGCGGCCGATGTGGACGTCGCGACCCTGGTCGGCGGCCGTTTCGGTGAGCAGGTGGTGCGCCGGTCGGTCGATCCGCTCCTCGGTGGCGTCTATTCGGGGTTGTCGGACTCGATCGGGGTCCGGGCCGCGCTGCCGACGCTGGCCGCCGCGCTCGACTCGGGTGCCCCGAGCCTGTCCGCGGCCGTGCGGGCGGCGCTGCCGACACCGTCCCCGGGGCCGGTGTTCGGCGCCCTGCGCGACGGCTACGGCGTCCTGCTCGCCGCGCTGCGCGACGCCGCCGCACCCGAGATGGTCCTGGACGCGTCCGCGACCGGCCTGCGCCGGGACGAGGACGGCTGGTGGATCGATCCCCTCGGCCACGTCGACGGGATCGTGCTCGCGGTGCCGGCGCCGCAGATGGTCGGCCTGGTCGCCGACGCCGCACCCCTGCTGGCCGAGGCGGCCCGCGGCATCGAACTCGCATCCTCCGCGGTCGTCGCGCTTGCCCTGCCCACCGACGCCGGTGTCCCGGAGAACTCCGGGGTCCTCGTCGCGACGGGGGAGTCGTTGGGCGCGAAGGCGTTCACGCTGTCGAGCCGCAAGTGGCCGCACCTGGCCGACCGGGACGTCACGCTGGTGCGGGCGTCGTACGGACGGTTCGGGGACGCCGCCGTCGTCGATTCCACCGACGAGCAGTTGATCGCGAAGGCCCGCGCCGATCTGGAGACCGTCACGGGCGTGCGCGCCGACCCGGTCGACGCGATCGTCGCGCGCTGGCACGGCGGGCTGCCGCAGTATGCACCCGGTCACCTGGATCGGGTGGCCGCGATCGAGGCCGCCGCGGCCGACGTGGACGGGCTCGAGATCGCGGGTGCGTACCTGCACGGAGTCGGCGTCCCGGCATGCGTGGCGTCCGCGACGACGGCGGCGACACGGCTCGCGGCCCGAGTGGCAGGATGAGCGGCATGGCACGCCTCGATTTCGACAAGCTCAATTCCACCCTTCGCTACGCGATGTTCTCCGTCTTCCAGGTGCAGCCCGGCGTCCTCGGTGACGACCGCGCCGCAGCCGTGAAGCAGGCGCAGGCGTTCTTCGACTCGTTCGAGGACACCGACGTCGTCGTGCGCGGCATCTACGACGTCGCCGGCGTCCGCGCCGACGCCGACTTCATGATCTGGACGCACGCGGAGCGCCTCGAGGATCTGCAGAAGCTGTACAAGGACTTCCGCCGCACCACCGACCTCGGCCAGGTGAGCGACCCGGTGTGGTCCAACGTCGCGCTGCACCGTCCCGCCGAGTTCAACAAGAGCCACGTTCCGGCCTTCATCGCCGGCGAGGATGCGGGCGACTACATCTGCGTGTACCCGTTCGTCCGCTCGTACGAGTGGTACCTGCTGCCCGACGCCGACCGTCGCAAGATGCTCGCCGATCACGGCATGGCCGGCCGCACCTACCCGGATGTCCGCGCCAACACGATCCCGGCGTTCGCGCTCGGCGACTACGAGTGGATCCTCGCGTTCGAGGCCCCGGAGCTGGACCGCATCGTCGACCTGATGCGCGACCTGCGCGCTACCGAGGCCCGCATGCACGTGCGTGAGGAGACCCCGTTCTTCACCGGTCCGCGGGTCACCGTCGAGCAGCTGGTCAACTCGCTGCCCTGACCCGATACGACCACACCCCGCACCCGACAGGTGGCGGGGTGTTTCGTGTGTACCGCGGCGCGAGGTGGCTCGGCCCTCGTATCCTGAGCACATCAGCGGGCCCACGAGAGGGGCATGCGATGTGGAGTCCACGACGGTTCCTCGGTGCGGGTGTCCTGACGGTCGGCGTCGTGATTGGTGTCGCGATGTGTCCGATTCCCCAAGCATCGGCCACACCCACCATGAACACCTTTCAGGTTCCGTTCGTCACGAACTGCAGCACTTTCTTCAACCCATGCTCGTTCAACCCGGTGGCGATCACCGGTGAGGTGCCGGGGACGGTGACGTTCCCCGCTCTGTATCCGACCGAGCCTGGGCAACCGAACGTCAAGGGCAGCTACTACATGCACTGGAGGAACCTCGGCACCGGAACCGCCGGGATGCTGGTGCTTCCCTACAGCGAGGCGGTCAGCGTGTTCACCGGGGCGGGACTCGTGACCGCATCGATGACGACGGGCTTCGAGTTCATCGCCGGAACAGGTGTCTTCTCCGTGCCCTGAGTCCGGCTGGAAGACTGAGGCCGTGACTTCGTCGGCGCGGTACCAGCACATGGCGCACTGGGGCATGTTCGAGGTCGAGTCCGCCGGCGGCGACGTGAGCGCAGTGAACCCGTTCTCCGGGGACGCTGATCCGTCACCCATTCTGGGTAACCTGCCCGGGTCGGTGCGCCACCGTTCACGCATCGCCGGCCCCGCGGTCCGCCGCGGCTGGCTCGAGCAGGGGCCCGGGCCGTCCGACGTCCGCGGCTCCGACGAGTTCGTGGCCGTGTCGTGGGACGAGTTGCTCGATCTGCTGGCGCACGAACTGCGTCGCGTCGTCGACACCCACGGCAATCGCGCGATCTTCGGCGGCTCGTACGGCTGGGCCAGCGCCGGACGATTCCATCATGCGCAGAGCCAGATCCACCGCTTCCTCAACATGCTCGGCGGCTACACCCGCTCGGTGCACAGCTATTCGCTCGGCGCTACCGGCGTCATCATGCCGCGCGTGGTGGGCACCCACTGGAAGCTGTTCGCCCGCTCCACCAACTGGGACGTGATCGCCGACCACACCGATCTGATGGTGTGCTTCGGCGGCGTGCCGCTCAAGAACACCGCCGTCAACAGCGGCGGCACCAGCGCACATCCCACGCGCGGTGCCCTCGACCGATTTCGGGATCGCGGCGGCGAGGTGGTCTCGATCAGCCCGCTGCGCGACGACCTGCACGGCCGGTGCGAGTGGATCGCACCGATCCCCGGCACCGACGTCGCGATCATGCTCGCGCTCGCGTACGTACTGGCGTCGGAGGGATTGCACGACAAGGCATTCCTGAGCCGCTACTGCGTGGGGTACGACCGATTCGAGGATTATCTCCTGGGACGCACCGACGGCGTGCCCAAGACGCCGGGCTGGGCGTCGGCACTCTCCGGCGTCCCGGCGGAGCAGATCGCCGCGCTGGCCCGACGGATGGCCGGCGGACGCACGATGGTGACGGTGACGTGGTCGCTGCAGCGCGTCCGGTTCGGCGAGCAGGCCCCGTGGATGGGCGTGACGCTCGCGGCGATGCTCGGCCAGATCGGGCTTCCCGGAGGCGGATTCGGGCACGGCTACGGATCGATGAACGAACCCGGGCTGGCGCCGGTGCCGTACCCGCTGCCGACGCTGTTCCAGGGCGCCAACCCCGTCCCGGACTTCATCCCCGTCGCGGCGATCTCGGACCTGCTGCTGCATCCGGGGGAGGAGTTCGACTACGACGGCCGACGCCTCACCTACCCGGACATCCGACTCGTGCACTGGGCCGGCGGCAATCCGTTCCACCATCATCAGGACCTGGCCCGGCTGCGGCGTGCGCTGGCCCGACCGGACACGATCGTCGTGCACGAACCGTACTGGACGCCGATGGCCCGGCACGCTGACATCGTGGTGCCGTCGACCACATCGCTCGAACGCGACGATCTCGCGTGCACCCGCAACGATCCGCTGCTGGTCGCGATGCACCGCGCGGTGCCCCGGTACGCCGATGCGCGCGACGACTACGACACGTTCGCCGCGCTCGCGCACCGTCTCGGGTTCGGGGCCCGGTTCACCGAGGGCCGCACCGCACATCAGTGGATCGAGCACCTGTACGAGCAGTGGCGAGGATTCGTGCTCACGGACCCGGCGCACCTCGAAGCACCCCCGTTCGGCGAGTTCTGGCGGCGCGGGCACGTGCGGATGCGGACGGAGGACGGTCTGTCGCTGTTCTCTGAGTTCCGTGACGATCCCGAGCGCAACCCGCTCACCACCCCGAGCGGGAGGATCGAGATTTTCTCCGCCGCCGTCGACGGTTTCGGCTACGACGACTGTGCCGGGCACCCGCGCTGGTACGAACCCGACGAGTGGCTCGGCGGCGAGCGGGCGCAGCGTTTCCCGTTGCACCTGATCGCCAATCAGCCGAAGACCCGGTTGCACGGGCAGCTGGACCACGGTGCGGTCAGTCAGGCGTCGAAGATCCGTGGGCGGGAGCCGATCCGGATCCATCCGTCCGACGCGGCCGCGCGGGGACTCGGCGCCGGTGAGGTGGTGCGGGTGTTCAACGATCGCGGATCCTGCCTCGCCGGTGTGGTGCTCGACGACGGCGTCCTGCGCGGGGTGGTGCAACTGTCGACCGGCGCCTGGTACGACCCGCTCGACCCGGCGGACCCCGACTCGATGTGCGTGCACGGCAATCCGAACGTGCTGACCGCCGACATCGGCACCTCCCGGCTGTCGCACGGCTGCTCCGGGCAGCACGCACTGGTGCAGGTCGAGCGGTTCGACGGGGTGCTGCCGCCGATCAAGGCGTTCGACCCGCCGCTCTGACTTGTTCTATTTGAACTAGAACAATATGGTGGGTGTGTGCTCATTCGCATCGATCAGTCGTCGTCCGTCCCGCTGTACGAGCAGTTCGCCGCGTCGGTGCGAGGCGCGATCGCCGACGGGTCCGTCGTCGCGGGGGAGCGGTTGCCCTCCGCCCGGGATCTGGCGTCGTCCCTCGACCTCAACGTGCACACCGTGCTGCGCGGCTACCAGATGCTGCGGGACGAGGGGTTGATCGAACTGCGCCGCGGTCGCGGTGCCGTCGTCTCGGCAGATGCCTCGGTGCGGGGCCGGCTGCAGGAGGCGGTCCGCGGTCTCGTCGCGGAGGCGCGGCGGCACGGCATGAGCGCGGCAGACCTGCTCGACCTGGTGAAGAAGGAGATGACATGACCGACTCGACTGCGGTGCAAAACGTTTCGTGGGTTCGGGGGCTGGGTGGTGCGTTACTCGCCCCGGTCGCCGCGGCGACCGCCGCGATCGCCGTCCTGGCGGCATGGTCCGGTGACCTGCCCGACCCGGTCGCCGTCCACTTCGGTCCCGGCGGCGCCGCCGACGGCTTCGCCTCCCGCGCGGCCGCGCAGTGGTCGCCGGTGCTCGGTCTCGCCTTCGCCGTGCTGCTCGGGGGAATCCTGTTGGCGCTCACCCGTCGTGACGTGCGTGCCGCGCGGACGGGTGCGGCGGTGTCGGCGGGAACGGGCACCGCGGTCGCGATCCTGCCCGTCGCCCTGTTGTCCTCGCAGCGAGGCCTCGCCGACGCGGCGGATGCGTCGTTCGGTGGATGGTGGCTCCTGCCGGTTGCCGCGGTGGGCGTCGTCGCCGCATTCGCCGGCCTGGCGCTGATCGGGCGACCGGCGCCGGCGGCGGCGGCCTCGGCCCCGCCGGCGGACGCGGCTCGCCTCGATCTGGCCGATACCGAGACCGTCGTGTGGACCGGGTCGGCCGCGATGTCCTGGTGGCTCGGGGCGGCGCTGGCGCTGCTGCCGACCGCGCTGATCGCCTGGTCGGCCGCGACCGCGTCGAGCGGAGCCGTCCTGATGCTGCTCGGTGCGGCCGTGCTGGGCGCGGTGTTGATGGGCCTCACGCTCGCGCCGGTGTACGTCGTCGTGGACGGGCGTGGACTCGAGACGCGCTACGTGCTCACCGGCGGTCGTCGGCGGATCCCGCTCGACGAGATCGCCCGCGCCGATGTCGTACACATCGGGCTGATCAACCGGTACGGCGGCATCGGCTACCGTGTCGGCCCGGACGGCGTCGGCCTGCTGGTCCGGCCCGGTGCCGCGTTGCGCGTCACGCGCGGTGACGGCTCCAAGTTCACCGTTACCGTCGACGGCGCCGACGAGGCCGCGGCCGTGCTGAACTCGCTCGCCGCGCGGGGGCGTGTCGCCAAGTAGCGGGACCGACGGCGGACCAGGCGGTCTCGGGGTTCTGTACAGTCGTGTCCGATGGCCGGCGGATTTCCCGTGTTTCGCTTGTACCGAGACTCGGACAGCTCCCACGTATTGTGTTGCGCACGTTTCCCGGAGTTCGCCGGGTGGGCTGCGGACGAGGAAGTCTGTGCCCAGCGAGTTTTCGACGATGCGGTCGCGAGCATCCTTCTCGACGCCGACCTCGCACCGGAAGCGCTCACGCTGGTCGGCGAGCAGCAGGGGTATCCCGTCGGCGATCGGCTGTTCGCTACGACGATTCCCCGCACCGGAACGGTCTCGTACGCGTACCAGCAAGCCGGGCCGCCGTGGATCGTTCTCGGCCTCGATGTCTCGGCGGACGAGTTCTGGGCTGAGATCGAGGACGACGAGGATCTCCGGGAACTCGACCCGATCCCGCCGCTGAGGGCGGTGCCGGCAGTGGTCTTGACTCAACCCGGCTGGCCGGACCGCCCGTAGGCGGTTGTCCGGCCGGCTGTGGCGCCCGGCTGCCCCCCCCCGGCAGCCCGGGTTGCCGGGGGCAGCGTCGTTCTACGAGCCGTCCGCCGGCTGCAGCCGCAACGAGATGCTGTTGATGCAGTACCGCTGGTCGGTCGGGGTGGGGTAGCCCTCGCCCTCGAAGACGTGCCCGAGGTGGCTGTGGCAGTTGCTGCACAGCACCTCGACGCGGTGCATGCCGAGCGTATTGTCGGCTCGCAGGATGACGGCGTCCGAGCCCGCGGGGTCGAAGAACGACGGCCATCCGCAGTGCGACTCGAACTTCTCGGTGCTGCGGAACAACTCGGCACCGCACGCGCGGCACGAGTACACACCCTCGGTGGTCGTGTCGGTGTACTCGCCGACGTGGGGACGCTCGGTCCCCGCCTGGCGGAGCACCTGGTACTCCTCGGGTGTCAGATGTGCGCGCCATTCGGCGTCACTGCGCCGGAACGTGGGTGCGGGCAGGCCGGAATCCTGTGTGGAACTCATGGCCTCACGCTAATACGATCCGCGAACCCGTGCGTCAGACCTTGGCCGGCACCGGGGTGTCGGCGCTCTGTTCGGCGACGAGGAAGTCCGGATCGATACCCGAGTCCAGCCGTCCCTCGCGCTTCGACGTCAGGTAGCGGTTCGCGAGCACCGCGAAGATGACGATCAGCAGCAGGCTCCAGCCCATCGTCGGCTTCAGGTATTCGGCTGCGCGGCCGGTCTCGATGAACCGGTTCGAGAACCAGGCGTCCGCACTGAGGAACCCGTACACCGCGAGCCACGCCGGCCAGTTACGCATCACGGAGTTGCGCAGCACCACCGTCATGATCAGCGGGAACAGCAGCATCGAGTAGTACATCTGGCCCAGCGACAGCAGCAGGAACGACGCTCCCATGATCACGCCCGAGGCGGTCGCGACGAAGAACAGTTCGTCGTGCCGGTAGTACCGGTACAGCAGCCACAGCGACACCAGGACCATCGCCGCGAAAGCGATACGCAGAGCCCAGATCAGCGCGACGGGCAGGCCGAAGTAGGTGCCATTTCCGACGATCGCGCTGTTGAAGTAGTCGCGGGACTCCGACAGGTACGGCAGCGTATGCTCGATGAACGCCATCGGATCCGCCGACAGCGGCCAGGCCACGGCCATCAGGACCACCGGGATGCCGATCGCGGTGACGAACACCTTCCACTGACCCCGCACCAGCGGCAGCAGCAGCAGGGGCGCGAGGATCGGTTTGACCGCGAGCGTCAGTCCGATCGCGGCGCCGGACCACAGGTCCCGCCGTCGCAGGAGCAGGAACAGGAACGCCACCTCGCCCAGCAGGATGATGCCGTTGATGTTCGAGAAGACGAGCGTGTTCGTGACGGTTTCCGTCGAGAACGCTGCGAACAGCAGGATCGGTGCGGCCACCGAGTTCAGTGCCAGGTCGAACATCTTCAGCAACAGATACAGCGCGATGATCACGGCGATCGCGTTGGCGAGGATGAACAGCCAGCGCGACTTCTCGGGATCGATGAGCGCGAGCGGCGACAACAACAACGTGCCGCTGGGCTGGTAGAGGTAGTGCGGATCCACCGAATTGAAATCGGCGGTGTAGACCTCACGGCGATTGAGGAACGCCAGGGCCGCTCGGTACACCGGGGCGAAGTCGTCGGTGTGGGATCCGTTGACCGCCAACACGAACACTCGATGCAGCACAGTCATCACTGCGATAGGCCACAGAGCGAAGTTGATGACCTCGGCGGTGGTGCGGCCGGTACGCGGCTCGAATCGTCGAAGGAACACTACGGCACGGTACACCGCCGCGGCCTCGGTCAGCCGCGGCAACCCCCGCGCGTCACGCCGGGCACGCGCTGCCGTCGGTCGGGAGCTCGGCGGAAGCGAGGTAGCGGGTCAGGGATTGACGCGCGCAGTCCGAATGCGTCGTCACCGGGTGGCCGTAGCCCTCCCACGTCATGCTCGACCACTCGGCGCCGGCGCTCGCGAGGGAGCCGGTCACGGTGGGCAGGCCCGCATTGCCGACGACGGGGTCCGCCGCGCCGCTGAACACCAGGACCGGTACGTCGAGGCGTCCGGGGAGCGGGGGCGGCGACATGGTCGGCCACGCCGAGCAGCGCATCAACCCGACAGCGGCGTCGGCGCCGAACATCGGATACTTCACGCCCCACGCCTCCTGCAGTTCGCGGGCTCGTCCCGGGCCCGGCCACTGCTGGCCGTCGCTGCATCGTGCGACGAACTGTCCGTCGGTGCCGATCGCGGCGTCGGTCGTGCCGATCAGTCCGAGCAACGGGCCGGTGTCGCCGCGTCCCGCGGCCGAGAGCATGTCCGCCAGTTCGCGCACGCGCGCAGGTTGGTCGCCGCGCGGGGATCCCAGGAATGCGGAGACCGTCGCCAGCAGTGCGCTCGACGACACCGTCGCCAGCTCGCCGGCGGCGGCGCGGTCTCGCAGCGCCGTGATCGCGGCCGTCGGATCCGGTCCGAGCGAGCAGTTCAGGGCGGCGCAGCGCCGGCTGAAGTCGGCGAGTGCCGCTTCCTGGCCCTGCACCCGGTGTTCGGCCGCCGTTGCGGCATCGACGGTCGTGGCGGCCGGCGCGTCGAGCACCAGCCGGCCCACCTGGTCGGGGTACCGAGCCGCGTACGCCAGGGCGACCGACGCGCCGTTGCCGGTGCCGAGGATGCCCAGGCGCTCGACCTGCCAGATGCGCCGCAGCTGTTCGAGATCGTCGGCGGCGTGCGCGGTGTCGTACGCGAGCTCGGACGGCTGCAGGGCATCGGTGCACGCCACCGTCGCGTCCCGGGCCAGCGTCGCCACCTCGTCCACGCCCTGCGAAGCGGCCGGATCAGCGGGACCGAACTGTCCCAGATCGGCGAGCGCGCGTCGGTCCATCGACCGGCCGCAATCGATCGGCGTCGACGACCCGATCCCGCGTCGATCGATCGCGACGATCGGCTGCCGCTCGAGCAGCGTGGAACTCGGGCCGGTCGCGAGCGCCGCGAGGGTGGTCGAGGACGCGACGTCGGACCCGGACGTCAGCACCACGGGCGCGGCATCGGCGGGCGTCTGCGGCAGACGCGCGCGCAGTGCGCCCACCTCGACGGGGCCCATCGCCGACCCGGTGGCGTCGAGGGGCGCCGCGTAATCGGCGCATTCCAGCGACAGCCCGGCCGGGCCGGGTTCGAGGCCGGCGGCGGCGAGCGTGGCGTCCTTGCAGTCGACCCAGTTCAGATCCTTCACCGGTGTCTGCAGTTTCGGCGCCGGTGCGTCGGTCTCCGTGGTCGTCGGGTTGCCGCCGCCCTGCTCGACAACGGCGACGTCGGGTCGAACCGACGGGCCCGCGCCGCACGCGGTGCAGACGGCCAGAACGGCCCCGGCGATCGCGGCGACCCCGATCCTGCTCACAAGCGACTGCATGCGGAACAGCCTGCCAGGTGCGTCACACACCGCGGGCGCGTACCCATCGCGTGAGCAGTGTGCCGTCGTCGTCGCCGAGCACGTGCGCTCGGCTCATCGGCGTGGGGTTCGCCGCAGGGGACATCGCGATGCGGCCCGCGCCGCCGGCAACCAGTTGCGGAGACGTCGTCAGACACAACTCGTCGACGACGCCGTCGGCGACCAGGGTGCCGAACAGGCCGGGTCCGCCCTCGCACAGCACCCGTCGCAGCCCGCGACGCTCGAGAGTGGCGACCACGGCGGGCCCGGTGACGTCCCGATCGGAGACGATCTCGACGTCGGCTCCGGCGTCGCGGAGCCGGGCCAGGCGGTCCGGGTCCGCGGAGGCAGAGGTCAGGACGAGCGGTGGGACGGACGTGTCGGTGAACAGTCGCGATTCGGGGTCGAGGTTCGCGCTCGCGGTCACCACCGCGATCGGAGGCACCGCCGCCAGGCCCGCGTCCCGTCGCCGCCGGGCCAATTCGGGGGAGGTGCGGGCGCCGCCGTAGTTCTCCGCGCGGACGGTGCCGGCGCCGACGACGATCACCTCGGCGAGCTCACGCAAAACGGTGAACACCCGCTTGTCCGCAGGGGTCCCGAGCCCCGCGCTGGCGCCGTCGACGGACACGGCGCCGTCGACGCTGGCGACGAAGTTGACGCGAACCCACGGTCTGTCGAGACCCGCCGGATATCCGTACAGTGAGCGCAGGTCGTCGTCGCTCAGCTCGGACGGCCGGTCGCTGCTGTCTGCTTCTCGTGTGAGGTAGGTCGCAATATCCAGACGGTGCACGTGTTCGATCACAGCACGTCGATACGCTCAGTGCATGCATGCACGTCTTGTCGATCGCAATCCGGTGGTGCCGGCCGATCAATTGGTTGCTCAAATGGTGCCCCCGGCGATGTTCGACGAGGTCAGTTTCGCGTCCTATATTCCCGATCCCAAGGAGCCGAGCCAGGCTGCCGCGGTCAGCAAGGCCGAGGAGTTCGCGGGCAAGGTCGCGAAGATCCGTGGCGGCGGACGCCGCGGCCTGTTCGGCAAGAAGGCGCCGTCCACGGGCGCCGGTCTGTACCTCGACGGCGGCTTCGGCGTCGGTAAGACTCACCTGCTCGCATCGATCTTCCACAGCTCGCCCTCGCCCAAAGCGTTCGGCACGTTCGTCGAGCTGACGCACGTCGTCGGTGCCCTCGGCTTCAACCGGGCGGTCGAGGAACTGTCGTCCCACAGCGTGCTCTGCATCGACGAGTTCGAACTCGACGATCCGGGCGACACCATGCTGGTCTCGCGTCTGCTGACCGAGCTGTCGGCGCGCGGCGTCTCGATCGTCGCGACGTCGAACACGCTGCCCGGCCAGCTCGGTGAGGGGCGCTTCGCGGCGCAGGACTTCCTGCGCGAGATCAAGAAGCTCGGTTCGATCTTCGAGACCATCCGCGTCGACGGACCCGACTACCGCCACCGGGACCTGCCGCCCGCCCCCGAGCCCACCGACGACGCCGATCTACTCGAGCGCGCCGACGCGATCGAGGGCGCCACGCTCGACGACTTCGACGAGCTGTGCGCGCACCTGAGCACGCTGCACCCGTCGCGCTACGGCAAGCTCGTCGCGGGCGTCCCGGCCGTGTTCATCAAGGGCGTCCACCCGGCCGCGGACCAGTCCGTCGCCCTGCGACTGGTGGTTCTCGCCGACCGCCTCTACGACGCCAGCATCCCGGTGACGGTGTCGGGCGCGAAGCTCGACGAGATCTTCACCCCGGAGATGGTCGCCGGTGGCTACCGCAAGAAGTACCTGCGTGCCACGTCGCGCCTGCTCGCGCTGTCGCGCTTCGAGGTCGCTGCCTGATCTGATCCACGCCTCGTGAGGCGGCGCAGCGGTCAGACGCTGCGCTGCATCACGAAGTCGTGGTGGGTCTGGGCGCCCACCTGAAACGTCTTGGTGCCGACCTTCTCGAAGCCGTTCTTGACATAGAACCGCTGCGCCCGCTCGTTCTCCTGGTTGACGCCCAGCCACACCCCGGCGCAGTTCGCGTTCCGTGCATGATCGACCGCCGCGTCCATCAGCGCCGCCGAGACGCCGGTGCCGTGCCGACCGGGCAGCACGTACAGCTTGCTGATCTCGGTGGTGGGGTGCAGGGACACCGCGGACCGCACCGCGTCGTCGTCAGGGGTTCCGTCGATCAGCATCACGTAGCCGACGATCTCCCCGTTGCTGGTGGCCTTGAGCACTGTGCGGGTCGAGTCGGTGAGGTACTCGCTGAACTTCTCCGCGGAGAGCACGTTGTCGATGAACGCCGCGATGTCCTCCCGCGTGGCGTGCGGCGGGCATGCGAGCGGGAACGTCACCGCGGCGACGTCGGCCAATGCCTCGGCATCCCAGAGTCCGGCCCGGTCGACGGAAATCGTCACAGCTCCACCTCGTGTACGTCGTGTGTGTCCCGGGTAAGTACACCACTGTCCGGGACGGACTCGAAGACTCGGTCTTGGACGGACCGGATGGCTCGGTCCGGGACACACACGGTCAGGCGCCGGTGGGCGCGGATTCGGTCGGGGTGGTGCCGGACGGTACGCGGCGCGGCGCGAATGCGGGCGCGAGCAGGAACAATGCCACCGCGAACAGCAGCGGGGCGACGAATCCGACCCGCAGGTCCGACACCGCCGCGATGCCGCCGATGACGGCGCCGGCGATCACGGTCCCGGCGTAGTTGAACAGGTTGATGCGGGCGACGACCACGTCGGTCTGGTCCGGGGGCGCGAGCCGGCCCGCGGCACTGAAGCTCAGGGGCGCGATGACGGGGGCGCCGAGGCCGACCACGAAGAATCCGGCGATCGCGAACGCCGGTGCCTGCGCGACGACCACCATCAGAAGACCGATCACGCTGATGATCGCCCCGACCCGCACCACGGCGATCTCGCCGAACTTCCGGACCCAGAGGTCGCCGGTCAGCCGCGAGATCAGCGCGGTCACCTGGTAGGCCGCCATCGCGAGGGCTGCGGTACCGGCATCGGACAGCAGTACCTCCTTGAGATACAGCGGTGAGTAGGTGCCGACGCCGAAGTCGATCGCGTAGAACAGCATCATCGCGATCCCGAGTGCGAGGAACGGTCGTAGCGGGATCGCGACCGGGACGGCGGCAGCGGTCGCGGACCGCTGGTGGCCGGCGTGCAGCAGGCGCGGGCCGATCCATGCACAGATCGCCGCGACCAGTACGGCTGCGACGAGCACGGACGCCATGACCGACAGCTCGAGCGTCGAGAAGACCGCGACGAACCCGGCACCGACGATCGCGCCGACGCTCCACGATGCGTGGAACGACGAGAGGATGACGCGGCCGTACGCGTGCTGAATCGACACCGCCTGCATGTTGGCCGACGCGTCGACGATGCCGAGTCCGATTCCGTAGAACGCGAAGGCGGCCAGGAACGCCGGTGTCGATGTCGCGAGCGCGATCACCACCGCACCGGCCGCAATGACGAACAGGCCCACGCGGAGCGTGGTGCGACTGGAGGTGGCCTTCGCGAGTTGCTCGGCGACGACGCTGCCGACACCCGCGACGACCGAGACACCCACGACCGTCACGGCCACGAGGGTGTCGCTGAACCCGAGGTCCTCCTTGAACTGGGGGAGCTGGGTGAGCAGTACGGCCAGCATGAACCCCTGCAGGCCGAAGGCGACGGAGGCCGAGACGCGCGCGCCGCTAAGGGTTTTCGTGTTTCGAATCACTGGACGAGTGTCCAATATTTCGCTCCGTTTCGTGGGGTTCTCTGCTTCACTGCTCATCATGGCGGTACAACGAACAATTCCCGAATTCCCCGACGATTTCGTCTTCGGTGTCGCGGCAGCGGCGTACCAGATCGAAGGGGCGGTGACCGAGGACGGGCGTGGCCGTTCGATCTGGGACGAATTCTGCTCTGTCCCTGGAGCAATCGTGCGCGGCGAAACCGGCGACATCGCGATCGACCACTATCACCGCTACCGCGACGACGTGCGCCTGATGCGCGAGCTCGGCACCGACTCGTACCGGCTGTCCGTGTCGTGGCCGCGGATCCAGCCCGACGGCAAGGGCGAAGTCAATCCCGCCGGCCTCGACTTCTACGACCGGCTCGTCGACGAACTGTGTGCGGCCGGAATCACGCCGGCGGTCACGCTGTTCCACTGGGATCTGCCGCAGGCCCTCCAGGACGACGGGGGATGGCTGAACCGGGCGACGGCGCAGCGCCTGGCCGAGTACGCCGCCATCGTGGGGGAGCGACTCGGTGACCGGGTCGGAATGTGGATGCCGCTCAACGAGCCCGTCGTACATACGCTCTACGGTCACGCCCTCGGAGTCCACGCGCCCGGGCTGTCGCTCGGCTTCGGCGCACTGCAGGCCGCGCACCATCAGCTGCTCGGCCACGGCCTGTCGGTGCAGGCACTGCGTTCGGCGGGCTGCGGCAACATCGGAATCGCGTCCAACCACGCGCCCGTCCATGCAGCGAGCGACTCCGAGGCCGACATCGAGGCCGCCGACATCTACGACCACATCGTCAACTGGACGTTCGCCGACCCGGTCCTGCTCGGCAAGTATCCGGCCGACGAACTCGCGGCCCTGCTCACCGGACCCGTCGACGACGACCTGGCGATCATCGCCCAGCCACTCGACTGGTTCGGTATCAACTACTACGAGCCCACGATCATCGCCGCGCCCCGGGACGGCGAGGGAACGGAGGGGGTGCTCGAGGTCGATCTGCCGCCAGGGATGCCGTTCGCGCCGGTGCCGCTGGAAGGCTATCCGAAGACCGACTTCGGCTGGCCGATCGTCCCGGACGGCCTGCGGGAGATCCTCACGATCTTCCGGGACCGGTTCGGAGCGGCTCTGCCGCCGGTGTACATCACCGAGAGCGGGTGCTCGTTCCACGACCCGGATCCGGACTCGTCGGGTCGTGTGCGCGATGATCGTCGAATCGCGTATCACGCGGACCACCTGGCCGCAGTTCGCGAGGCGATGGATGCCGGCGTGGACGTCCGTGGCTATTTCGTGTGGTCGATCCTCGACAACTTCGAATGGGCCGCCGGGTACCGCGAACGCTTCGGGCTCGTTCATGTGGACTACGACACTTTGGAGCGGACGCCCAAGGATTCTTACTACTGGTTCCGCGATCTGCTCGCGAAGCGGCACGGCGGGTAGGCGCGACGGGCGGGTGGCGGGAGGCTGCCCGCCCGGAAATGAGTGAGCCCCAGCCGTGGATGGGGGGTCAGGGCTGGGGCTCCGCACCATCGGGGGGGATGGCACGCCCGACGATACATGAGGAATCCCTCAGGTTCGAATCGAGCGGGCGCCCCGGAACTCGATGGGGATCGAACGCAAGAAGGGCACCTCCAGTGGAGGTGCCCTTCTCGGTGGTGCGCGATACTGGGATTGAACCAGTGACCTCTTCCGTGTCAGGGAAGCGCTCTCCCGCTGAGCTAATCGCGCGGGTCAAAGATCGGAAGCCCGGAAAACCGGGCTCCCTTGGCCGGCTACCAGGGCCGACCGTGGAGCGGATGACGGGATTCGAACCCGCGACCCTCACCTTGGCAAGGTGATGCGCTACCAGCTGCGCTACATCCGCATGTTGTAACACTCAAGATTCTCAGCAGCATACTGCCTCGAAACTTGGTGCGCGATACTGGGATTGAACCAGTGACCTCTTCCGTGTCAGGGAAGCGCTCTCCCGCTGAGCTAATCGCGCGAGGTGGAGACGGGAATCGAACCCGTGTGCACGGCTTTGCAGGCCGTTGCCTCACCACTCGGCCACTCCACCATAAAAGGTCGAGTCCAACCTCTCGAGCGGATGACGGGATTCGAACCCGCGACCCTCACCTTGGCAAGGTGATGCGCTACCAGCTGCGCTACATCCGCATTCGCACCGGCGGGGCGTTTCCGCTTCCCCGGTGCGGTGAGAACATTAGCGGACCATTCGAGAAAGGCACAAATCAGCAGGTCAGCGGCGAAATATGGCAGACCTTCGGGTCGAGTGCGCTGGTGAACGCCCGATGAATACCGGACCGACAGGCACGAACGGTTCTTTCCGGCGTCGGCGAAGCGGGCGGAAGCGAGGCGAAGTGGCGCGCCCATCGAGGCGCTCCTGGAAGTGATTCACCCACGTGCGCGCGTGCGCGCGAGCGCATACCTGGGAGCGTGGCTGCTAGCGCCGTCCTGAGGACCTGGGTCGCGCGGTGACCGGCGCGCGGTCGGGTGCGATCGGTGAGCTTCGGTCCTACGTCGAGGCGTCGCGGGCCCGAAAACGAATAACAACCAGGGGATTCGTGTTCGCGACAAGTGCGTGTTAGTGTTTCGTCTCGTTCGACCGCGAGTGGTTAGCGCGGTTCGGTCCCGTGGCTCAGTGGAAGAGCGTCCCGTTCACACCGGGAAGGTCGCTGGTTCGATCCCAGCCGGGACCACAGAAGATAACCAAGGTCGGGGTTCGCCACGGCTGATTGCAGAATCGCCCCTCTCCGAGGGGCGATTTTTGCGTTCGGGCGGAAATCGTGGATCTGGTCACCGCTACACCCATGTCGTGGGTCTGATTGCGTTCGCCAGGTCGACCAGCGTGTATCGGTGTGTGCGCTCGGCGGTGTTCCGGGCGAGCGTTCGCAGCGCCTCCTCGGCGCCGGCGCGCAGGCTGCGCTGGGTGAACTGGGCCCCCAGGATCAGAGGCAGCGCCGCCGACCGGCCGGACTCGAGCCAGTCCACTGCCACGCCGAGCACGTGCGCGCGCATCTGCAGTGCGCGAGGTTCCGTCTCCGGTAGCCGCTCGACCCGATCGGCCGCTTCCTTGAGATCCCGTTCGCTGATCTCGGCCACCGGTAGGCGACCGACCAGGACCAATACGGTCGTCAGCCGGGCCTCGCCGAAGTGTCGGGAGTCGGGCGGTACCTGGTCGAGTATCCGTACTGCGCCCTGCCGATCGCCGCGGGCCTCGAGCTGCCGCGCGAGACCGAACGCGGCACTGACCAGGCTGTGGTCCGTCTGCCATACGGTCCCGTAGTACCGCTCGGCCACCGTGCGCCACTGCTCGTCGACCACAGCCGGGGAGTCGGTGGACAGGCGGTTGTCGGTACGTCGGTCCAGGATCAGTTCGACGGTCCCGGCCAGTGCCAGCTTCGGTGCCAATTCGCCGGGCAACGCCGAGAGCACCGTGTCGAAACGGGAGAACGCCGCCTCGTACTCCCCGCGGAGCAGGTCGCACAGGCCCTGATACCAGCTGATCCGCCAGCGGCGCGGGTGTTCCCGGGCGAGCTCGGCCAGCCGATCAGCGGCCCGTTGCGCGTCGCCCAGATCGAGGTGCGCGCGAACCTCCATCAGGGGCAGTTCCAGGCTGTCCCCGAGCCGGCCGCGGGGAGCGGCGGCACTGCGTTCACGCGCCACGCGGAGGGTGCCGAGGAGTTCGCGCGGCGTGCTGTGCATCGCTGCGGTGAGTAGCGCGGCCCCGGGATCGGCGGGATCCGCCAGCGGAACGGGCAACGCTCGACCCATTGCGAGCGCGCTCGGGCGCCCGTGGTGGGGCCGGCCGTCGACGAACACATCCGTCCGACGGATAGTCAGGTCGGTGCCGAAGCTCCCGCGTGGGGGGCTGAACTGCTGCGACAGTCCCGGTCGTGGCCGGCCGGACTCCCTGGACGTTATCTCGCGCAGGAGCGCGGTCAACTGGGTGGACATCTCGTCGATCGACGAGAAGCGTTGGGCCGGGTCCGGATTCGTGGCCCGCCGCAGCATGCGGTAGTACGCCTCGTACTGCTGGAACAGTGGTTCGTGGGCTGGATCGGGCAGGCCGTCGAGGTAGCGGCCCTGCTTCGTCGGCAGCGCAACGGTGAGCGACGCGAGGGTGCGCCCGACGGTGTAGATGTCGCTCGCCACGGTGGGCCCGGTCGCCACGATCTCGGGCGCCTGGAAGCCGGGGGTTCCGTAGATGAATCCGCAGTCCTCGAACCCGGCGACGGCGCCCATGTCGATCAGTTTGACCTGCCCCTCGCTGACCATGATGTTGTCGGGCTTGAGGTCGTTGTAGATCAGCCCGATCGAGTGCAGGTAGCTCAATGCCGGCAGGATCTCCAGGATGTAGCCGAGGGTCAGGTCGAGCGGCAGCATCCGTGCCGGTCCGACCTCGTCCGCGCTGGTGCGGAGCAGGTCCTTGAGTGTGGTGCCGCCGATGTACTCCATCACGATGTACCCGACGGGGGAGCCGTCCGCGTCGGGATGCTCGACGAAATTGAAGATCTTGACGATGCTCGGATGGGTGACCTCGGCGAGGAAGCGCCGTTCGGCGACCGTCACCGCCTGGGCCTTCGGATCGGCCGCATGCAGCAGTCCTTTGAGTACCACCCAGCGATCGTCGACATTTCGGTCGATGGCGATATAGATCCAGCCGACACCGCCGTGGGCGATGCAGCCCTGCACCTCGTACTGTCCGGCCACCAATTCGCCTGGTTCGAGCCGCGGACCGAACGAGAAACCGGTGCCGCAATTCGCGCACACACCCCGGGTCGGCGCCGTAGCGTCTGCCTGCGTGCGTCCGACAGGGTTGCGGCACTTGGTGCAGTAGCGTTTGTCCTCCGCCAGCACCGGATTGCTGAGCACCGCGGACGAGGGATCGAGCGCCGCGATGACGGGGATCTCGACCAGTCCGTCGCCGATGGTTCGGTGACCCGAGGTGACCCGGGGCCCGCCACGTTGTCCGGCTCGTCTCGACCTGGGGGGCGGCGGCACAGCACCTGTCGCGCCAGCGGTGGTGGCGGCGTCACGGGCGGTCGCCGCAGTGTCGGGAGTGGTCGCAGCAGTATCGGCGGCGGTGGTGTCCGGGGGTTCGGCGCGATCGGTGGCGGCGCTGTCGGCTGTGCCTTCCGTTGGCGGAGTCATCCGGTCAGTCCTGATAGTGGGGTGCGGGGGGACCGGGCGACGGCCCGAGCGCAGTGAGCCAACGGTTGTAGATCTGCGTCCACGTTCCGTCCTTCCCGATGCGCTCGAGCGTGCCGTTGACAGAGCGCACCAGGTCGTCGTCGTTCTTGTTCATGCCGATGCCGTACGGCGCGACCTCCATGACGGGGCCGACGATCTCCAGCGTCGGATCCTGCACCGCCATACCGAGCAGGAGGCCGTCGTCGGTGCTCACCGCATCTACCTGCCCTTGCTGGATGGCGACCAGGCAGTCACCCCAGTCGACCACGCTGACGATTTCGACGTCGGGCACTTCCCGCTGCACGGCGTACACCGCGGGGGTGTCGGCCACGGAACACACCCGCTTGCCCGCCAGGTCCGCCGGTTCGCTGATCCCGGAGTTCCGCGGCACGAGCAACCGCTGATGGGCCTCGAAATACTGGGTGGAGAAGGCGATCTGTTCAGCCCTGGCACAGGTCATCGTCGTGGACATGATGAACATGTCGACATCGGAAGTCTGTACCGACTTGATCCGGTCGGCCGGGTTGATCAGCCGGAACTCGACCTTCGCGGGGTCGCCGAGCAGATCACGGGCGACTTCGTGTGCAATGTCCACGTCGAAGCCCTCGAGCGTGCCGGTGGCGGGGTCGCGGTTGCTGAACAGGTAGTTGCGCTGGTCGACTCCGATGATCACCTTCCCCCGCGCGACGATCTCAGACACGGTGCCTCCGGGAGGAATGACGCCGGGCGGACTCGGGCGCAGGCTGGCGGTGGCATCGCAGTCCGCGACCCCGGGGACGGTCGTCGTCGGGGGAGGGACGATCGTCGCCGCGCTCGGCAGGGGCAGCGTGGTGTAGGTGCCGACAGGCGTCGGCGGCGGGGGGTGGGCGTCGGCGCATCCGACCAGCACACTTGCGCCGACCGCGCAGGCAACCGTCAACCAGCGACGTCCTTTCGGCCGCCGCGCGATGTTCGCGATGCTTCGTGCCGTCATGCTCACCATGTGGCCCCTGAAACCGTGGCCTTCTTCATCAGTTGTACTCGCTTTGTCACTGGTACTCGCTCAAACGGGGCCAGATGCCGGCGCCGACGGCGAATCCGCACAGCACGCCGAGCGTCGCACCGCCGACGTCGAGGTGGCTCAGCGACGAGGAGGAGCGCGCGATGTACTCGCTGGACTGCCCCCGCAGGCTCGCAATCCCACTTTCCAACGTGTCGTCGAGCCGGGTGAACTGCGCCGCCGCATCGTGCGGCCCGCCGCCCACTGCGACGTCGACCGCGCCGACGTAGTCTCCCGCGCCGAGTCGTTGGCGCTGGTCCCGGTGGGCGCTCTCCCAGCCGTCGAGCGCGGCGATGGCGTCGTTCAGCTGGGCATCCGCCGCATCGTTCTGTGCGGTCGTGGCCCGGAAACCGTCGAGTATCCGGGCGAGTTCCGCGGTGTGTTGGGCATATTCCTGTTCGCTCTGAGTGTCGGAATCCCGACGGAGCAGACCCAAGGTCTCGTCGGCGCGGGCCTGCTGGGCCAGGATTCGCGCCCGAACGAGCGCGTCCATCGACTCGGCGGACGCCATCTCGTTTGCGCTGGCGTTGGCCGAGAGCAGTCCGGCGATCGACAGCCAGATCGCCAGCAGGGCCATCAACGCCGAGGCCACGATCAGGCCCGGATTGAAACGGCGATGGCTGAGCCTGGTCAAATACATCTGGGTGCCGATCAGCGCGACCAGCGTGAACATACACAGCGCGATCGCGGTCCACGGCGGCCGAGCAAGGCTCTGTTGGGTGTTCGCTTGGGCGTCGGCCTGTTTGGTGTACAGATGCTGCGCCGCCGGCAGTATGGTGTCGTGCATCAGCGCGGAAGACTCGTTGATGTACGAGACCCCGACCGCGTTTCCGACCCGGCTGTTCGCACGTGCAGTAGAGGCGATTCCGGTGTACGTGGACAGGCCTCTGGAGATCTCCGCGAGCAACTCCTGCGACTGCGTGTCGTTCGCCGAGATGCCGTTCGCCGCCGAGATCAGTGCGGTCGACGCCTCGCCGATCGCCTGACGGTAGCGGTATCGGATGGCCTGCGGTGCCACTCTGCCCGAGAGGAACCCTGCCGTGGCGGCCGCATCCGCGATCGACAGCGAGCTGTAGAGCTCCTGGGCGGAGTTGGTGAGTGGCCCTGTCTCCAGATGCAGGGTGTCGATCCGCTTCTCGCGGGCGACGATCGCGACGGAAGTCAGGGCGCCCGCGAGGAGCACGATCGTGATCAACCCCACCCCGATGAGCGCCAGCTTGCCGGGCGTGGAGGAGACCAACCCGCGCGCCGACCGAGGACTGGGCTCGGGATCGATGAGACGCGTTTCGTCGAGAGTTGGGCCTGGACCGGCCGTGCCGGAACCGCGGCGGAGAAACACCGGCGTCACACTCCTCCCGGGCGGTGAGGGTTCGACTTCCGACGGTGGCGATCCAATCCGCGTGATTCACCGCCGACGGTCGGGAGATGCGACAACGAATACGTGGCCGGGTCTGCCCGTACCCATCTTCCTACCGTCGGCGCCGTGGCGGGTGGATCCGGTCGACCATCGCCGTCGGTACGCTGGATCTGTCGGTAGGTCGACTGGCAGAAAACTCGAAGCGACGGTGGGTGTGGACGTGTGGGTGACCGAACTGTGAACGACCGAACGGTCGGCGGGAAGGCCGGCGCCGGGTCGGGCCACGACGGCTTCCATCCGATCGAGGCACTCGAAGAAGTCGAGAACCGCTGGCGCCGTCGACGCCGGCGGATCGCCGCGAACACCTCACTGAATCTCGCCTACCGGATCGGTGTCGGGATCGTCGGTCTCCTCGTTCTCTCGGCCGGAATCGTGGCAATTCCGTACCCCGGGCCGGGTTGGCTGATCGTCTTCGCCGGGCTGGGCATCCTCGCGTCCGAATTCGCGTGGGCGCACCGATTGCTGCACTGGGTACGCGCTCGCTACGACCGCTTCATGGTGTGGTTCTCGCGCCAGTCCGTCGTCATCAAGGCACTCGGCGTGCTCTTCACCACGATCGTCGTCATCGCGACTCTGTGGGTGCTCGGCACGTTCGGCCTGATCGGAACGTGGGTGGGGCTCGATCAGTCGTGGTTGGAGAGCCCCCTGTAGCCGTCTGTCGGCGCGACGGCGGGACGGTGCCACTGATGGCGACGCGGTGCCGATAACATGGGATCGCCCCTCATCCCGGGGCACACCCTCATACCTAGGAGCGCATCGCCGTGACCACGCCCGCATCCGCCACCCCAGCCGCACGCGTCCGAGTGCCCGCCGGGACGACCGCGGGCACGGCGGTGCGCGAGGCCGGACTGCCCGGTAAGGGCTCCGACGCCGTCGTCGTCGTCCGCGATGCCGAGGGTCAGCTCAAGGACCTGTCCTGGATTCCCGACGTCGACGTCGAGGTCGAGGCGGTTGCCGCCGACACCGAGGACGGCCGCAGCGTGATCCGGCACTCGGCCGCGCACGTCCTCGCGCAGGCCGTGCAGCAGGAGTTCCCCGAGGCCAAGCTCGGCATCGGCCCGCCGATCAAGGACGGCTTCTACTACGACTTCCAGGTGGACCGCCCGTTCACGCCGGAGGATCTGGCGAAGCTCGAGAAGCGGATGAAGAAGATCATCAAGGATGCGCAGCGCTTCTCCCGCCGCGTCGTCGACGACATCGAGGACGCCCGCACCGAACTCGCGAACGAGCCGTTCAAGCTCGAGCTCATCAGCGACAAGTCGGGCATCGACGACCCCGAGGTCATGGAGGTCGGCGGCAACGAGCTGACGATCTACGACAACCTCAATCCGCGCACCGGCGAGGTGATCTGGAAGGACCTGTGCCGCGGCCCGCACATCCCGACCACGAAGTACATCCCGGCGTTCAAGATCACCCGCAGCTCGGCCGCGTACTGGCGCGGTGATCAGAGCCGTGAGGACCTGCAGCGCGTCTACGGCACGGCGTGGGAGTCGACCGAAGCGCTCGACAAGCACCTCGAGCTGCTCGCCGAGGCCGAGCGTCGCGACCACCGCAAGCTCGGTGCCGAGCTGGACCTGTTCTCCTTCCCCGACGAGCTGGGCTCCGGCCTGCCGGTGTTCCACCCCAAGGGCGGCATCATCCGTCAGGAGATGGAGAACTACTCCCGCCAGCGCCACGTGCAGGAGGGCTACGAGTTCGTCTACTCGCCGCACATCACCAAGGGACATCTGTACGAGGTCTCCGGTCACCTCGACTGGTACCGCGACGGCATGTTCCCGGCGATGCACATCGACGAGGAACTCAACGAGGACGGCACGGTGCGCAAGCCGGGCCAGGACTACTACCTCAAGCCGATGAACTGCCCGATGCACAACCTGGTCTTCGGGTCGCGTGGCCGTTCGTACCGCGAGCTGCCGCTGCGGCTGTTCGAGTTCGGTTCGGTGTACCGCTACGAGAAGTCCGGCGTCGTGCACGGCCTCACTCGCGTCCGCGGCATGACGCAGGACGACGCGCACATCTACTGCACCAAGGAGCAGATGCGCGACGAGCTGACCACGACGCTGAAGTTCGTGCTGGGCCTGCTCAAGGACTACGGCCTCGACGACTTCTACCTGGAGCTGTCGACCAAGAACCCCGACAAGTTCGTGGGCGACGACGCGCTGTGGGAAGAGGCGACCGAGACGCTGCGCGAGGTCGGTGAGGCGTCCGGGCTGAACCTGGTGCCGGATCCGGGCGGAGCCGCGTTCTACGGCCCCAAGATCTCCGTGCAGGTGCAGGACGCACTGGGCCGCAGCTGGCAGATGTCGACCATTCAGCTCGACTTCAACCTGCCCGAGCGGTTCGACCTCGAGTTCACCGGTTCGGACGGCACCAAGCAGCGACCGGTGATGATCCACCGCGCGCTGTTCGGCTCGATCGAGCGGTTCTTCGGCGTGCTCACCGAGCACTACGCGGGCGCGTTCCCGGCGTGGCTCGCGCCCGTCCAGGTGGTCGGTATCCCGGTCGCCGAGGCGTTCGAGGATCACCTGTTCGACGTCGTCAAGCAGCTCAAGGCCGCCGGCGTTCGGGCCGACGTGGACGTCAGCGACGACCGCATGCAGAAGAAGATCCGGAACCACACCACCCAGAAGGTGCCGTTCATGCTGCTCGCGGGCGAGCGGGACGTCGAGGCGGGCGCGGTCAGCTTCCGCTTCCGTGACGGCACCCAGGTCAACGGCGTACCGGTCGCGGATGCGGTCGAGACGATCGTGTCGTGGATCGGCCGTCGCGAGAACGCCTCGCCCACAGCCGAACTCGTCGGCGGTGCCCAGTGACCGAGCAGTCGAACGGCACCAACGAAGCCGGTGCGCTCGTCGACACGGGTCCGGGTGACCCGGATCGGCTGCAGCGGCTGTGGTCGCCGCACCGCATGTCGTACATCGCGGAGGCGCCCAAGACGTCCAGCACGAGCGAGGGCCCGTTCAGCGAGATCCCGAAGATGAGCGACGAAGAGGGGCTCATCGTCGCTCGTGGCGAGTCGGTGTACGCGGTGCTCAACCTGTACCCGTACAACCCCGGTCACCTGATGGTGGTGCCGTACCGGCGGGTCGCGGCGATCGAGGATCTGACGCCGGAGGAGAGCGCCGAGCTGATGGCGTTCACGCAGAAGGCGATCCGGGTCATCAAGCGGGTCTCGCGTCCGGACGGCTTCAACGTAGGACTCAATCTCGGGGCGGCGGCCGGAGGTTCGCTGGCCGAGCACCTGCACCAGCACATCGTTCCGCGCTGGGGTGGGGACGCGAACTTCATCACCATCCTCGGGGGTGCGAAGGTGATGCCGCAGTTGCTGCGCGAGACGCGTGCGCTGCTCGCGGGGGCCTGGAACGAGTGATCGACAGAGTCGGCCGGGTCCCTCGGGGATTCGGAATGGCAGGATCGGAAGCCGGGTCCGACAGGGCCCGGCACCTCTACCGGTGGCGAGAGGGGGGAGCGGAATGCTGAGTTTCTTCGGCCGTGCGTCGGTGTCCAAGGTGACGGCGCCGATGGGTCAGGCACTGGTGAAGACCGGGCTGACGCCGGACACGGTGACGGTGATCGGCACCGTCGCGAGTATCGCGGGTGCGCTCACGCTCTTCCCGTCCGGTCATTTGTTCTGGGGAACCATCTTCATCTGGTTCTTCGTGATGTTCGACATGCTCGACGGTGCCATGGCGCGTGCCCGAGGGGGCGGCACGCGCTACGGGGCGGTGCTCGATGCCACGTGCGACCGGATCGCCGACGGCGCGATCTTCGCCGGTCTGGCGTGGTGGGCCGTCTACCACGAGAACAGCAAGAGCCTGCTGATCGCGACATTGATCTGCCTCGTGAGCTCGCAGGTGATCTCGTACGCGAAGGCGCGGGCGGAGGCCAGCGGCCTGTCCGCGGACGGTGGGCTCATCGAGCGTCCGGACCGGTTGATCATCGTGCTCGTCGGTGCCGGACTCACCGGTATCGCAGGACATTTCGACATCGGCTGGTTGCACTGGGCGGTCTACGTCGCGATGTGGATCCTCGCCGTCGCGAGCATCATCACCGTCTTCCAGCGTGTCCTCGCGGTACGTAATTCGGCGGGTGCGCGGGATCTGCTGCCGATCGCACCGAAGGGTGTCGACGAGAAGCCCGGTGGCGGAGAGGAATCCGCGTCGTGACTTTCTCGGAACGGGTGACGGATCTCGGCTACGCGACGGGGTGGCGCGTCGTCCGAGCCCTGCCCGAGCGGGTGGCAACGGCATTGTTCGACGCGGGTGCCGACTTCGCGGCACGCCGGAACGGTGGCCCGCAGCAGTTGCGCCGGAACCTCGCTCGGGTGCTGGGTGTGCCGGCCGAGGACGTGCCGGACGAGGTGATCCGGGACTCCCTCCGGTCGTACGCCCGCTACTGGCGGGAAGCGTTCCGCCTGCCGTCGATGGATCTGGAGGCGACCGCGGCGGCGATCGATTCGAGTGTCGAGGGCCAGGAGTACCTCGAACACGCGATGGCCCAGGGCCGCGGTGCGGTACTGGCCTTGCCACACACCGGCAACTGGGACATGGCCGGCGTGTGGTGCACCCAGAACTGGGGTGGTCTGTCGACCGTGGCCGAACGCCTGAAGCCGGAGTCGCTGTACCAGCGCTTCGTCGACTACCGCGAGGGGCTCGGATTCGAGATCTTCCCACTCAGCGGTGGCGAGACCCCGCCGTTCGGCGAGCTCGCGGCACGCCTGCGGGACAACAAGATCGTGTGCCTGCTCGGCGAGCGGGACCTGGCCGCCAGGGGGGTTCCGGTCACGTTCTTCGGTGAACCGACCCGGATGCCCGCCGGGCCGGCGAAGCTCGCGATCGAAACCGGTGCGGCCCTGTTGCCCGTGCACTGCTGGTTCACGGACGACGGTTGGGGTTTCTCGGTCGATCCGCCGATCGACGTCTCGGGCGGGCTGAGCGCCGCCACCCAGGCGTTGGCGTCGCGTTTCGAGACGAACATCGCGGCGCACCCGGCAGACTGGCACATGCTCCAACCGCTGTGGTTGGACGACCTGTCGGCAGCCCGCCGGGCCCGGATGGAGTCGCGATGAAGATCGGCATGGTCTGCCCGTACTCCTTCGACGTTCCGGGCGGTGTGCAGGCGCACGTCGTCGAACTGGCACAGGTGCTGATCGAACGCGGTCACAAGGTGAGCGTCCTCGCGCCGGCGTCCGAGGGCACCGAACTCCCGGATTTCGTGGTCTCGGCCGGTCGGGCCGTCGCGATTCCCTACAACGGTTCGGTGGCCCGACTGACGTTCGGCCCCGTCTCCTATGCGCGGGTGCGCCGCTGGATCGCCGACAACGATTTCGACGTGCTCCACATCCACGAACCCAACGCGCCGAGCCTGTCGATGCTCGCAATGAAGATCGCGGAGGGGCCGATCGTCGCGACGTTCCACACGTCCACCACGAAATCGTTGGTGCTCAGCACTTTCCAGGGCGTCCTACAGCCCTATCTCGAGAAGATCAGCGGCCGGATCGCGGTGTCGGAACTGGCGCGTCGCTGGCAGGTCGAGTCGCTCGGCTCCGATGCGGTGGAGATCCCGAACGGCGTGGATGTGCCGGCGTTCGCGAACGCCGTACCGCTGCCCGGCTATCCGCGCCCCGGCAAGACGGTCCTGTTCCTCGGACGCTACGACGAATCCCGCAAGGGCATGGCGGTGTTGTTGGGGGCGCTGCCGACGCTCGCCGAGAAGTACCCGGACATCGAGATTCTCGTGGTGGGTCGCGGCGACGAGGACAAACTCCGCAAGGAAGCCGGACGGTACGCCCGGCACCTGCGCCTGCTCGGGCAGGTGAGCGACGCGGAGAAGGCGTCGGCGCTGCGCAGCGCCGACGTGTACTGCGCGCCCAACCTCGGCGGCGAGAGCTTCGGCATCGTGCTGGTGGAGGCGATGGCCGCCGGGACCCCGGTCGTGGCCAGCGAACTGGACGCGTTCCGCCGGGTGCTGCGCGACGGCACCGCGGGCCTGTTGGTGCCGGTCGGCGACTCGGTGTCGCTCGCCGCCGCGATCGACGGCGTCCTCGGCGACGACGGCCGCCGTCGCGCGCTCACCGACGTGGCGAGTGTAGTGGTGGCCGAGTACGACTGGCCGGTGGTCGCCGAGCAGATCCTGCGGGTCTACGAGACGGTCACCGTCGGCGGCAGCGGCGTCCGTGAGGTTCGCTCGTGACATTCTCCGCGATGACGATCCTGATCCTCGCGCTGGTTGCCGCGGTGATCGTGACGGTCGGGGCGTGGGCCTATGCGACCGCCAATCGGCTCGACCGGTTGCACGTGCGCTCCGATCTGTCCTGGCAGGCCCTCGATGCCGCGCTCGCGCGCCGGGCCGTCGTGGTCCGCGCGATCGCGTCGGCGATGACGTCCACCTCGGTCGAGGGCAAGCGACTGTCGGCGTTGGCGGACCAGGCCGAACGGGCGGACCGGGCGCATCGAGAGGTCGCCGAGAACGCGCTGTCCGGCGCTCTGACGGCGCTCGACACCCATCGTCTGCGACCCCAGCTGGTCGCCGAGCTGGCCGACGCCGAGGCGCGGGTACTGATCGCGCGGCGCTTCCACAACGACGCCGTGCGCGACACCCTCGCCCTGCGCACGCGCCGACCGGTGCGGTGGCTCCACCTGGGCGGTACCGCACCGCTGCCGACGTACTTCGAGATCGCCGAACGGTCCGAGCCGTCGGGGCTCGAGCTCGCCGAGGTCCGGACCGTTGTGGCGGCGCGTCGCGATCTTCCCGTTCGCGGGTGAACTGATCCGGTCCGAGGAACTGTTCTTCGCCGCGCAGACCGACGAGTTCGTCCCGCACCGAGGCGGATTCACCGAACTGGAACAGCGCACGATCAGCGAACACCGGTGGTGCACCGGGGCCGAGATCCGTGCGATCCAGAACGGTGGGGAGGCGGTGTATCCGCAGGATCTGCCCGATCTGCTGGAGGAGGCGAACATGGCGGTTATCCGGATCGAAGAACCCGAGGTTCGCGCGATCCGGTGATGTGACCGACGCCACAGCAAGCCAGCTATCTGGCACTGGATATGGGTGGTTCCGCGACGGCGTCCTAGAATTGCCAATGCGCTGTGGTGCCGCGACGGCCCGTCAGCGTCAGAAGTGTCAGATCTTCATCCGAAGCCGGCGAGAACCCAGGAGTTTGCTGTGAGCACCCCCGACACCACCCCCACTACCGGCACTGCACGCGTCAAGCGGGGCATGGCCGAGATGCTCAAGGGCGGCGTCATCATGGACGTGGTCACCGCCGAGCAGGCCAAGATCGCCGAGGACGCCGGCGCTGTCGCGGTCATGGCGCTCGAGCGTGTGCCCGCCGACATCCGCGCGCAGGGCGGCGTCTCGCGCATGTCGGACCCGGACATGATCGACGGCATCATCGAGGCCGTCTCCATCCCCGTGATGGCCAAGGCCCGCATCGGCCACTTCGTCGAGGCGCAGATCCTGCAGTCCCTCGGCGTGGACTACATCGACGAGTCCGAGGTCCTCACCCCGGCCGACTACGAGAACCACATCGACAAGTTCTCGTTCACCGTCCCGTTCGTGTGTGGCGCCACCAACCTCGGCGAGGCCCTGCGTCGCATCAACGAGGGCGCGGCGATGATCCGCTCCAAGGGCGAGGCCGGCACCGGCGACGTCTCCAACGCCACCACCCACATGCGCAAGATCCGCCAGGAGATCCGCCGCCTGACCTCGCTGCCCGAGGACGAACTGTACGTCGCGGCCAAGGAACTGCAGGCCCCCTACGACCTCGTCGTCGAGGTCGCCAAGGCCGGCAAGCTGCCCGTCACCCTGTTCACCGCCGGCGGCATCGCGACCCCCGCGGACGCAGCGATGATGATGCAGCTCGGCGCCGAGGGCGTGTTCGTCGGCTCCGGCATCTTCAAGTCCGGCAACCCCGCCGAGCGCGCCGCCGCGATCGTCAAGGCCACCACCTTCCACGACGACCCCGACGTGCTCGCCAAGGTCTCCCGCGGACTCGGCGAGGCCATGGTCGGCATCAACGTCGACGACATCCCGCAGCCGCACCGCCTCGCCGAGCGCGGCTGGTGATCTGACTTCGGTCGATCGAGATCTCTGACGCGGTGAGGGCCCGAAGCGGCCCTCACCGCGTTTCTCTTTGCGCGTTGCTAGCCTGATCCATCGGCGAAAGGGACCGTCATGGCGAAGATCGAACAGATCCTGGAACTCGAGCGACTCGAGAAGGACATCTTCCGCGGTATCGCAACCGAGACGATGCTCCCGCGGACCTTCGGCGGCCAGGTGGCCGGCCAGGCGCTGGTGTCCGCGGTGCGCACCGTGGACGAACAGTTCCACGTCCATTCGCTGCACGGGTACTTCCTGCGCCCGGGCAACCCGGTGATGCCGATCGTCTACCTGGTGGACCGGATCCGGGACGGCCGCTCGTTCGTGACGCGGCGGGTCACAGCAGTTCAGGACGGCCAGGCGATCTTCACGATGTCCGCCTCGTTCCACGTCCTCGACGAGGGAATCGAGCACCGGGACGAGATGCCGCCGGTGCCCGATCCGGAGGACCTGCCGGACGCGTCGACCCTCACGTCGGAGGAGCAGTCGTGGGAGTTCCGCGAGTGGGCCGATTGGGACCTGCGGTACGTGCCGGCCGAGCAGATCCAGCGCCGTCGCGGGGTGCCGGTGCAGCAGCAGGTGTGGTTCCGGTCCCGCGAGGCGCTCCCGGACGACCCCGTCTTCCACATCTGCACCCTCGCGTACATGAGTGACATGACGCTGCTGGCCTCGGCGAGCACCACCCATCCGGACGCGCAGATCCAGAGCGCGTCACTCGATCACGCGTTGTGGTTCATGCGGCCGTTCCGGGCCGACGACTGGCTCCTCTACGACCAGTCGTCGCCGTCGGCGGGCTTCGGGCGCGCGCTCACCCAGGGCCGCATCTTCAACCGCGAAGGTGTTCTGGTGGCCGCGGTGGTTCAGGAAGGGCTCACCCGGTTCCTGCGGCGGGACTGATCGCGGGCGTCCGGCGCGTGCACCGGCGTCCTCGCGCGGCTGATAGCGTTTCCGGGGTCAATAGCCTCGAATAGTGCAGGAATTTCACTCGTGACAAATCAACCGACGATCGGCGTGCTCGCACTACAGGGCGACGTTCGCGAACACCTCGCGGCACTCGAATCGAGTGGGGCGCGAGCGATCGGTGTGCGCAGGCTCGCGGAACTCGAATCCGTGGACGGACTGGTCATTCCGGGCGGTGAGTCGACGACCATGAGTCGGTTGCTGACGGTCTTCGAACTGCTCGAGCCGCTCCGTGCCCGACTCAAGGCCGGCATGCCCGCCTACGGTTCGTGCGCGGGCATGATCCTGCTCGCCAGTGAAGTCCTCGACACGCGGCCCGACGCCGAGCACCTCAACGGTCTCGATATGACGGTGCGGCGCAACGCTTTCGGTCGCCAGGTGGATTCGTTCGAGGCCGATCTCGATTTCGACGGTATCGATGGCGACCCGGTACGCGCCGTGTTCATCCGCGCCCCGTGGGTGGAGCGGGTCGGTCCCGGCGTCGACGTGCTGGCGCGGGTACCGGAAGGCCCTGCCGCCGGACACATCGTCGCGGTGCGGCAGGGCACCGTCCTGGCCACGTCGTTCCATCCCGAGGTCACCGGGGACCGGCGTGTGCACGGGCTGTTCGTGGACATGGTGCGGGGGAACTGACCCCCCGCACCGGGTCACCGGCGGGCGACCGTCACCACGCGTTCAGGGTGTCCAGGATCTGGGGACGGGACTTCCACAGTTCCTCCGACCAGTACCCCCACGCGTGGGTGCCGCGTGGGGTGAAGTCGTACGTCGCGGGAATACCGAGGCTGTCCAACCGAACCTGGAATGAGCGCGTGTTCGCCAAGGCGATCGTCTCGAGTCCCATGGCGTTGGACGTGTTGAACGAGGTCACCGAGCCGGACGAGCCCAGCGATCCCGACGGGTCGGACGATCCCAGTGAGCCGAGCAGCGCACCTGGGGCGTCGTACTGTCCGGGCAGTCCGTTGCCCGACGCGATGTACAGCGACAGGCCGCGAAGCTGCGGTGCGAACACGAACGGGTCGTTGCGCATCCAGGCCCCGTTCCAGGGCGGACCCCACATCGAGTCGGAGTTGTAGCCACCGGAGTCGAGCATCGCGATGCGGATCAACTCGCGCATGCCGGGAGCCGACAGATTGAGGTAGCCGGAGTACGAACCGGCGAACTTGAACTGGTCGCGGTGATACGCGGCGAGGGTCAGTGCGGCCGAGCCGCCCATCGACAGACCGGTCACCGCGTTGTTGCTGCGCGAGACGCCGCGGGTTTCGAGGTACGCGGGCAGATCCCGGGTGAGGAATGTTTCCCACTTGTAAGTGATCTTCTGCCCGTTGAAGTTGCTGGGCGCGTACCAGTCCGAATAGAAGCTGGACTGGCCGCCGACCGGCAACACCAGGGTGACGTTGTCGAGGCGGAACTGGTCGAACGCGTTGGTCTCGAAGCTCCACGCGTTCGCGTCGTCGCGGGCGCGCATGCCGTCGAGCAGGTACAGCGCGGCGTTCCCGCCGCGCGACGCCCACTGGATCTGGACCTTGATCGGGCCCATCTCCGAATTGACGAACACTTCCTCGTAGCCGCCCGCCGGCGCGGCCGATGCGACCGGGGCCCCGGCGATGGCCGCGAACAGCGGAAGCGCGAGTGCCGCTGCTGCGACACCGATCAGACGCTTCTTCAGTCGCTTCGAGAAACCTGCTCTGTCAGTGCGCATTCGTTCGCCTTTCCCCCAACGGCCTGGCATGTTGTCGTGTGCGCCCCCGCGCGAAATGCCGTTCCGTCGTCATCGATGTCCAGTCACGGATGTCCCTGGAAGGCTTCCAACGAACCGGACGGACTGTCCACCGAACCTATCAAGAGGTATCGGATCGTGACCTTCGCTCGGAGGCGGTGTATCCGGCGTGGAGAGGTATGCAGGTAGCATCGAACATCCGACAAATGTGCAGTCGATTTCGTCGTGGGATTTGTCGTATCTGCCACGGCGCACTGCAGGAAGGGGCTCCCACGAATGAGCGGCCACTCCAAATGGGCCACCACCAAGCACAAGAAGGCCGTGATCGACGCCAAGCGCGGCAAAGCCTTCGCGAAGCTGATCAAGAACATCGAGGTGGCGGCTCGTACCGGTGGCGGTGACCCGGCGGGCAACCCGACGCTGTACGACGCCATCCAGAAGGCCAAGAAGACCTCGGTTCCCAACGACAACATCGAGCGTGCGCGCAAGCGCGGCGCCGGTGAAGAGGCGGGCGGCGCGGACTGGCAGACCATCATGTACGAGGGCTACGGCCCGAACGGTGTCGCGGTGCTCATCGAATGTCTCACCGACAACCGCAACCGTGCGGCCGGTGAGGTCCGTACCGCGATGACCCGCAACGGCGGCAACATGGCCGATCCGGGCTCGGTGTCCTACCTCTTCACCCGCAAGGGCGTCGTGGTGCTCGAGAAGAACGGTCGCACCGAGGACGATCTTCTGGAGATCGTGCTCGAGGCCGGCGCCGAGGAGATCAACGATCTCGGTGACTCGTTCGAGATCGTGTGCGAGGCCGGGGACCTGATCCCCGTGCGCACCGCGCTCGTCGATGCCGGCGTCGACTACGAGTCGGCCGACCCCGACTTCCGGGCATCCGTGGAGGTCCCCGTCGACGTCGAGGGCGCCCGCAAGGTGTTCAAGCTGGTCGACGCTCTCGAGGAATCCGACGACGTCCAGAACGTCTACACCAACGTGGACGTCTCCGACGAGGTTCTCGCCGAACTCGACGCGTAGTTCCACCTCGCGCAGCGGACGCTCCGGCGCCCGGCTGCGTGTTGGTACATCCACCCGCGCCCACCTCCCGCTATGATCGAACAGCTGTTCGGAAATGGCGAGAGGTGGGCGCGTGCGTGTTCTGGGAGTCGACCCCGGCCTGACGCGGTGCGGGTTCGGCGTCGTGGACTCCGGTCGAGGTCGTGCGGTGATACCCGTCGCGGTGGACGTCGTTCGCACGCCGCCGGACATGGAGCTGTCCCAGCGCCTGCTGGGGATCTCGAATGCCGCCGACGAGTGGCTCGACAGGTACCGGCCCACCGTCGTCGCCGTCGAGCGGGTGTTCTCGCAGCACAATGTGCGGACCGCGATGGCGACCGCGCAGGCCGGCGGGGTCGTCGCGTTGGCTGCGGCCAAGCGGGGGATCGATGTGTGCTTCCACACCCCCAGCCAGGTCAAGGCGGCCGTCACGGGCAGCGGAACCGCGGACAAGAAGCAGGTGACCGCGATGATCACCCGCATCCTGGGGCTCGATACCGCGCCCAAACCGGCCGACGCGGCGGACGCGCTCGCGCTCGCGATCTGCCATTGTTGGCGCGCTCCGATGCTCGATCGGATGGCCGCGGCCGAGGCCGCCGCCGCCGAACAGAAGCGACGGTACGAAATGCGGCTGAAGCAAGTCGCCGCGGGGAAGGCAGGAACACGGTGATCGCTTCGGTACGGGGTGAGGTCCTCGAGATCGGGTTGGACCACGCGGTGATCGAGGCCGCGGGCGTCGGCTATCGCGTCAACGCCACACCCGCCACGTTGGCGACGCTGCGGCGCGGTGACGATGCACGACTGCTGACCGCGATGATCGTCCGTGAGGATTCGATGACGCTGTACGGCTTTGCCGACGCGGAATCCCGGGATCTGTTCGGCCTCCTGCAGACGGTGTCCGGTGTCGGCCCACGGCTGGCGATGGCGATCCTCGCGGTGCTCGAGCCCGTGGCCCTGCGCAAGGCACTCGCCGAGGGCAATGTCACGGCCTTGACCCGGGTGCCCGGCATCGGCAAGCGCGGCGCGGAGCGGATGGTCGTCGAGTTGCGGGACAAGGTCGAGGCCGTCCCGGCTGCCGGGGACCTGCCGGGCGCGGCGCCGGGCGGATCTCCGAGTGTCGTGCGCGATGACGTCGTCGAGGCGCTCACCGGCCTCGGCTTCCGGCTCGACCAGGCCGAGAAGGCGACCGACACGGTCGTGGCCGCCGACCCGACCGCCACGACGTCGGTCGTGCTGCGCTCCGCGCTGGCGCTGCTCGGTAAGACACGATGAATTTCGACGCCGGGCACGGCGACGAAGCGTCGGACATCCACGCCGACGGGTCTGCCGGTTCCGAGGTCACCGCCAACTTCGTCGCGTCGGACGGTGAGATCGAGGCCAGCCTGCGGCCCAAGAGCCTGACCGATTTCATCGGCCAGCCGCGGGTGCGTGAACAGCTTCAGTTGGTGCTCACCGGCGCGAAGATGCGCGGCGGGACGCCGGACCACATCCTGCTTTCCGGTCCGCCCGGGCTGGGCAAGACCAGCATGGCGATGATCATCGCGGCCGAACTCGGGACGTCGCTGCGCCTCACGTCCGGGCCGGCGCTCGAGCGTGCCGGCGATCTCGCGGCGATGCTGAGCAATCTCGTCGAGGGCGACGTGTTGTTCATCGACGAGATCCATCGGATCGCGCGTCCCGCCGAGGAGATGCTGTACCTGGCGATGGAGGATTTCCGGGTCGACGTCGTGGTCGGCAAGGGGCCGGGTGCGACGTCCATTCCTCTCGAGGTGGCGCCGTTCACGCTGGTCGGGGCCACGACGCGGTCCGGCGCGCTCACCGGCCCGCTGCGCGACCGGTTCGGCTTCACCGCTCACATGGACTTCTACGAGCCCGCCGAGTTGGAGCAGATCCTGCTGCGGTCGGCGGGCATTCTCGGCGTCGATCTCGGACCCGAGGCGAGCGCGGAGATCGCCGGCCGATCGCGGGGCACACCCCGTATCGCGAACCGTCTGCTGCGTCGCGTCCGCGACTACGCGGAGGTGCGGGCCGACGGCATCGTCACCTGCGAGGTGGCCCAGGCGGCCCTCGCGGTGTACGACGTGGACGCTCTCGGTCTCGACCGTCTCGACCGGGCGGTGCTCGGCGCACTCGTGCGGAGCTTCGGCGGCGGACCGGTCGGTGTTTCGACGCTCGCCGTCGCGGTGGGGGAGGAGCCGGCGACGGTCGAGGAGGTGTGCGAGCCGTTCCTGGTGCGGGCCGGCATGATCGCCCGGACCCCTCGCGGTCGAGTCGCGACCGCGGCGGCGTGGGCGCAGCTGGGGTTGACCCCGCCACCCGATGCCGCAGTCGGCGGAATCGAGGTGCGTGCCCGGGAGCCGCAGCTGGGCTTGTTCGACTCGGGGGAGCCCGACACCGAGGAACGCTGAGCGGGTTCGTCCGGCGCTCCCGTGACGCTTGTTCGATATGAGCGAAATGGGATCGGTGCCGAATTCCCTTTCGACGGCCCTGCTAATGGCACACTGGTGGGTGGCGCGGCACCGACCCGGATCCGTGCCGTAGACGTGTGTGACAACCCTGAGGACTGACTTTCCGATGCTCGAGTTGCTGTTTCCCGTTCTGATTCTCGCTCTGCTGGTGCCGATGTTCCTCGGCATCCGGCGCCAGAAGAAGGAGATGGCCAAGACCGCTGAACTCCAGGATTCTCTGCAGATCGGTGACCGGGTGATGACGACGGCGGGGCTGCACGCCACCGTCGCCGGCCTCGGCGACGGAACCGTCGACCTCGAGATCGCTCCTGGTGTCGTCACGACGTGGTCGCGCATGGTCATCCGTGAGCACCTCGTCGACGAGGACGCCGCCGGCGACGACGTGGTCGACGAGTCTGACGAGACGCCCGATGAAACGCAGCGTCGTCTGAACGGCGAGTAGTGCGTCGGCCGCCCCCGTAGGCAGGTTCAAGCCTGCCGGCGGGGGCGTGTTCGCGCCTGGCTCGCCGAGGGGCAGTGAGAATCTGCGGCCCATTGCGTCATTCACCTGAACCGCACGTACCGAGGAGACAGACAGACCGTGGCACCTTCGACAGGATCGGTGCATCCAGTGCGCGCGCTCGCCGTTTTCACGACGATCGTCGCCGCGCTGTATGCGTTGGTCTTCTTCACCGGAGACAAGTCCCCGACCCCGGAACTGGGGATCGACCTGCAAGGTGGGACACGAGTCACACTCACCGCGCGAACGCCTGACGGCAGCACTCCCAGCCAGGACAGCCTGCGTCAGGCACAGCAGATCATCGAGACCCGCGTCAACGGCCTGGGTGTCTCGGGCTCCGAGGTCGTGATCGACGGCGACAACCTCGTCATCACGGTCCCCGGCGACGACAGCTCGCAGGCCCGTTCGCTGGGACAGACCGCGCGTCTGTACATCCGTCCGGTGCTCGGCTCGCAGCCCGCGGCCGCGCCCGGCGCGCCGGAGCAGGCGCCGAACACGCAGGCCCCTGCTCCGACGGAGCCGAACACGACTCCGGGGGCGGAGGAGCCGGCGGCGCAGGAGCGCCCGTTCCCGGCGCAGAATCCCACCGAGCCGGCACCGTCGCCGACTCCGGCACCCGAGGCTCCTGCCACCCAGGCGCCGGAGCCCGGTTCGCCCGAGGCCGCGGCCGCGGAGATCTCGAAGGCCAAGGCCACCCGTCAGAGCGAGGACCCCGCGGTCCAGCAGCAGGCGATGGCCACGCTCGACTGCTCGGCACCCGACCCGCTCCAGGGCAACGACGATCCGGCGCTGCCGTTGGTCGCGTGCTCCACTGACGGCACCACCGTGTACCTTCTCGCCCCGAGCATCATCGACGGCCAGGAGATCTCCGACGCGTCGTCCGGCTTCAACGCGCAGCAGTCGCGCTACGAGGTGAGCCTGAGCTTCAAGTCCAGTGGCAGCTCCACGTGGGCGCAGTTCACGTCGGCGAACATCGGTAAGCAGGCCGCCTTCACGCTCGACTCGAAGGTCGTCAGCGCGCCGGTCGTGCAGGGCGCGACCCCGGTCGGCAGCTCGACGTCGATCACCGGTCAGTTCACACAGACCCAGGCGCAGGAGCTCGCCAACACCCTCAAGTACGGTTCGCTGCCGCTGTCGTTCGAGGCGTCGGAGGCCGAAACCGTCTCCGCGACCCTCGGCCTCCAGTCACTCGAGGCGGGTCTGATCGCGGGCGCCGTCGGTCTCGTGCTGGTGCTGGTCTACTGCCTCGTCTACTACCGCATGCTCGGCGTGCTCACAGCGCTCTCGCTCGTGCTGTCGGGCGTCATGGTGTACGCGGTGATGGTTCTGTTGGGCCGGTACATCGGCTTCACCCTGGACCTCGCCGGCATCGCGGGTCTGATCATCGGTATCGGTATGACCGCGGACTCGTTCGTGGTGTTCTTCGAACGCATCAAGGACGAGATGCGTGAGGGCCGCAGCTTCCGTTCGGCGGTGCCCCGCGGTTGGGCGCGCGCACGTCGGACGATCCTGTCCGGCAACGCGGTCAGCTTCATCGCGGCCGCGGTGCTGTACGCCCTCGCTGTGGGCCAGGTGCGTGGCTTCGCGTTCACGCTCGGCCTCACGACGATCCTCGACGTGGTCGTGGTGTTCCTGGTGACGTGGCCGCTGGTCTACATGGCGTCGAAGTCGCGCTTCTGGTCCAAGCCGAGCGTCAACGGGCTCGGGGCCGTCCAGCAGGTCGCCCGCGAACGCAAGATGGTCGCCGCGTCGACCTCCGCATCGTCCGACATGGAGGCATGAAGCAATGAGTGAGTCGAACACCTCCGCCGTCGACACGAACGTCACCGACGCCGGCGTCAACCAGGCACTGCTGCCGCACCACAGCTGGCTCCAGCGCCTGTACACCGGCACCGGTGGCTTCGAGGTCATCGGTCGCCGGAAGTTCTACTACCTGCTGACCGGCGCGATCGTCGCGTTGTCGCTGCTGAGCATCGTCGTTCGTGGATTCACACTCGGAATCGAGTTCGAGGGTGGCACTCGCATCCAGTTCCCGACGCCGGCCGGTGTCACCACCGAGCAGGTCGAGACGGTGTACTCGGACAGCCTCGGCAACGAGCCGGTGTCGGTCCAGACCGTGGGATCCGGTTCCAGTTCGTCGATCGAGATCCGCTCCGAGGCACTCGACGTCGCGCAGGTGGCCACGCTGCAGAATGCGCTGTTCGATGCGTTCCATCCCGAGGACAGCAACGGCAACCCGTCGAAGAACGCCATCAGTGTCGCGGACGTCAGTGAGACGTGGGGCGGCCAGATCACCCAGAAGGCGCTGATAGCGCTCGTGGTGTTCCTGATCATCGTCAGTATCTACATCGCGGTCCGGTTCGAACGCGACATGGCGATCGCGGCGATCATCTCGCTGTTCTTCGACATGATCGTCACCGCCGGCGTGTACTCGCTCATCGGTTTCGAGGTCACGCCCGCCACGGTGATCGGTTTCCTGACGATCCTCGGTTTCTCGCTCTACGACACCGTCGTCGTGTTCGACAAGGTCGAGGAGAACACCCGCGGCATCCTGCACCTGAACCGCCGTACCTACGCCGAACAGGCCAACCTGGCCGTCAACCAGACCCTGATGCGGTCGATCAACACGACGGTGATCTCGATCCTGCCGGTGCTCGGCCTGATGGTCGTCGCAGTGTGGCTCCTCGGTGTCGGCACGCTGAAGGACCTGGCGCTGGTGCAGCTCGTGGGCATCCTGGTCGGTGCCTATTCGTCGATCTTCACCGCGACCCCGATGCTGGTGAGCATCAAGGAGCGGTGGGGTCCCGTCGCCGCACACACCAAGAAGGTGCTGGCCAAGCGTGAGGCGGCGTCCGGTGTGAAGAGTGTTTCGGCCGAGCGGGTAGAGCCGCGGGTGCGTCCGACCGCGGGCGGTGCGCCCAGGCCGGGAGCCACGCCGACCGGAAAGCGCAACAAGAAGAGGCACTGACATGCCGGATGCGAAAACCTCCCGTCGTGCCCCCCGTCCCACCCGCCGCGTCGTCAGGTCGATCGTTGCCCTGACGGCCGCGGCGGCGGTCGGTGCGACCGCCGCCTGCGGCGAGCCCGCCGATCAGGTGCCGTCGCTGGGCTTCGCGATCGACAACGTCGTGACGACCTACAACGGCAACACCGTCGAGGGCGCGGCGACGGGTGCGCGGCAGGCGCTCGGCCGGGTGCTCACCGGCATGAGCTACACCGGTCCCGCCGGTGGGCCGGTCGCGGACACCGATTTCGGCACGGCCAGCGTGCTTCCCGGCGACGTGCTCACCGTGCAATACCGGCTCAACCCGGCATCGGTGTACTCCGACGGTGTGCCCGTCTCCTGCGACGACCTCGTGCTGACGTGGGCGGCGGGCAGTGGACGGTTCACCCGGCCCGGTGACGGCGGCACCGGACCGATGTTCGAGGCGGCCACGAGGGCCGGCTACTCCGACATCGACCGCGTCGACTGCCAACCCGGATCGAAGGACGCCACCGTCGTCTTCAAGCCCGGCCGCGGCTACCTGGACTGGCGTTCGCTGTTCGGGGCGACCGAGGTGATGCCGGCTCACGTCGCGGCGCAGGCCGCGGGTGTGCCGGACCTGGTCGGTGCAGTCCATTCGGGTGATGCCGACGCAGTCGGTCGCATCGCCGACTTCTGGAACACGGGCTGGACACTGACGCCTGGTGAACCGGATCTGACGAGACTGCCGTCGTCGGGTCCGTATCGGATCGACTCCTACACCGCCGACGGCGGGCTGGTGCTCGTCGAGAACGAGCGCTGGTGGGGCAACAAGCCCGCCACGTCCCGAATCGTGGTGTGGCCCAAGGGTTCGGATGTGCAGTCCCGCATCGACGACGGTGACATCGAGGTCGTCGACATCGGTTCCGGATCGATCGAGGGCCTGAATCTGGGCGACGGCTTCGACGTCGTGGACCAGCCGTCGCGCAGCGTCGAGCAGTTGGTGCTGGCTACGCGCGGCACCCTCGGCTCGGTCGAGGCCCGGCGGGCGTTGGCATTGTGTCTGCCGCGTCAGCAGTTGTTCGACCAACTCGGTCATCCCGGTTTCGACGTGCCGACCGGGCTGGGTTCGGGCGTGGTCGACTCCCGGATCACGGCGCCCGACACGCTCTTCTACGCGTCGGCAGTCGCGGCCGAGGGCGGGATCTACACCGATCCGGACATCCCCGGCGCGACTGCGGCGCGGGAGGAGACGGGGCAGCAGCACCTCACGGTGCGTGTCGGCTACCTCGGACCCGACGAGCGGCGCGCGCAGACCGTTCAGGAGATCGCCGCGTCGTGCGCGGGTGCCGGGATCACCGTCGAGGACGCCGGCTCGCCCGACTTCCGGCCGACGGCCCTCGGCGCGGGCCAGGTCGATGCCGTGCTCGCCGGAACGGGTTCGGCGGCGGGTGCCGCCGGCGTGAGCGCGACGACCGACGCGGCCTTCGCGTTGCACTCGGGCAACGGCGACAACTTCGGCGGGTTCGCCAATGGTCGCTTCGATCAGATCGCCGATCAGCTCGCGGTCGACGGTTCCCTGGCGGCGCGGATGTCGCTGGCGGGGGAGGCGGAGGCGATCCTCTGGAACGAGATGCCGACGATTCCGCTGTTCGACCAGCCGCGGACGACCGCGCATTCGAAGGGGATGCACGCGGTGGTGCCGAACCCTACGAGGTCCGGTGCCGGGTGGAACATGGACAGGTGGATACTTCTCAGGTGATTTCTCAGATGGATGCGCCTGAAGCTGCCACGCCGAACCTCGCGACTGCGCTGGAGAAGGCCGGCGAAGCGGTGTCGCGTCTGACGCGCTGGTGTGACGACTTCCCGACGCCCGGGGTTCGGTTCGCCGACCTGACTCCGGTCTTCGCGGACGGTCCCGGTTACCGCGCCGTGATCGACGGTCTCGCGGCGGCGGGCACCGGTGCCGACCTCGTCGCGGGCGTCGACGCTCGGGGCTTCCTGCTCGGTGGCGGCGTCGCGCTCGAGTTGGGCTGTGGTGTGCTGGCGGTGCGCAAGGCGGGCAAGCTGCCGCCGCCGGTGTATGCGGAGAGCTATGCGCTCGAGTACGGCGCGGCGACGCTGGAGATCCCGTGCGACGCGCCCGACCTGAAGGGCCGGCGGGTGTTCGTGATCGACGACGTCCTCGCCACCGGCGGAACGCTGTTGGCGGCCGCCGAACTGCTGGCCCGGGCCGGTGCCGAGGTGGTCGGCGTCGCGGTGGTTCTCGAGATCGAGGAACTGGGTGGCCGGGAGCGGTTCGAGCGGTACCCGCTGACGTCGCTCGTGCGAGTCTGAGGACTACAGTTGTGCCTGGTGGTGTTGCAGTGCCGCCGGGTCCCGAGGGACCGCCCGCAGCGCGGTGGCAGGAGGTGACGGCATGACCCAGCATCTTGATCGGTCTCAGAACACAGGTGCACCCGGTACAGGGGCGACGCCACCTGCGGAGAAGTCCGCACCCGCGCCCGTACCGACCTCCGCGTCGCGACGGGTGCGCGCCCGGTTGGCACGGCGCATCACCGGTCAGCGCAACGCCCCGGTCCGCCCGGTGCTCGAACCGCTGGTGACCCTGCACCGCGAGCTGTACCCCAAGGCCGACTTCTCGCTGCTGCAGCGGGCGTACGACGTCGCCGAGCAGCGGCACGCCACGCAGTTCCGCAAGTCCGGCGACCCGTACATCACCCATCCGCTCGCGGTCGCGAACATCCTCGCCGAACTCGGCATGGACACCACCACCCTGGTGGCGGCGCTCCTCCACGACACCGTCGAGGACACCGGGTATTCGCTCGAGGAACTGACCGCCGAGTTCGGTGAGGAGGTGGCGCACCTCGTCGACGGCGTCACCAAGCTGGACAAGGTGGTCCTGGGATCGGCTGCCGAGGGCGAGACGATCCGCAAGATGATCATCGCGATGGCGCGCGATCCACGGGTGCTGGTCATCAAGGTCGCCGACCGGCTCCACAACATGCGCACGATGCGGTTCCTGCCGCCGGAGAAGCAGGCGCGCAAGGCCCGCGAGACGTTGGAAGTGATTGCGCCGCTGGCGCATCGACTCGGCATGGCGACCGTGAAGTGGGAGCTCGAGGACCTGTCGTTCGCGATCCTGCATCCGAAGAAGTACGAGGAGATCGTCCGGCTGGTCGCGGACCGGGCACCGTCGCGCGACACCTACCTGGCGAAAGTGCGGGCGGAGATCAACGCGACCCTGTCGGCGTCACGGATCAATGCCGTCGTCGAGGGCCGCCCCAAGCACTACTGGTCGATCTACCAGAAGATGATCGTCAAGGGCCGCGACTTCGACGACATCCACGACCTGGTGGGCGTGCGGATCCTGTGCGACGAGATCCGCGACTGCTACGCCGCGGTCGGCGTCGTGCACTCGCTGTGGCAGCCGATGGCGGGCCGGTTCAAGGACTACATCGCGCAGCCGCGGTACGGGGTCTACCAGTCGCTGCACACCACCGTGATCGGCCCCGAGGGCAAGCCGCTGGAGGTGCAGATCCGCACGCGGGACATGCACCGCACGGCGGAGTTCGGTATCGCCGCGCACTGGCGCTACAAGGAGACCAAGGGGCGGCACTCCGGCGATGTCGCCGAGGTCGACGACATGGCGTGGATGCGTCAGCTGCTCGACTGGCAGCGGGAGGCCGCCGATCCCGGTGAGTTCCTCGAGTCGCTCCGGTACGACCTCGCGGTCAAGGAGATCTTCGTCTTCACGCCGAAGGGCGATGTGGTGACGTTGCCCGCCGGCTCGACGCCGGTCGACTTCGCCTACGCGGTGCACACCGAGGTCGGACACCGATGTATCGGTGCCCGCGTCAACGGCCGGTTGGTGGCGCTCGAGCGCACGCTCGAGAACGGTGAGGTCGTCGAGGTCTTCACATCGAAGGCGGCCAACGCCGGGCCGAGTCGGGACTGGCAGTCGTTCGTGGTGTCGCCGCGGGCGAAGACCAAGATTCGGCAGTGGTTCGCGAAGGAACGCCGCGAGGAAGCGCTCGAAGCCGGCAAGGACGCCATCGCGAAGGAGGTTCGCCGCGGTGGACTTCCCTTGCAGCGCTTGATGAATGCCGAGTCGATGACGGCGATCGCGCACGAGTTGCGGTATGCCGACGTCTCGGCGCTCTACACCGCGGTGGGCGAGCACAACGTCTCGGCTCAGCACGTCGTGCAGCGCCTGGTCGCGCATCTCGGCGGCGTCGGCGCCGTCGAGGAGGAGTTGGCCGAGCGGTCGACGCCGTCGACCATCCCCACCCGCCCGCGTGGCACCGGCGACGTGGGCGTGCTGGTGCCCGGAGCGCCGGGCACGGTCGCCAAGCTCGCGAAGTGTTGCACCCCGGTGCCGGGCGACGAGATCATGGGCTTCGTGACGCGCGGCGGTGCGGTGAGCGTGCACCGCACGGACTGCACCAACGCGGCCTCGCTGCGACAGCAGTCGGAGCGGATCATCGAAGTCCAGTGGGCGCCGTCGCCGTCGTCGGTGTTCCTGGTGGCCATCCAGATCGAGGCACTCGACAGGCATCGGTTGCTGTCGGACGTGACCAAGGCTCTCGCCGACGAGAAGGTGAACATCCTGTCGGCGTCGGTGACTACGTCGGGGGACCGGGTCGCGGTCAGCAAGTTCACGTTCGAGATGGGCGACCCGAAGCACCTGGGTCATGTGCTGAACGTGGTGCGCAACGTCGAGGGCGTCTACGACGTCTACCGCGTGACGTCGGCCGCCTAGCGGGTTCGAGCCTCCGGAACGGGCTGAAGGGGCCCTTCGTGCGCTGTGAGCGTACGAAGGGCCCCTTCAGCTGTGCAGGGGAGGCGTGTCAGCCGAGTTTGGCGGTCTCGATGGTGACCGGGTTGGTCGGGGCGCCGTCGCCGGGCGACGTGGAGCCCTTCACGCCGGCCGCGGCGATCTTGTCCAGGGTGGCGAGCCCCTCGTCCGAGATCGTGCCGACCACCGTGTAGTTCGGCTGGAGCAGCGAGTCCTCGAAGACCAGGAAGAACTGGCTGCCGTTGGTGTCGGCGCCGGCGTTGGCCATCGCGACGGTGCCGCGGGGATACACGACGGGGTTGTTCAGCGCGGGATCGTTCGCGGCGAACTGATTGGTCGGGTACTCGTTGGCGTACTGGTAGCCGGGTCCGCCGCTGCCGCGTCCGGACGGGTCACCGCACTGCAGCATGCCCAGGCCGGGGACGGTGGAGATGCGGTGGCAGGGGGTGCCGTCGTAGTACGCCTGCTCGGTGAGGCTGACGAAGCTGTTGACCGTGCAGGGTGCCTTCGCGCGGTCGAGGGTGAGGCCGATCGGACCCGCATCGGTGGCGAGAGCGACCGGGACGGTGCCCTCGGTCGAGACGCCCGTTCCGTTCGGAGCCTTCACGTCCTTCGCGGCCGGACCGGCCGGGGCGTAGCTGCAGTCGACCGTCGGCGCGGCGGGTGCGGCGGCCGCGGGCAGGGCCGCGAAACGGGACATGTCGATCGACGGCGCGGCCGGTGTCGTCCAGGTGCTCGATGCGCTCGTGGAGGTGTCGGTGGAGCTGTCGTTGTCGGAGGAGCACCCGGTCAGGACGAGTGCCACGCCCAGTCCGACTGCGGCTAATGCTGTGCGCTTCATCAGTCCAGTCTCACACTCGTGATCTCGACGGGCAGGTTCGGCTTGCCGTCACCGGGCTGGTTGGACGCGTCGTTTCCGGCCGCGGCAACCTTGTCGAGGGTCGCGAGGCCGGTCTCGTCGATCGTGCCGAACACGGTGTAGTCCGGCGGCAGCTGCGAATCGCCGTAGACCATGAAGAATTGGCTGCCGTTGCTGTTCGGCACGGCGCTGTGCGCCATCGCCAGGGTGCCGCGGGGGTACAGCGCGGGCGTGCTCAACGCGGGATCGCCCTCGGCGTACTGGTCGGTCGGGAACTCGTTGGCGAAGCCGTAGCCGGGCCCGCCGGTCCCGGTCCCGGTGGGGTCGCCGCACTGCAGGACCTGCAGGCTGTCACCTGTGGTGAGCCGGTGGCAGCTGGTGGCGTCGAAGTAGCCCTGCGAGGCGAGGCTGACGAAATTGTTGACCGTGCAGGGCGATTCGCCGTTGTTCAGCGTCAGGCCGATGTTGCCCTGCGAAGTCTCCATGCTGGCGCTGACGGTCGCGACGGTGGTGTCGATGCCCTCGGTGCGCGGCGGAGTGTTGGGCTTCGACGGCGCGCTGCCGTCGGGCGTGTAGGTGCAGTTCACGAGATTCGCGAGCGCCTCGGCGCGACCGGCCGGCAACGCGCCGGCGGTCTGCGTCGGGGAGGCCGCGGTGTTCTCGGAGGACTTGTCCTCGTCCTTGCCGCTCAGCGTCACCACGACGGCCCCGACCGCGACCACGACGATGACGCCGACGATCGAACCGGCGATCGTCAACTGCTTGCGCTTTCGTGCGCGCGCGGCGCGCCGTTCGAGCTGGCGTTCCAGCTTTCTCTTCGCTGCTTCCCGGCGCTGCTGATTGCTCGGCACTGCGGTAGTCCTCCCGTACGTCTCGTTCGGTTTGTTCCGGAATATCTCGTGGCACCCGTCGCCGCCCGAGGGCTTCGGGCGAGTCTGTCATTCCAACCTGAGAAGATCCTGGCGCGACGACAGCCTAGGCTGTATGCGGTCCGCAACGGACCCCGTAATCGACCCGTACTTTAGGAGCTGCCGCCGTGCTCGTCACCGGATTCCCGGCCGGGATGTTCCAGACCAACTGTTACATCCTCGCGCAGGACGACTCGACGGACTGCGTTGTCGTCGATCCCGGCCAGGACGCGGCCGAACCGTTGGCGCAGTTCCTCGCCCAGTCGGAGCTCGAGCCCCGGGCGGTGCTGTTGACACACGGCCATCTCGATCACACGTGGTCGGTGCAGCCGGTCTGCGAGCGGTACGGCATTCCGGCCTACATCCACCCCGAGGACCGGTACATGCTCAGCGATCCCGCGCGCGGGATCGGACCGACCATGAACCAGTTCATCGCCGGGGTCGAGTTCCGTGAGCCGGCCGAGGTGATCGAACTCGCCGACGGTGACGAGTTCTCCGTCGCCGGGATCGACTTCGTGGTCGACCACACCCCCGGGCACACGCAGGGTTCGGTCGTCTTCCGCACCGAACTGTCGACCGATGACGGACCGCTGCAGGTCGCACTGACCGGAGACACGCTGTTCCAGGGTTCGATCGGCCGCAGCGACCTTCCCGGGGGCAACCACGAGCAGTTGCTGCGCTCGATCGCGCGCAAGTTGCTCGTGCTCGACGACAGCACCGCAATCCTGCCCGGCCACGGTGGATCGAGTTCGATCGGCCAGGAGCGTGCCGCGAACCCGTTCCTCGTTGGACTGACCGCCTCCCAGTAAGGAAAAGTAAGCACCGTGAGTAAGTCCAGCACCTTCTCGGCCCCCAAGGGCATTCCCGACTATGTCCCGCCGCAGTCCGCGGAGTTCGTCGCCGTGCGCGACGGGCTGACCCGCGCGGCGAGGTTGGCCGGCTACGGACACATCGAGTTGCCGATCTTCGAGGACACGGGTCTGTTCGCCCGCGGCGTCGGTGAGTCCACCGACGTCGTGTCGAAGGAGATGTACACGTTCGCCGACCGCGGCGATCGTTCGGTGACGCTCCGGCCCGAGGGCACCGCCGGTGTGATGCGCGCCGTGATCGAGCACGGCCTCGACCGCGGCCAACTCCCGGTCAAGCTCAGCTACGCCGGCCCGTTCTTCCGCTACGAGCGCCCCCAGGCGGGCCGCTACCGTCAGCTGCAGCAGGTGGGCGTCGAGGCGATCGGCGTGGACGATCCGGCGCTCGACGCCGAGGTCATCGCGATCGCCGACGCCGGTTTCCGGTCCCTCGGACTCGACGGTTTCCGGCTCGAGATCACCTCGCTCGGTGACGAGACGTGCCGCCCGCAGTATCGGGAGCGGTTGCAGGAGTTCCTGTTCGCGCTGCCGCTGGACGAAGAAACGCAGGCACGAGCCCGAATCAACCCGCTGCGCGTGCTCGACGACAAGCGCAAGGAGGTCCGCGAGATGACGGCGGACGCCCCGCTCATGCTCGATCACCTCTCGGAGAGTGCGAAGTCGCACTTCGATCAGGTCCTCGCACACCTCGACGCGCTCGGTGTGCCCTACGTCGTGAATCCGCGCATGGTGCGCGGCCTCGACTACTACACCAAGACCACGTTCGAGTTCGTCCACGACGGTCTCGGTGCACAGTCCGGCATCGGCGGCGGTGGTCGCTACGACGGCCTCATGGAGCAGCTCGGCGGTCAGCCGTTGTCCGGTATCGGCTTCGGCCTCGGTGTGGACCGCACCATCCTGGCGCTCGCGGCGGAGGGCAAGTCCGCCGGCAACCCCGCGCGCTGCGAGGTGTTCGGCGTGCCGATCGGTGACGCGGCGAAGGCGCGGATGGTCACGATCGCGCGGGACCTGCGGGCGGCCGGCATCCGCGTCGACATGGTGTACGGCGATCGCGGGATCAAGGGCTCGATGAAGGCGGCGGACCGTTCGGGTGCACGGTTCGCGCTCGTGCTCGGCGACGAGGACCTCGCGGCCGACACGATCGGCGTCAAGAACCTGGGCACCGGCGAACAGACCTCGGTCCCGTTGGAAGATATTGTCGCGCAGATCGGTTCGATTCTTGCCGACGCCTGACGGCGCGGGTGGGGAGCAGTTCTCCCTCGACCTCATCCCGGCGTCGATGTTGGCGCCCCGCATGCGCCGGATCGCCGTCGTCTCGATCGTGATCGGGATCGTGGTGGGCGCCGTGGTGGCGTTCTTCGCCGACCCGCTGGTCGCCGTCGCCGTCGGCGCGGTGATCGGCCTGCCGACCGCGCTGTCGGCGCTGCTGGCAACCCGGCGCCGAATGTGGTTGGACGGCACCGTGATCCACGCATCGAACGGACTCCGGCACCGTCGGATCGAGGTGGGCAAGGCGGTCAGTGTCGAGTTCGTCGTCCGGGCCGGGCGGATCAGTCAGGTCGCGGTACGGATCGGGGACGGCCGGGCTGCGCAGACCGTGCCGCTCGCGCTCTACACCGCGGACGGCGGGCGCGAACTCGAGGTGCTCGGGTTGCGCAAGCTCGCCGACGCCCTCTCCGCGAGCGAACTGGCACCCGCGGCCGCCGCGGCATCGCTGCTCATCGAGCAGTTGCGAGCGGAGGCCCGGGGTGCCGGTCTGGAGGAGCGCCCGCTGTACCGAGCGGTCGTACTGGTCCGCGATGCGGGCCGGGTCCCGCAGACCGTGCTCACCGACCAGGAAGTCGCGACCCTGTCGATCTGACGTCCGTGCGCCGAGACGGACTGACCGGGCGGTAACTCCCTGGTTGCGGGTTCGGCCGTTCGCTTCGCTGCGCCGCCGGACAGGATTATCGTTCGAAGCATGGTCGGACTCTGGCCCGTCCTCGATCGCAAGGCTGTCTTCGAGGACGCAGAGGAACTGCTCCGCAACGGCACGTCGTGCGGAGTGGTGCTGGTCGGTACCGCCGGGGTCGGCAAGACCACGATGGCGCGGGAGTTGGTGGGTTCGCTCACCGGTGACGCCCGATGGATCGTCGGCACCGAGTCCACCCAGTCCATTCCCCTCGGGGCGTTCGCGCCGCACCTGGCCCGCACCACGTCGCGCGACCCCGTCGTCGCGCTGCGCGCGGTGCGCGACCTGCTCGCCGAGGACGGCTCGGCTCCCGACGGCTGGGTGGGGATCATCGGGGTGGACGACGCGCACCTGCTCGACGAGTTCTCGGCGGGACTGGTCCACCAGTTGGCGGTCGGCCGCGATGCCCGGCTGGTCGTCACCGTCCGCAGCGGTGCTCCCGTGCCGGGGGCGATCGAGGCGCTGTGGAAGGACGGCCTGCTCACCCCGTTCGTGGTCCCGCCGTTCACGCGGCAGGAGATGGACGAGGAACTGCACGCGGTTCTCGGCGCTCCGGTCGAGCGGTTCAGCGCGGACGAGATCTGGGAGGCGTCGGAGGGCAATCCGCTGTTCCTGCGGCACCTCGTGGAGGGCGCGCTCGACGGCGGCACACTCCGCAAATCGGGGGGTGTGTGGCAGTTGCGGGGTCGCCCCGGGGTGTCCGCGGCCCTCGCGTCGCTGCTCGAGTCGCGCTTCGCGCGGACACCGCGCGACGCCCTCGACGTGGTCGACTACCTCGCCTTCTGCGAGCCACTCGAGCTCGAGGTACTCAGCGAACTGGTGAGCCGGCGGTCGATCGAAGAGGCCGAGCGGCTGGATCTGGTGCGCATCCGGGACGTGGGAAACGCGCACGTCGTGCGCCTGGCACATCCGCTCTTCGGTGAGGTGATCCGCGATCGTGCCGGTGTGCTCGCCGCGCAGCGTATCAAGCGGCGACTCGTCGAGGTGCTGCGCGCGTCACCCGATCCGGGCGTGGTGACCTCGATGCGCATCGCCGAGCTGGCGATGGAGTCCGGAATGGACCCGGATCCGGATCTGCTGGTGCGCGGTGCGGAGGACGCGATCGCGATGGCCAGCCTCGATCTCGGTGCGCGCCTCGCGGGTGCCGCCGTCCGGCGCGGAGCCGGCTTCGACGCGTCGTTCGCGCTGGGTCGGGCCCTGATGTGGCAGGGCCGGGGCGACGAGGCCGAGAAGGTGTTCGCGGCCGTCGACCCGGACGCGTTGAGCGAGTACGACGTCGCCCGTTGGCTCCTGACCCGCGTCGCGAGCCTGTATCTGGAGGCCGGTCGCCCGCAGGAGGCGGTCGCGCTGTTCGAGCGCGAACGGGGCCGGATCACCGACCCCATGCTCGCGGTGTCGGTGGTGGCACTGGACGCGGTCCTGCACCTGTACGACCGTCGGCCCGCGGAGGCGATCGCACTGGCCCGGCAGGTGGGGGCGGCGCCGGAGGCCCACCCGTGGGCGCGTGCCAGCGCGGTGTTCGCGGGTGTCGCGGCGCTGACCGTGTCGGGCCGCGGCTTCGAGGTGGGCGCGCTGGCCTCGTCCGCGTGGGAAGCGATCTCGCACGGCGACGGCCTGCTGCGATTCCACATCGGTTACTTCGAGGTCCAGGCACTCACGCTCGTCGGCCGGTTGTCGGCGGCACAGCAGACGGCCGCCCGGTACCGCGACCTGGCCGCCGGACAGCCGAACAGCGCCGCCCTGGCCGACGTGGCGTCCGGCGTCGTGGAACTGACGAGCGGCAGGCTCAACGATGCCGCCGAGCACCTGACGGAGGCCCTCGCGGTGCTCGACCGCGAGACGCGATCGGAATGGATGCTGCTCGCGGCCGTGAGCCTGTGCGAGGTGCGGGCCGCGCAGGGGAAGCCCGACGACGCCACCGCCGCTCTCGCGATCGCGGAACGCCATTCCGGCCCCGAACTGGCCTTCTTCGACCCGCTCATCGACATCGCCCGGGCGTGGGTGGCGGGGGCGGCGGGGGAGGTGTCCGCCGCGGTCCATGCGGCGCGCCGCGGTGCGGACCGGGCTGCGCAGTCCGGCCAGTTCGCGGTGGAGGCGCTCGCGCTCGACGTCGCGACCACGTTCGGCGACTACTCCACCGTCCAGCGGCTCGTCGAGCTCGGGTCGGTCGTGGACGGGCCGTTCGCGAAGGTGGCGGCCGAGCGAGCACGCGCGCTGGCGAAGGCGGACGGACCCGCACTCGACCGGCTCGCCGCCGAGTTCGAGCGCGTCGGCGCCCTGATCGCGGCGGCGGACATGTACGCGCAGGCCGCCACCGCGTACTCGCGGTCGAGCGACCGCCGGGGTGAACTGTCGGCGGCGGCGAAGGCGCACTGGTTGTCGTCGCGGTGTGACGGGGCGACCACGCCCGCCCTGGCGAAGGCGGCCCGCCCGCTGCCGCTGACCGATCGTGAACGGGAGATCGCGGTTCTGGTCGGTCGCGGACTGTCGAACAAGGACATCGCCAGCCGACTGGTGCTGTCGGTGCGCACCGTCGAGGGCCACATCTACCGGGCGTGCGAGAAGCTGGCGCTGAGCCACCGCAGCGACCTCGCCAAGCTCGTCCAGGTGTGAGCCGTTCCACAATCGTCGATCGACGTGTGGTGTGACCGATCTCCTTCTCCCGCTGCCGGATTCGTGGCTACGGTGGGAAGTGTCGATGACGACGCGAGGAGGCGGCATGAGCACTGCACCTGTCGGTAACGCACCAGCCACTGTCACGGTCACCGGGGCCTCCGGGCAGATCGCGTACGGTTTGCTCTTCCGGATCGCGGCCGGCGACATGCTCGGTCCCGAGACCCCGATTCGCTTGAGATTGCTGGAGATTCCCGCTGCGGTCAGATCCGCGGAGGGTGTCGCGATGGAACTCGAGGACGGTGCGTTTCCGCTGCTCGACGGAATCGAGATCACCGACGATCCACTCGTCGGCTTCGACGGGTCCGACATCGCGATGCTGGTCGGGGCGCGTCCCCGCACGAAGGGCATGGAACGCGCGGACCTGCTGTCGGCGAACGGCGCGATCTTCACCGCGCAGGGCCGGGCGATCGAGGCCCGCGCATCGGACGACGTCAAGGTGCTGGTCGTGGGCAATCCGGCGAACACCAACGCGCTGATCGCTATGAACAATGCTCCCCGCGTGCCGCGAAACCGGTTCTCGGCCCTGACCCGGCTCGACCACAACCGGGCCATCGCGCAACTCGCGCACAAGACCGGTGAGCCGGCCGCCAGCATTCGTCGGATGACCATCTGGGGTAACCACTCGGCAACTCAGTACCCGGACCTGTTCCACGCTTTCGTGGGCAACAAGCCTGCGGACGATGCGGTCTCGGATCCTGCCTGGATCGAGGACGACTTCGTTCCCACCGTGCAGCAGCGGGGGACTGCCATCATCCAGGCCCGTGGGTCGTCGTCGGCGGCGAGCGCCGCGAGCGCGGCGATCGATCATGTCCGGGACTGGGTCCGCGGAACCGCCGACGGAGACTGGGTCTCGATGGCGGTGTGCTCGGACGGCTCGTACGGCGTCCCGGAGGGTTTGATCAGCTCGTTCCCGGTGACTTGCGCGGACGGTGAGTTCACCATCGTTCCGGACCTGGAGATCGACGACTTCTCGCGCGGACGGATCGCCCGGTCCGTCGCGGAACTCGAGCAGGAACGGGACGCGGTCCGCGCGCTCGGCCTGATCTGACGACGGGCCGAGCGCACGAACGGCGCTCAGCGCGGGTCGAACTCGTCGGCCCCCAGCTCGCCGGGGTCGACGCCGCCGATGACCGCCGGGGCCACCATCGGCAGGTCGCCGACAACGTCGTTGCTCCGCGCCGCATCGACGAGGTAGCTCGGTGTGCTGCGATCCACGGTGTCGTCGTAGCCGCTGCGAGCCCCGGAGCCCATTCCGCCGGGCGCGAAGCCGCTGCCCGTTCCCGACGCGGCGGCGCCCAGGGCCGGTGCGGTCGGATTCGCAGGTCCGGCGGCGGGAGTGCCGGCCTGCACCTGTGCGGCAGCCGGCCCGCGCCCCGCCGAACCGGCGGCCGCAGCGCTGCCGCTTCCGATGCTTCCGAGGAAGCCGGACGTGGCGGAACCGCCTGAGCCACCGCCACCTCCGACACCGCCGCCGGCGGGGGTTGTCGGCGCTGCGGTCGTGGTGGCCGCGAAGTCCCCGGCGCCCCCGGTGATGCCCGCGGCCAGGGTGGGCGCCGCGACGGAATCCCCGAACTGTCCGGTGAGCGTCCCGACGAGGGGTTTTCCGACCGATTCGAGAAGTGAACTCGCGACCGCGATCGGCGACGGCCCGCCCCCGGGCGTGAGACCGGCTGCGGGAGCGGGCGCCGGCGGAACCGGGATCTCGGCCCCCAGTGCTGCCATCGCCGACTGGTGCCCGGCGAGTTCGGCGCGGGTTTCGGCGATCACGGTCAACGCGCGCTGGAGATGATCGGCAGCGGCCGCGATGAGCATGGTCTGTCCCGGCGGGGTGAGAGCCACCGGCCCGGCAGCAACGGCGGTCGCGACGAACGATTCGGCGACGGCAACGAGTTTCGCGTTGCCGCGAGCCACTGAGCCCGCGGCTTCCTGCGTGACCGTGGCGATCTCGTTTCCGCGTCGGCTGAGCTGCTCGCCGGCGAGCTGGGCATGCTGTCCCTGGGACTGGGCGGCGAGCGCGGCCCGACCGTCCCACGCCTGATCGAGGGTCTTCAGTCCGGACAGCCCCATGGACAGTGCGGTGTCGATGATCGACGACGACTGCTGCAGCAACGCCGTCGGATCGAAACCGCCGACCGTTCCGGTGCCGAACGCGCCGGCGAGCTCGGAGATCGGTTGCAGCAGTTGATCCAGACCCGGCAACGGCGGCAGCACGGGAAGCGGCGGTAGTGCAGGCAGTGGTGGGAGCGGCGGCAGGGCGCCCGCCGCGATGTCGGTGAACGGTGTGTCCAGCAGCGGCCCGAGCGGCGACGCGGCGAGCGCCTCCATCGGGGTGCGGGGGACCGGCATGTCGAGCACCGGTGCGACCGGTGACGCCTGCAACAGATCCAGCACCGTCGGCTGATCGCTCCCCGATGCCGTCGAATCCGAGGCCGTCATGCGTTCTCCCCCAGAGCATCTCGTGCGGCGCCGAGTGCGGCACCGGTGGACCGGTCCGCGCCGTCGTAGGCCGCCGCGATGGTGTGCGCGAGCGAACTCGTGCCCGCGTACACGTTCGCCAGGGCCGCAACCGATCTCGCGTGCGTCACCTGCGTCGTGGCAAATGTCGCGAGGAAGTCGGCGCCGATGACACCGAACACCGGCGCCAGTGCCACGACGTTGGCGGCGGCGTCGAACGCGCCGGCCGCTCCGATGTTCGCGGCAGTCTCCGCCGCTATGTCCCCGTACGCGCGAATCTCGTCCGGCGCAGCCGTGAATCCGTCCATGTCGACCCCCCAGTCAGTGATTCCGGTGACACTGTAGCGGAGGCGGTGGGGCGTGCGCGCAGCGTCGGGGCCGGGCTGTGGACAACTCTCGGCAGTCAGCTTTCGGGTATTCGGTCGAGGAGGGCCGTTGCCCGTCTCGCGATCTCGTCCGTCGGACCAGTCCAGCCCAGGGCCCGTAGGGCCGCGTCGGCGACCGCGTCGGGGGTGAGCGGCGACGTGGTGTCGTGCACCGCGGCGTCCGAACGTGAGCTGATGGTCGCCTCGACGAGCCGGAACGGCAGTTCGAGGGGGACGGAACCGCAGTCAGGGCCGGCGATCGCGTCGCGGGCGTCGTGCGCGAACGCCGCGTACCGCGCCATGAGGTCCGCCCGCAGTCCGCGGAACTCGGCGAACCGCTCCGTCGTCACCTCGGGCAGTAGGTACAGGGCGCCCAGATTCCAGCGGGACGCGACGAGCTGCCCGGCATCGAAGAGCGCGAGGGCGTACATGCCCACGACGGGATCGTCACAGTCCCGGCGCAGCTGTTCGGCGCACTCCACCGGAGCCGCGACGGTCCCGAGCAGGAGGGCGGCGAGGATGTCGTCCTTGGTGGCGAAATGGTGGTACATCGACGCCTGCCGGATCCCGACGGCGTCGGCGATCATCCGCGTGGACGTTCCCGTGAAGCCGCGGGTGGTGAACAGTTCCGCCGCCGCGTCGAGGATCTCCTCGCGTGCGGTCGCGCCGGGCCGTTTGCGCGTCGACAGTCTCGGCCGGCCGGCACCAGTTGTCGTCATGGATCCATCCTTACAGGAAAGCGACGCAGTGCGATTCGCGAAGCGCGGTCAGTCGGCGGGTGGGCCCGCATACGACAGCCGTCGCTGCACGCCGGCGATCTCGCGGACCGCCTCGGACAAGAGGCTCCGGAACAGCGGAGTGAGCGACCCGGCCGCGATCTCGTCGGTGACGGCGTGGCCCTGCTCGAGGAGCTCGCACTGGTGTCGGAGCCGGATCTGTTGCACGACCTCGAACGACTCGGACAGTACGCGGGCATCGTCGTCGAGCAAGAGTCCGGTGCCGGCCGCCGCCCGCAGGCGTTCGGTCGTCGAGCGGTCGCTGACGCCGGCGCAGATCCCGGCCCATCGCGCGATGTTCACGACGGGCATCGCCGCATCGGCCTTGAGATCGATGTTCCCCGTGCGGCGGGTCAGGAGGCGGCGCAGCGGGTGCAGGCGCGCGGGTTCGTCCACGGCCTGGCGCAGCAGCAGCCTCGTCGCGGCGGGGGCGGTGCGCAGTCGAGTCGCCACCCACTCGGCGAGGTGGGGACGCCCATCTCCCCAGGTCTCCCGGCTGTCCGCGAGCATCGACAGCATCACCAGACCGCGATCGGTGAACGGGTCGGCGATCCACCCCTCCACCGCACCGAGCCAGCGCTGGTGCGATCGGGAGAACCGGGTGCGGTCGGCGGTCGCGCCCTTGGCGTCCGCGCGAAGCCCACACGAGTCCAGGAGATCGTGAACCCGAGCGGCGAGCGCGGTGACGGTGTCGGTCTCGATGTCGGCTCCGACGACGACCGCGGTGTCGAGATCGGAGTTCGGTAGCGCCTCGCGCCGAGCGACACTGCCCAGGCTCAGCCAGGTGAGGTCCGGCGCGGCGCGCGCGGCCACCAGATCGAGTGCTCGTGCCACGGTCGCGTCGACGATCACCGACAGGATTGCGCTGACGTCGGTCGGTGCCACCCGCGCTCGATGCAGGTCCAGGACCAGGGCGGGGATCTGCCTTGCGGTGGCGATGAGCTGATCGGTGTCGGCGGTGCGCGCCACGGCGCCGCGCAGCAGGAAGCCGCCGCGCGCTGCGCCGGCGAGGAGATCGGCGTCCTCGACGATGCCGAGCACCTCGCCCCGTGTCGAGAGCACCGGCATCGTGCGAACCCCGCATTCGAGCATGTCGCGCAGGGCGTCGGCGCCCAGTCGGTCGGCGGGACACGTGTGTACCGGGCTGGTCATCGCGGCGGTGACGGGCGTGTTCGGGCCGAGGCCCGCGGCGACGACCCGCCGCGTGAGGTCGCCTTCGGTCACGATGCCGTGGGATCCGTCGGCCAGTGGCACGAGAACGCATCGCCGGCGCGTAGTTGTCATGAGAACGGCGGCGTCGCGGACGGTCGCCGTCGCCGGACACAACGGTGCGCGTCCCCGCAACAGCTCGCCCACCGGCCGGATCGCCGGGCTGGTCGCCACCGACGGACGCCGGTTCACCTGTTCGTCCACGATGTCCATCCTGGCAGTGGTACCCCCGCGCCCGGGTCGCCGCGCCCGTGACCTGCGCGTGTGAGTGGTTGGTCATCCGCAGGTAACCGATGACACGGGACTGCAACCGAAGACGTCCACCTGGACTCACGTTTGCAACGTCGGCGACATTGACCGCGTCATTTGGCTCGGAAAACTGTCGAGTGACAGAAACCGGTACCCGGGGCGGCCCGGGAGAGGTGACGCTTCCGTCCTCTGCAGGAGAGTTCATGACGAGTACCGCGCCGACAGCGTCGAACGACCGGGGCGACCTGGCCGAGTTCGGCTACGAGCAGCAGTTGCACCGATCCCTCGGGAAGTTCGCGTCCTTCGCGGCGGGCTTCTCCTTCGTCTCGATCCTCACCACGATCTTCCAATTGTTCGGTCTCGGTTTCGGATTCGCCGGTCCGGCCTTCTTCTGGACGTGGCCCGTGGTGTTCCTCGGCCAGTTCATGGTCGCGCTGTGCTTCGCGGAACTCGCGGCGCGCTACCCGATCTCGGGAGCGGTCTATCAGTGGTCGCGTCGGATGGGCGGCGAGATCGTCGGGTGGTTCGCCGGCTGGTTCATGATCCTCGCGCAGATCGTCACCGCGTCCGCGGCCGCGATCGCGCTGCAGGTGGTGCTGCCGTCCGTCTGGAGAGGCTTCCAGGTGATCGGCGAGGATTCGGCGCTCACGTCGCCGAGCGGTGCCACGAACGCCGTCCTGCTCGGGTCGATCCTGCTGGTGCTGACGACCACCATCAACTGCGTCGGTGTGAACTGGATGTCCCGCATCAACAACATCGGAGTGACCTGCGAGATCGTCGGTGTCGTCGCGGTGGTGGGCATGCTGTTCACCCACGCCGAGCGTGGGCCCGAGGTCGTGTTCGACACGGGTGCCGCCGGCACCCAGCCCGGGTACATCTGGGCGTGGATCGTCTCGGGCCTGATGGCGGCGTACGTCATGGTCGGTTTCGGGTCGGCCGGTGAACTCGCGGAGGAAACGCGGAACCCTCGTCGCGTCGCCCCGCGCACCATCCGGTTGGCGCTGTCGGTGTCCGCACTCGGCGGTGGCCTCATGATCGTGGGTGCACTGATGGCGGCGCCGAGTCTCACCGACGGCCGCCTGGCCGCCGAGGGTCTGCCGTACGTGCTGACGTCGATCCTGAGCTCGCCGTGGGGAACCCTGCTCCTGGTGGACGTCGCGATCGCGGTGTTCGTGTGCACGCTCGCCATCCAGACCGCTGCCTCCCGGCTGATGTTCTCGATGGCACGCGACGGCCGGTTGCCCGCCAGCGGCGCGCTGTCGAAGGTCAACGGCAGGACCGGTACCCCGATCGCGCCGTCTGTGCTGATCGGTCTGGCATGCATCGTGGTCCTCGCCGTGAACGTCGGTAACTCGGCGATCTTCACGACGCTGTCGAGCGTGTGCATCGTGCTGATCTATCTCGCCTACCTGATGGTGACCGTTCCGCTTCTGGTCCGCCGGCTGAAGGGGTGGCCCAACGGCGGCGCACAGGTCGACGCGGACGGGCGAAAGTTGTTCTCGCTCGGTGTGTTCGCGATCCCGGTGAACATCGCAGCCGTCGCCTATGGGCTGCTGATGGTCGTCAATCTGTCCTGGCCTCGCGCCGAAATCTTCAACCCCACAGGGGAATTCCCGATCCTCCAGTGGTCCGCGCCGATCACCGTGGTGGCAGTGGTGCTCGTCGGAGCGCTCTGCTATCCGCGCAGCAAGGCCGTCCCGAACCCCGTCACGATTGGAGCCTGAAGTGACCACCACCAGCCCCGCCGAGCTGTCGACCTCCACCACGAACGGAGCCAGGGCGCACGCCCGCGCCCAGGCCGGCACCATCACCGATTCGATGCCCATTCTCCCGGCCTCCGCCTGGCCGACCCCACCCGCCGGTATCCCCGCCGAGCGCCTCACGTGGGCCGAGACGGTGCCGGGCGGACGCTACACCTCCAAGGTGCTCGCTCGCGGAACCCGGATCCGGCTGCGCGACATCGACGGAGCGGCCTGCGCCAACGTCCTGCTGTACCGGGCCGACGGCCCGTGGGAGCGGCTCAACGTCGCCGACACGGTCAAGGTGCCGTGGCAGGCCTACCTCGGCGTCGGGCACCCGCTGCTCTCCGACGCGGGCCGGGTGCTGGCCACCGTGGTCGCGGACACCTCCGGTCGGCACGATGCGCTGTGCGGTACCACCAGCCGTGCCGGGAACACCGCGAAGTACGGGTCCGGGTCGGTGCACTCGCCGTCGCCCGCGGGCCGGGAGCTGCTGACCCTCGCCGCCGCGAAGCACGGACTGGAACCCCGGGACCTGCCGCCGGCGCTGTCGTTCTTCCACGGCGTCCGCGTCGAAACCGACGGCGCGCTGACGAGCATCGGCACCGCCGGCGCCGGAGCGTACGTGGAACTGCTGCTGCATCTTCCGCTGATCGTGCTGATCGCCGACGCGGCGCACCCGCTCGATCCCGACCCCGAGTTCTCCACCACCGCCCTCGAGGTTCTCGCGTGGTCCGCCCCCGACGACCTCGACACCCTCCCCACCGACGACCCCGAGTACCGCCGGGCCGTTCTCAACACCGAGGACGCCTGGACCGCGCTGCACCCCGGAAAGGACGCGTGATGACCACCATGCTGCCCGCCGCCCACACCCTGGCCCTCGTATCCGGCGAGGTGGTCCTCGACGAGACGGTCGCGGCCCGCGGCCCGTGGTCGGCCGTGATCGCGGCCGGCGACGTGCTCACGATCGTCGACCTGCACGGCAACCAGGCCGTCGACACCCTCGTCTACGCCGCCGACGAGCACTCCCGCAGGTACTCGGCCGCGGCGACCGTCGTCGCGCAGCGCAACCTGTTCCTCACCACGGGCAGCGTGCTGCGGGCCGGCGACGGCGGCGCGCTCATGACGATCGTGGCCGACGAGGTGGGCAATCACGACACCGTCGGCGGCGCGTGCTCGCAGGAGTCGAACACCCTGCGATACGGCCACCACACCCGCCATCAGCACGCGTGCGTCGAGAACTTCCTGAGCGAGGGCGCGCGCTGGGGACTCGGCAAGCGGGACCTGGTCTCGAACATCAACTTCTTCATGAACGTGCCGGTGGATCCGGACGGCGCGCTCGGCATCGTCGACGGGCTGTCCGCGCCGGGCAAGCGGCTCGCACTGCGAGCCGACGTCGACGCGCTGGTGCTGGTCTCGAACTGCCCGCAGATCAACAACCCCTGCAACGGGTTCGATCCCACCGCGGTCCGGATGATCGTCACCCGACCCTCCGGATTCGCGGAGGTGCGGTCGTGACCGCGAAGTGCACAGTGCTCCGTCCGGGTATGGGCACCACCGTCCAGGACTACCCGGGCCGCACCGGCTACTGGCAGATCGGGGTGCCGCCGTCGGGTCCGATGGACGACCTGTCGTTCCGTCTCGGCAACGTCGCCCTCGGAAACCCGGAGGGGGTCGCGGGATTCGAGGCGGTCATGGCGGGCCCCGCGCTGCGTTTCGACGAGCCCACTCAGGTGTGCGTGACCGGTGCGCCCACCCGGGTGACCGTCGACGGAGTGATGGTCCCGCAGTGGCGCCCCGTCGCGGTGCCGGCCGGGGGAGTGCTGGACGTCGGTGCCGTCTCCGGGCCGGGACTGCGCATCTACGTGCTCGTCGCGGGCGGGCTCGACGTCCCCGAGTTCCTCGGCAGCGCGGCGACGTTCACACTGGGCCGGTTCGGTGGACACGAGGGCCGCACGCTGCGCGAGGGCGACACCCTGGCGCTGGGCGAGACACCCGAGGCGCGGCCGAATCCCGTTCCCGCCGAAGCGGTGCCGGCGCTGTCTCGGCACTGGGAGATCGCCGTGACGGAGGGGCCGCACGGGGCGCCCGAGTTCTTCACCCGCGCCGACATCGAGACCCTGTACCGGACCGACTACGAGGTGCACTTCAACTCCGACCGCACCGGCGTGCGACTGATCGGCCCACAGCCCGACTGGGCCCGGCCGGACGGCGGGGAGGCCGGACTGCACCCGTCGAACATCCACGACAACGCGTACTCGGTCGGCGCGCTGGACTTCACCGGGGACACCCCGATTCTGCTCGGCCCGGACGGACCCAGCCTGGGCGGCTTCGTCTGCCCGGTCACGGTCGTCGCCGCGGACCGGTGGAAGCTGGGGCAGCTCGCACCGGGCAACACGGTGCGGTTCGCGCCGGTGCGGGCCGAGCATGCGGCGTCGCGGCGTGAGCTGGGCCTGGGCCGCCGGGCATCGCTACCGGCGGTGCTCTCGGCCGGCGGCGACGGCGACGACGGTGTGATCGCCCGCCGCGACGGCGACACCGCGGTCACGTACCGGCGCTCCGGCGACGACAACGTCCTCGTCGAGTATGGCGACATGACCCTCGACCTGGCGCTGCGGTCCCGCGTGCACGCGCTGCACCAGCACCTCGCCGCGGATTCGACCGCCGGACTGCTGGACCTGACGCCCGGCATCCGGTCGCTCCAGGTCCGTGTCGACCCCGACGTCCTGCCGGTGTCGACGCTGCTCGGCCTGCTCTCCGCGGCCGAGGACGCGATCCCGGCCGCGAACGAGCTGGTGGTGCCGAGTCGGACGGTGCGGATGCCGCTGTCGTGGGACGACCCGGCCACCCGGGAGGCGATCGCGCGGTACATGCACGGCGTCCGGTCCGACGCGCCGTGGTGCCCGTGGAACATCGAGTTCATCCGCCGGATGAACGGGCTCGAGTCGGTGAACGACGTTTTCGACACCGTCTTCGGCGCGGACTACATGGTCCTGGGCCTCGGCGACGTCTACCTCGGCGCCCCGGTCGCGACGCCACTGGATCCGCGGCACCGGTTGGTGACCACCAAGTACAACCCGGCGCGCACCTGGACCCCGGAGAACGCGGTGGGCATCGGCGGCGCCTACCTGTGCATCTACGGCATGGAGGGCCCGGGGGGCTACCAGTTCGTCGGCCGCACCACCCAGGTGTGGAACCACCGGCATCCGCAACGGTCGGGTCCGTTCGAGGACGGGACGCCGTGGCTGCTCCGGTTCTTCGACCGGATCTCCTGGTATCCGGTCGAACCCGAGGAGTTGCTGGACCTGCGGGCCGATCTCGCGGCGGGACGCGGCGGCGGCATCGAGATCGGCGACGGCAGTTTCTCGCTGGTCGAACACGAGGCGTTCCTCGACACCAACTCCGACTCGATCGAGGCATTCCGGGCACGGCAAGCGGTGGCGTTCGGCGACGAGCGGCGACGGTGGGCGGAAGCCGGCGAGTTCGCGCGCGGATGAACCGCCCAGTTGACGTCCCTGGGAGTGGGAGGCGATTTGCCGCGGGGTGGTGAATGGGTGTTCACTCGGGGGTGAACGCCCATTCACCGCCTTTACTGTGCCACTGCAGCTCGGAGATGATCCATTGTCAGCACGACCCGCGACCGCGCCGCTCTCGCAGCCCCCGTCCCCGACCCGCCGTTCCAGCGCGCTCATCACCGCGGTCCTGTGCATGTGCGGAACGATCGTGTCGCTGCAGCAGACCCTCGTCGTCCCGCTGCTACCGGATCTCCGAGACATCCTCGGAGTGAGCGCCGACGACGCGTTCTGGCTGGTCACGATCACTCTGCTCACCGCGGCCGTGGCCACCCCGATCGTCTCGCGCCTGGCGGACATGGTCGGCAAGCGCCGCATGATGCTGGTCGCGATGGGGATGATGGTCTGCGGTTCGCTGGTCGCCGCGCTCGGTGGCACGTTCGTCGCGGTGCTGATCGGACGCGGTCTGCAGGGCTTCGCGTCGTCCCTGATCGCGGTGGGCATCGGGATCATGCGCGACGAACTGCCCCGTGAGAAGGTCCCGGCCGCGACCGCGCTGATGAGCGCGACGCTGGGCCTGGGCAGCGCACTAGGACTCCCGCTGGCGGGCGTCATCTACGCGAACCTCGGGTGGCATGCGATCTTCTGGATCTCCGCCGCGGCCGGGGCGCTGCTGTTCGTGGCCGTGGTGCTGGTGGTTCCCGAATCGAAGGTGCGGACGCCGGGACGGTTCGACTTCCCGGGCGCACTCATCCTGTCGGTCGCGCTGGCATCGCTCCTGCTGGGCATTTCCAAGGGCGGGTCGTGGGGCTGGGGCAGCAGCCGAACGATCGGCTGCTTCGTGCTCGCCGTGGTGGTGCTCGCGATCTGGATGCCGTACCAGTTGCGGGTGAAGGATCCGATGGTCAACCTGCGGACCTCGGCGCGGCGCCCGGTCCTGCTCACCAACCTGGCATCGATGATCGTCGGGTTCGCGATGTTCGCGAACATGCTCTCGACCACCCAGCAGTTGCAGATGCCGGAGGGTACCGGCTACGGCTTCGGGCTCAGCGTGTTCACCGCCGGACTGTGCATGGTGCCGGCAGGTCTGGCGATGGTGGTCTTCTCGCCGCTGTCCGCGAAGATCACCACGCGATTCGGCGCCCGGATCACGCTCATCACCGGCGCGCTGATCCTCGCCGTCGCGTACGTGGTCCGGGTCCTGTTCAACGGTTCGATCGAGCTGATCATCCTGGGCTCGATGATGGTCAACATCGGTACGGCGATCACGTACTCGGCGATGCCGATCCTCATCATGCAGGCCGTGCCGATCTCGGAGACCGCCGCCTCCAACGGCCTGAACTCGCTGCTCCGCTCGATCGGAACCTCGACCTCGAGTGCGGTGGTCACCGCCCTCCTGACCGCGATGACGCTCGACGTCGCCGGGGTCCAACTGCCCACGCTCGCCGCCTTCCAGACGGTGTTCGCCGTCGCCTGTGGCATGGCGATCCTCGCAGCCGTCGTCGCGTGGTTCATCCCGCGGACGGCACGGAAGGTGCCGGTGTCCACGGTTGTGGAGGCCTCCGCCGAGGCGCGGGTGGAGACAGCGTCGTGACTAGGGTTGGCCACGTGAGCGGAAAGTCCACGCGAGAGAACATCATCGACGCGGCGCGTGCCCTGTTCGCCGACCGCGGCTACACGGCCACCACGATCAAGGACGTCGCCGAACGTGCCGGGTGCTCGCCCGCGATGGTGATGAAGCTGTTGGGGAGCAAGGCCGAGCTGTACTCGGCTGCAGCGCCGTCGCTGCCGTCTGCCGCGGATGATCCGCACGTGTGCGAGGACGAGTCGGTGGGTCTTCGGCTGGTGCGCAACATCGTCGAACGGCGCGACGCCGACGCGTCCGAGCCGTGGGTGATGATGCCGTTGCTCATCCACGAGGCGCCCGATCGCGACGCCGCCCAGGCCGAGGCGCGGGAACGCTACATCGGCGCCATCTCGTCGAAGATCGGCGACACCTCCGAGGATCGACTGCCCACCCAGATGGTGGTCTCGGTGCTCCTCGGGCTCGCGACGGGACTGCGCACGGTCGGCCTGCTGCCGGTGGACGCACTCGACAGCGACGAGCTCGTCCGACGCTACGGCGCGGTGGTCCAGTCGATCATCGACGGGATCGACCGGCCGTAGGCCGCGATCGGTCACCTCGCTCGTGGCGTCCGACGACATTCTTCTGCGAATCCAGCAACTAAACTCGTAAACAGTCGGAAACGACCATCACCGACTGCCTCTGTCACCCGCCGGACACTGCGCTCTTCCGCTTCTTCCGACGTGTCGAGGACGTGGCCACCGAGCTCGCCGAGGTCGGAGAATTGATCCCACATCGTGAGGATCGGTCCCTCGTCGATCAAGGCGTTCGGAGCGGTCCGGGCTTGGGCTCGCTTCAGCGTGATGTCGCGCTGCGGTCGGAGCACGACGTAGTGGACCGCCAGGTCCGGGTGCTGCGCTGCGTGGGTTCGGAAGTGCCCGAGCATCCAGGGCCCCACGATTCCGTCGATCACCGTGGCGAAGCCGCCGAGCGCATAGGTGTAGGCGGCACCTGCGATCACATCCATCACCGTCTGGTTCTGTGCATCCGACGCGGGGTCGTACGGAGGTATGGCACCCGTAACGATGTAGTGCCAGAAATCGTCCGTGTGCAGATGAACGCCCTTGCTGTAACTGCGGGCAACCTTCGCGGCGAGTGTCGACTTGCCGGCTCCGGGTGGGCCGGTCAGGATGATCACTCGTCCGTTCACGGACGTCAAGCTACCCCGGTCCTGCTGTATTGAGCATCCGAGATTTCCCGTTCTGGTCGGTGTCGGGAAGGCAGGGGAAGGCAGGGGAAGCGTTGAGCTGCGAGGTCTCTGGATCAACCAGGCCACGGCGATCGTCAGAACGTTGCGGGATTCCAGACGAAGAACGGCAGCGGCACGACGATCTGCGCGCGGTTGATGCGGTGTTTGTTGCCCCAGGGGTCGATCTGATAGATCTCGGTGACGCCGTGCCATGACGCGCAGTGCATGTCGGCAGTGCCGAAGGGGCTGAGTACGACATTCTTGGTGGGGGTGTCCGGCTCCCACGGGAGTCGGAACTGATTGCTGCAGGGCTGATACTGCCCGAAGCTGCCGAAATCCTGAGCCGCTGCTGCCGGAGCGAGAACGCTACTCAGTCCGATTGCGAGTACCCCAGCGGCGACAAACCCTGAAGACTTCATCCGACCCCCACAACAGTCGTAGTTGGTGTGTTTCTCGATTCGGGGAGCGGCGGCGTTACACGCCCCTGGTCCTTCCCGGATCACATGGTGAAACCGCGGGTGAATCTCGAGCCGACATCTCCGATCCGGACACTCGGGGCCTTTCCATCGGTATGGTCCACCACCGATGCCGTGTCCAGGGGGAGCGGCCCGGCATCCGGATCGATCGCCGTCCGTGCGTACGTCCAGCGGCACGCGGCGTCTGCAGGTTCTCAGGGGAGGAAATTCGCATGGGGAGTTCGACACTCGGGTGCGCCCGCGTCCTGGCCGCCGCGGTGGCCGTGTCCGCTTCACTGCTCGCGGTGCCGGCGACGGCGTCCGCCGGTGGTGACGCTTCCGGTACGAGAGCCGCCGCCGCGTCGGACGTTTCGGCTCCCTACCTGGTGAGCACCACGAAGAACTCCGACCGCAAGGTCACCATCTCGGTGTACTCGGCTGCGATGGACCGCAAGATCCCGCTCGAGGTCATCCTTCCCGCGGACACCAGCCAGCCGCGCCCGACGCTCTACCTCCTCAACGGCGCAGGCGGCGGCGAGGACTCGGCCACCTGGCAGCGCAAGACCGATGTCATGAACTTCTTCCGGGACAAGAACGTCAACGTCGTCACCCCGCTCGAGGGTGCGTTCAGCTACTACACCGACTGGGTGAAGGACGACCCGACGCTCGGTCGCCAGAAGTGGCAGACCTTCATGACGCAGGAACTCCCGCCGGTCATCGACGAGGCCTTCGACACCAACCGGGTGCAGTCCATCGCCGCAATCTCCATGACGGCGACCTCGGTACTCAACTACGCGATCGCCAAGCCCGGCTTCTACAAGAGCGTCGGCTCCTACAGCGGCTGCGCCGAGACCAGCACCTGGGCAGGCAAGAACGCCATCCAGATCGTGTCCGGCGTGCGCGGCGGTGTCGACGTCACCAACATGTGGGGTCCCCTCGACGGGCCCGGCTGGGTGGACAACGATCCTGTCGTCAACGCCGAGAAGCTCCGGGGCACCGAGCTCTACATCACCACCGGTTCCGGGCTGCCCGGCCCGCACGAGACGTTGAACGGGCCCGGTATCAACGGGCAGGTGGGGACGCTCGCGAACCAGGTCATCGTCGGCGGGGTGCTCGAGGCGGCCACCAACTACTGCACTCACAATCTGGCGAACCGTCTCGCCCAGTTGAACATCCCGGCGACGTTCGACTTCAAGCCGGGCGGCACCCATTCGTGGGGCTACTGGCAGGACGACCTGCACAACAACTGGCCGACGATCGCTCGGTCGATGGGAATCTAGCCCGCCGATTGCACCGCAGTGCGCCGCGTCCGGATCCGCGAACGGTCGCGTCCGGCTTCCGTTTTCGGCGCGATTCGGGGTCGGCGCCGCGTGCCGGCCGGGCGCACGCGCTCGAGCAGCGCGAATACGGTAGCCGAATTCGCGTGTGCGTGTCGGATGCCGGAGGAACTGAAACGAATCGGTCGCCGGATCGCTCAGTCATTGCTACCGTCACCGCACACAAGGAAACCGACAGGACTGGTGCGCGGGGTTGCGCCATCCCCAACGAAAGGCGGACCCGCGCAGATGATGTCGATGCCGCGTCTCCGTACGGCTCGACGACTGATTCCCGGGGACGTCGGATCCTGTTCCACCCGTGATCGAACGGGCTCATTTTCTTGTGGTTCCACCGATCCGATTCGGATCTGATTCGACCTTCGAGAAGGGTGCACGCATGGGAAGCGCGAAGTTGCGGTTGGGATTCCGGCGGTTGGTTGCAGGTGCGTTAGCAGGTGCAGGGCTGACGACGGCCCTCGTTATCGGTTCCGCATCGACCGCATCGGCGCAACCCGCGCTTCCACCCTTACCGGGATCGGCTGACGTGGCGCGGTTTCTGAACGATGCAGCCTCCACGTTGAACAACGTTGCAGGAGCGCTCCAGAGCTTCGACCTCGGCTCCAGTTCGGGACTGCCCTTCGGCAGCCTGGGTGGTCTCGGCGGCGTCGTCAAGCCGGCGTCCGGTCCGATCACCACCCGTTTCGGCGGCGGGCACCTGGGCATCGACATCGCTGCCAACATGGGGGCGCCGATCTACGCGGTGGCCGACGGCACCGTCATCAACGCCGGTCCGGCGTCGGGCTTCGGTCTGTGGGTCCGGGTCCGGCACAACGACGGCACCATCACCACGTACGGCCACAACGACGCCAACCTCGTCTCGGTCGGTCAGCGCGTGTCCGCGGGCCAGCGCATCGCCAACGTCGGCAACCGTGGAAACTCCACCGGCCCGCACCTGCACTTCGAGGTCGACCTGCCCGGCGGAATCAAGACCGACCCCATCGCCTGGCTGGCGATGCGCGGCGTCCTCATGTTCTGACGCATGTTCTGACGCGACCGGGACATGACCGGGACATGACCGGGTCGTCGGACGGTTCGGGCCGCACCGCCGAGGAGACCTCGACGGTGCGGCCCGAGACGGCTTCGCCGTGCGCTCAGTCGGTGACGACGGCGTCGGCCTCGATCTCGATCAGCAGGTCGGAATCGATGAGCGCGCTCACCTCGAGAATCGTGGTGGCGGGGCGGATCTCGCCGAAGACCTCACCGTGGGCGAGGGCGGCGTCCTCCCACTTCGACATGTCGCGCAGGTACATGCGGGTGCGGATGACGTCGTTCAGCGACGCGCCGGCCTCGGTCAACGACGCCGCGATGGTCGCGAGGGCACCGCGCGTCTGCTCCTCGAGCGTCGCGCCGGGGGAGGTGGTGCCGGACACCGCGATCTGGTTCCCGATCCGCACTGCGCGGGAGTAGCCGATCTTGGGCTCCCATTCGGAGCCGGAGGAGATGTTCTTTCTGGTCATGGTCGGAGATTCTGGCAGTCCAATGTTTCGGGCATGTGGCCTGACCTCCGTCCGGATGTCTCGAACATTTCTTCGAAGAATTGGTTGACATGGTTTAGTACACATGTTCGACTGGGTTCATGAGGTGGCAGGGCCAGACGCTCGACGCGGACGACGGCGCACTTCCAGGTCTCGAGCGTGCAGGCCTGGTGCGGAGTATTCAGACGCCGGAGTTCGAGGGAATCACCTTTCACGAGGTGCTCTGCAAGAGCGCGCTCAACAAGGTGCCGGAGGGTGCGTCGCTGCCGTTCGACTTCACCGTCAACGCCTTTCGTGGATGCAGTCACGCGTGCCGCTACTGCTTCGCCCGTCCGACCCATGAGTATCTGGACCTCGATTCGGGGCACGACTTCGACTCGCAGGTCGTGGTGAAGATGAACATCGCCGCCGTGCTCCGGCGAGAGCTGTCGCGTCGATCGTGGAAGCGGGAGCACGTCGCGCTCGGCACCAACACCGACCCGTACCAGCGCGCTGAGGGGCGCTACCGGTTGATGCCGGGCATCATCGGCGCGCTCACCGAATCGCGCACGCCCTTCTCGATTCTGACCAAGGGCACGCTGCTGCGCCGGGATCTGCCGCTGCTGCGGCAGGCGGCCGAGCGCGTGTCGGTCGGCGTGGGGGTGTCGCTCGCGATCCACGACCCGGAGTTGCAGAAGGCCGTCGAGCCGGGGACACCGTCGCCGCGGGCGCGGCTCGACCTCATCCGCGCGGTCACCGATGCCGGGCTGCCGTGCAACGTCATGGTGGCCCCGGTAATCCCGTATCTGACCGACTCGACGGCGCACCTGGACGGGCTGCTGTCGGCCATCGCCGAGGCCGGCGCGGCCGGCGTGACGATCTTCCCGATGCATCTACGGGGCAGCACCCGTGGCTGGTTCCTGAACTGGCTCGCGTCCGAGCATCCCGCCCTCGTCCGGCGGTATCGGCAGCTCTACGGACGCGGTGCCTACGTCACCCCCGAGTACAAGGCATGGCTCCGGGCGCGGGTGGAACCGATGGTCGAGAAGTACGGTCTCGGCGGGCGTTCCGAGCATCGTGCCGTGCCCGCGCCGGACCGCCGCGAGTTGGTGGGGGCCGGCGCGGCGCCCGCACTGACCCTCTTCTGAGTGCTGCGGTCAGCCCAGTCGCTCGACGATCAACACGTTTGCGGTGCCGCCGCCCTCGCACATGGTCTGCAGGCCGTACCGTCCGCCGCGGCGTTCGAGTTCGCTCAGGAGCGTGGTGAACAGCTTGGTTCCGGTGGCCCCGAGGGGATGACCGAGCGCAATTCCACCGCCGTTGACATTGACGCGCTCCGGATCCGCTCCGGTCTCGGACACCCACGACAACACCACCGATGCGAACGCCTCGTTGATCTCGATCACGTCGAAGTCGTCGATGCGCATCCCGGTCCTGCGCAGCGCGTACTCCGTGGCCGGAATCGGCGCGCTGAGCATGAAGACCGGGTCGGCGCCGCGGGCGCTGACGTGATGGATCCGGGCGCGGGGGACGAGGTTGTGCGCCTCGACGGCCGCCTCGGACGCGACCAGTACGGCGCTGGCGCCGTCCGAGATCTGGCTCGCCAGCGCGGCGGTGAGCCGTCCGCCCTCGCGCAGCGTCGGAAGTGCCGCCATGGCTTCGAGGCTCGTGTCACGGGGGCATTCGTCGACCGCGAACGTGCCGACCGGGACGATCTCGGTGTCGAACCGTCCCGCGCTGATCGCGTCGTTCGCCCGCGCGTGACTGCGCAGGGCCCAGTGCTCCATCTGCTCGCGGCTGATATCCCACTTCTCGGCGATCAGTTCCGCGCCCCGGAACTGGGAGATCTCCTCCGCGCCGTAGCGGCGCTCCCATCCGATCGAGCCCGAATGCGGATCCTCGAAGCCGAACTGCAGTCCGACGGTCATTGCCGAGGAGATCGGGATCCGGCTCATGTTCTGCACGCCGCCCGCCACGACCAGATCGGCTGTGCCGCTCATGATTGCCTGCGCCGCGAAATGCAGCGCCTGCTGGCTGGAGCCGCACTGGCGGTCGACGGTGACTCCCGGGACCGTCTCGGGCAGGCCGGCAGCCAACGCGGAGGTGCGCGCGATGTTGCCTGCCTGGCCGCCGATCGCGTCGACGCAGCCGAAGATCACGTCGTCGACGGCCGTCGGATCGATGCCGGTCCGGTCCACGATCGACCGGATCACGCTCGCGCCCAGGTCGATCGGATGGACGCAGGACAGGCCGCCGTTCCGGCGGCCCACCGCGGTGCGAACCGCATCGACTACGTATGCCTCGGCCATGGCCCGACCTCCTCGGTCGCCGTCGTCGCGAGCGGTGTCGGATCGACGGTTTAATTGGTTAGATGATTAATCTATACCAACCGACGGGGTAGATGTCCACGGTTGCCGGGGCGGGGCCGTCACCGGGAGTTCGCGGACGTCCAGTACGGCGCCCGCAGGAGGCGCTTGGTGAGTTTGCCCATGTTGCTGCGTCCCAGCGACTCTCGGAACTCGATCGTCCGGGGAATCTTGTAGCCCGCCAGCCGGTTTCGGCAGTGGGCGAGGAGCGCATCAGGGTCGGGCCGGTGGTCGACGTCCCGCGGCACGACCAGTGCCCACACCGACTCGCCCATGTCGGTGTCCGGAACCCCGATGACCGCGACGTCCGCGACCTCCGGATGCGCCATGAGGACCTGCTCGATCTCGGCCGGGTAGACGTTGACGCCGCCGGAGATGATCATGTCGGTCTCGCGATCGGTGACGAAGATGAAGCCCTCGTCGTCGACGTACCCGACGTCGCCCAGGGTGAACAGTCCCGGTCGGATCAGGGCCTCGGCCGTCTTGTCGGCCGAGTTGAGATAGGCCACTGATCGCCCGTCCCGTTCCTCGAACGCGAGCCGTCCCTCGGCTCCGGCGGGCAGTTCGCGGCCGTCGTCGTCCACGGCCACCGCCCGCACGAACGGTGGTCGCACCCGCCCGACGCTGCCCGGCCGCACCAGCCAGTCGGCGCTGGAGATCCCGCACAGCGGCCCGGATTCGCTGCCACCGTACGAGTCGAACAGCACCGGCCCGAACCAGTCGATCATGGCGCGCTTCACGTCCTGCGGGCACGGTGCGCCGGTGTGGGTGACGAGCCGCAGCGAGCTCACGTCGTACCGGGCGCGGACTGCGGCGGGCAACGACAGGAGACGGTGGAAATGCGTGGGCACCATCAGCGTTGTCGCGATGCGATGCCGCTGGACCGTCGCGAGCACGGTTTCGGCGTCGAACTTTTCGAGGACCGTGACCGGCCTGCCGGACGCGACCAGTCGGACACCGGCGAGGGGGCCGGTGTGGTGCAGCGGGCCGACGACGAGATGTCCGGGCCACTGCGCCAGCGGCAGCGTGCCCATCGAGCGGACGTAGTCGTCGACGGTCGCACCCGGATCGGGGCTCCCGGCCAGGCTGTTGACGCCCTTGGGCCGTCCGGTGGTGCCCGACGTGTAACTCAGGAACGGCATCGCCGGGACCTCGGTCGGGGGAGCGGCATCCGACGCCGCTGCGAGCCACTCGTCCCAGTCGACGACGGCCTCGCCGGGCACCCGCCAGCCCACGACCAGCGGTAACCCCGCCGCGCGGGCCGCCGCCGCACCGATCGCGGCCGTCTCGGGACCGACGAACAGGGCGTCGGCCTTCGAGTCCTCGAGGATGTAGGTCAACTCCCGGGCCGTCAGGTGATAGCTCGCCGGCACCGGTGAGCTGCCCGCGTAGATGATGCCGACGTGGGCCAGGATGGTCTCGGCCGAGTTGCGGGCGAACACCGCAACCCGGCGATCGGGGCCGACGACCACCTCGCGGAGCGCGTTCGCGACCCGGTTCACGACCGATTCGACGTCCGCCCACGACAACTCGGCGCGGCCGTCGCGCAACGCGACCTCGTCGGGTGCGCTGAGCGCGCGTTCGCGGTGCACGGTCGCCACGGCGGCCTCCTTCGAACGATCTACTGCGAGTGTCGAAGACAGGCTATGCGGCAGGCTCTCAGCGCAGTGCCGGGGGATTGTCCAGGCTGCGCGCCGAGTAGGTGTCGCACGCGCTCACCTTCCCGGTGTTGTAGCCGGCCAGGAACCAGGCCTGACGCTGGTCCGACGCCCCGTGGGTCCAGCCCTCGGGGTTCACACTGGCGCCCGCGGACCGCTGGATCCGGTCGTCGCCCACCGCCGACGCCGCCGACAACGCGTCGCGGATGTCGTTCTCGGTGAGCGGCTTCAGGAACGGCTGGGAGCTGTTCGGGCCTGGCTGGGTGGATGCGTAGTGCGCCCAGATGCCGGCGTAGCAGTCGGCCTGCAGTTCGGTGCGCACGGCCTGCGAGGTTGCACCACGTGGATCCTGCTGCGCCCGTCCGATGTCACCGAGCTGGTTCTGGATGTGGTGGCCGAACTCGTGGGCCACCACGTACTCCTGCGCCAGCGGACCGGCATTGGCGCCGAACTGGTCGACGAGGAGTTGGAAGAAGCTTGTGTCGAAGTAGGCGGTGGAATCGGCGGGACAGTAGAAGGGGCCCACGTCACTCGTGGCGTATCCGCATCCGGTGTTGATGGAGCCGGAGAAGAGCCGCACCTTCGGCGCGACGTACTCCACCCCCGTCTGCGCGGGCAGCTGGGCGCCCCACACGGCATCGAGGCTCTCCGCGGTACCCGCCATGCGGCAGCCGATGTCGCGGTTCGCGTCGGTGCCGAATTCGCAGTCGTCGAGGGCCGCGCCGCTGACCGCGCTGGTGCCGGAGTCCAGGGGTGTTCCTGTCGCCCCGCTCAGACCGCCGAGGATCGAGCCCGGATCGCCGCCGAGCAGGAGCGCCAGGACCAGCACGATCAGGCCTCCGGCGCCGCCGCCGAGGACGAACTTGCCGCCGCGCCCGCCGCCTCCGCCTCCACCGACGGAGACGCGCCCCGCGTTGATGCGGACATCGTCGTTGAAGGTCATTGCGCTGGCTCCCTGTCCGAAACACCTGTGCTGGTCGTTACAGCTTTCCAGCAATCCGGCATGCGTTTGGCGATAACACGCGGTGCCTCCGTAGGATCGCAGCAGACAGAACACCGTGTTGGAAGCACGGATCGACAACTGTGCTGGAAGTTTGTGAAAGGAATCCCGTGCTGCGCACCCACCTGGCCGGCTCGCTACGACCCGAGCACGCTGAGCAGACCGTCACCCTCACCGGTTGGGTGGCGCGGCGGCGCGATCACGGCGGGGTGATCTTCATCGACCTGCGTGACGCCTCGGGCGTGTCCCAGGTCGTGTTCCGCGCGGGCGACGTGCTCGAGCAGGCGCACCGCCTCCGCGCCGAGTACTGCGTCAAGGTCACCGGCGTCGTCGAGGTCCGCCCCGAGGGGAACCAGAACTTCGAAATCCCCACCGGTGCCATCGAGGTCAACGCGACGGAGCTCGAGGTGCTCAACGAGAGCGCCCCGCTGCCGTTCCAGCTCGACGACCAGGCCGGCGAGGAAGCGCGGCTCAAGTACCGCTACCTCGACCTGCGCCGCGAGGGCCCCGGCCACGCGATTCGGCTGCGCTCGAAGGCCAACGCCGCGGCCCGCTCGGTCCTGGCTCACCACGAGTTCGTCGAGGTCGAGACCCCGACGCTGACCCGGTCCACCCCCGAGGGTGCGCGTGACTTCCTGGTGCCCGCGCGCCTGCAGCCCGGCAACTTCTACGCGCTTCCGCAGAGCCCCCAGCTGTTCAAGCAGCTGCTCATGGTCGGCGGCATCGAGCGGTACTACCAGATCGCCCGCTGCTACCGCGACGAGGACTTCCGTGCGGACCGTCAGCCCGAGTTCACGCAGCTCGACATCGAGATGAGCTTCGTGACCCAGGAGGACGTCATCCTGCTGGCCGAGGAGATCCTGCACGCCGTGTGGAAGCTCATCGGTCACGAGATCACCACGCCGATCGCCCGGATGACCTACGCCGAGGCCATGCGCCGTTTCGGCTCCGACAAGCCCGACCTGCGGTTCGGCGTCGAACTCGTGGAGTGCAAGGAGTTCTTCAAGGACACCACGTTCCGCGTCTTCCAGGCCGAGTACGTCGGCGCGGTGGTCATGCCGGGCGGGGCCGCCCAGCCGCGCCGCGAGCTCGACCGCTGGCAGGACTGGGCCAAGCAGCGCGGCGCGCCGGGTCTCGCCTACGTGCTGGTCGGCGAGGACGGCGCACTGACCGGTCCGGTCGCGAAGAACCTGACCGACACCGAGCGCGCGGGTCTCGCCGCGCACGTCGGCGCCAAGCCCGGCGATTGCATCTTCTTCGGTGCGGGTGCGACCAAGTCCTCGCGCGCGCTGCTCGGCGCGGCCCGCGGCGAGATCGCGCGCAAGCAGAACCTGATCGACCCGGATGCCTGGGCGTTCGTGTGGATCATGGACGCGCCGATGTTCGAGCCCACCGCCGACGCGACCGCCAGCGGCGACGTGGCCCTGGGCTACAGCGCCTGGACCGCGGTGCATCACGCGTTCACCTCGCCCAAGCCGGAGTCGATCGACACCTTCGACACCGATCCGGGTTCGGCGCTGGCCTACGCCTACGACATCGTCTGCAACGGCAACGAAATCGGTGGCGGCAGCATCCGCATCCACCGCAAGGACATCCAGGAACGCGTCTTCAAGGTGATGGGCATCTCGCACGAGGAAGCCGAGGAGAAGTTCGGCTTCCTGCTCGACGCCTTCGCGTTCGGCGCCCCGCCGCACGGCGGCATCGCCTTCGGCTGGGACCGCATCACGGCCCTGCTCGCGGGCGTGGACTCGATCCGCGAGGTCATCGCGTTCCCGAAGTCCGGTGGCGGCGTCGATCCGCTCACCGACGCGCCGGCGGCGATCACCGAGCTGCAGCGCAAGGAGTCCGGCATCGACGTCAAGCCGGAGCCGGTCGGCGCAGAAGGCAAGTAACCACGCAGTTCGTCGGAGCCCCGCGTCACGCACATCGCCGTGGCGCGGGGCTCCGTCGTCGAACCGTGCTCAGCCGACGCGCCGAAAACGGCCGTAACCGACCTGCAACCCTGTATTCCCCCAGGTCGATGAGATCCGGATGGCGGGGCGGGCGATGAATGTCGGGCCGTGAGGGGCCGCGCCGGGTAGGTTGGTGATCGATGACCGCAATATTGGCGGAACCCCTCTCCGAGGTAGTTGCCGCAGCCGAGAAGTTGCTCACTCGTCGGACCGGGGCGCCGGTCCGACTCGTCGACCCCGTCGATCTCGGGGGGAGCGGCCGCACCATCGTCCTCCGCGTCCGGGTCGCCGAGAACCCGTTCTCGCTGCCACGGACGTTGGTGATCAAGCAGGTTCGCGAGACGTCACGCAAGGCCGATCCGCGACGCATCGAGTTCGAGGGCATGGCGGACACCGCCACGGTCGACGTCGCCTTCCTCCGCGAGGCGGTCTCCTACCAGTTCGCGACCGCGCTCGCGACCGAGAGCCGTCCGGGCGCCGAACTACTGGCGTACGACTTCGAGACCCGGTTGCTCGTCCTGGGTGACCTCGGCGACTCCACTCCGTTCGCCGCGCTGCTCAAGAACGCCGATCCGGACACCGTCACGAACTCGCTGATGGCGATGGCTCAGGCGCTCGGGCGGATGCATGCTGCGACCGTCGGGCGCGAGGAGGACTTCACCGCCCTGCTGCGTCGTGCGGAGGTGGCGCACTGCGGCGATGTGGTCGCCGAGCAGGCGGCAGCCTCGCTCGAGGTTGTGCCGGGACTACTCGCCGAGCACCTCGACGTCGAGGTGTCACCGGAGGTGCTCGCGATCGCGGCACGCGCCGGCAGGCTCTTCGGTGGCGGTCGGTTCCGCGCCTTCAGCCCGTCCGATCTGTGCCCGGACAACATCATCGTCAACGACGAGGGTGTCCGGTTCCTGGACTACGAGTGGGGTGGCTTCCGGGACGCGACGCTGGACCTCGCGTACGCGCTGGTGTCGTTCCCGGCGTGCCTGTGCAGCATCGACCTGTCGTACGAGCGGGCGAGTGCGATGACCGAGGCGTGGCGGGCCGAGGTCGTCGGGATGTGGCCGGTGCTGGCGGACGACGAATTCCTCACCGAACGGGTGATCGACGCGCAGCTCGTGTGGGTGTGGCTCAGCACGTTCCTGTTCCTGCCCGAGGACTACACGCGGATCGCCGCAGTGCGGGAGCACCATCTGTCGGCGCCCCGGAACGAGGCGCTCGCGGCGCGGTGGGAGGGCCTGGCCCGATTCGCGGAGCGGTCGGGACACGACGCCGTCGCCGAGCACGCGTCGCAGGTGCTGGAGCGCCTGCGCGAACGCCTCGGCTGATCCGACTCAGTCCCGGTCGGACCCGGCGGCGCCCGCCAGCAGCAACTCGAGTGCGCGGCGCAGGTTTGCGCGCGCCGCACGTTCCATGATCGGGGCGTCGTCGCCCGGGGGAGGAACGGCCGACTCGTCCCTGCCCATCAATCTGCTGGACAGCGGGTAACGGTCGGCGAAGTCAGGGGCCGCCGCGGCCAGCGCGTCCATCCTGTCGGCCCACCACTGCTCGTCGCCCTCGCCGGTCACCGACGGTGCCCGGCGGGCGTCGACGACGGTGCGGGCGGCGGCCGCCGCGAGCGAGAACGCGGACGACGCGATCGCGGCCACGTCGGCGTGGTGGAGTCCGATCGGCAGCAGGGTTCCGAGAAGCGACTCGAACGCGTCCTGCTGGTGTGGGCCCAGCACCGGACGGGCGTGCGCGAGGTCGAGCATCCAGGGGTGCTCGACGTACAGCTCGAGCAGATGCTCGGCCCACTCCGTCACCGATACCGGTCGGGTCGCCGCGAAGCCGGCGTAGGCCCGGTCGTACATGAGGTCGAGCAACTCGGCCTTCCCGCCGACGTACGTGTAGAGCGCCATCGCGGTGCACCCGAGGCGATCGCCGATCGCGCGCAGGGGGACGGACGCGTCGCCGCGTTCATCGGCGATGGCGGTAGCCGCCGCGACGATCGAGTCGAGCGTGAGTCCCGAGCCGGCGTCGGATCCGGCGGTGGGGGATTCCCAGAGCAGGGACAGTGTGCGGGCCGCATCCCCGCGCCCGGTGATAGGACCCATTTCCGTTCCTTACATTGTATAGTTCCTGGTCCATTGCACTATACGTCGTAAGGAGCGCTGGAGATGGGGCAACGGCACGATGAGGCGGTGCTGCACGACGGCACCCGGATTCCGGTACTCGTTCGCGGTGATCGCCGCCGACTAGGACACCGGATGGCGCACCCTGCCCCGTACCTGGAGATGCTCGCTGTCACCCGTGCGGCCCACGCCATGGCGGCCGCGCCGTCTGCAACCCACACATCGGTCGAGGCCGGGGACTGGGACGCCGTCGCGGTCACCAGTACCGAGGCGCAGACCAGGCAGTTCGTGACGCTGTACGAGGCACTGCAGGCATTCGACGACACCGCGTCCGGGGCGGTACCGACGGTTCCGCGGCTGTGCTTCGCCGGTGCGGCCGACGAGATCGCCTACGGGCCCGGCTGGGGTGACGTCACTGTGAAGGTGGCCGAGCCGCTGCTGAAGCGTCGCGCGGACCTCGAAGCCCGCGGTTGGGTGGTGGAGGTGATGCCCGGCCGGCATCACATGAGCGCGATGGGCGCGGACGTCGTGCTGCCGCTGCTGACCGGATGGCTGGCCGGGGTGCGGGTGGACCGCTGACCGGATGGCTGGCCGGGGTGCGGGTGGACCGCTGACCGATCGAGTCGAGAGTGGGGATCGGCACATTGCAGTAGATACCCCTGGGGGTATGGTGGGTGCCACCTGCAACCCACGCTCGAGGAGATTCATCGTGTGCTACCCCGTTACCTGCCGGACCTGCAACAAGACCACCTGGGGAGGCTGTGGCCGGCACGTCGACAGCGTCATGCGCACGGTGCCGGCCGCCGAACGGTGCAAGTGTGAGCAGCCGGCCAAGCCGGGGTTCTTCAAGTCGCTGTTCGGGCGCTGACCGCGACGCGAGCGGCGTCGCCCGCCGTCGGTGGCGGCTAGTAGCGTCGGGGCGTGACTGATTTCTTCGGCGACACCGACACCGCGGGCGACGGGGCGGGTCTGTTCGAGGCTCCCGCGGCCGAGCCCGACCCGGAGTCGCAGCCGCTGACGTCGGTGCCACGGCAGGCCGCATCGCCGAGTCCGGGGGCGCCGCTTGCGGTGCGGATGCGTCCGGCCGCGCTGTCGGAGGTGGTCGGTCAGCAGCACCTGTTGGGTCCCGGGGCGCCGCTACGGCGTCTCGTGGAGGGCTCCGGTGCATCGTCGGTACTGCTCTACGGGCCGCCGGGAACCGGCAAGACCACGCTCGCATCGCTGATCTCGGGTGCGACGGGCCGGAAATTCGAGGCGCTGTCCGCGCTGTCCGCCGGGGTCAAGGAGGTGCGCGGCGTCCTCGAACTGGCCCGCCGCCGCCTCCTTCAAGGCGAGCAGACGGTGCTGTTCATCGACGAGGTCCACCGCTTCTCCAAGACCCAGCAGGACGCGCTGTTGGCGGCCGTGGAGAACCGGATCGTGCTCCTGGTTGCCGCGACCACTGAGAACCCGTCGTTCTCGGTGGTGTCGCCGCTGCTGTCGCGGTCGCTCGTGCTGCAACTCCAGTCGCTGACCGCGGACGACATCCGCAGCGTCATCGAGCGCGCCCGCGAGGACGAGCGCGGCCTCGGCGGGTCCGTCGACCTCACCGACGACGCGCTCGAGCATCTCGTCCGGCTGGCCGCAGGCGACGCGCGGCGGGCGCTGACCGCGCTCGAGGCCGCCGCCGGTACCGCGCTCGACCGCACCGACGAACGCCCCGCGGTCGTCGACCTCGAGACGGTCGAGTCCAGCGTCGACAAGGCCGCCGTCCGCTACGACCGTGACGGTGACCAGCATTACGACGTGATCAGCGCGTTCATCAAGTCGATTCGCGGCTCGGATGTCGACGCCGCGCTGCACTACCTCGCCCGGATGATCACGGCGGGGGAGGACCCGCGGTTCATCGCCCGCCGCCTCGTCGTGCACGCCAGCGAGGACATCGGCATGGCCGACCCGACCGCGCTGCAGACCGCGACCGCCGCGGCTCAGGCCGTGCAGCTGATCGGCATGCCCGAGGCGCGGCTCGCCCTCGCGCAGGCCACGATCCACCTCGCGACCGCACCCAAGTCCGGTGCCGTCATCGCCGCGCTGGGTGCCGCGATGGCCGACGTCGCGGCCGGCAAGTCGGGCCTGGTCCCGCCGCACTTGCGGGACGGCCACTACGCGGGCGCGGCGCAGCTCGGCAACGCCGTCGGATACAAGTACCCGCACGACCACCAGGACGGCGTCCTGCCTCAGCAGTACCCGCCGGACGAACTGGTCGGTGTCGACTACTACGAGCCCACCACCCACGGCGCCGAGCGGGAGATCGCCGGACGGGTGGGCAAGCTCCGCCGGATCGTGCGCGGCCGCTGAGACCTGTTGCGCCGTCGGTGAGAACGTCGTCCGGTCGCGTGGGGCTCGTCACGGTGACGCCGGGAACCAGCGGGGCATCACGTGCGCCGAATAAACGATTGGCGCGGGGGCGTTAAGCTTGCCAATGGTCGTTTCGCGTCTCGGAGGCGTTATCGGCGGCCGGACACAGTGAATTTCGACGGACATACGTTAGGACGAACACAGGTGCAGACCCACGAGATCCGTAGGCGCTTCCTCGACCATTTCGTCAAGGCGGGCCACACCGAGGTGCCCAGCGCCTCGCTGATTCTCGACGACCCGAACCTGCTGTTCGTCAACGCCGGCATGGTGCAGTTCAAGCCGTTCTTCCTGGGCCAGCAGACGCCGCCCTACGACACCGCGACCAGCGTGCAGAAGTGCGTGCGCACCGGTGACATCGAGAACGTCGGCATCACCACACGCCACAACACGTTCTTCCAGATGGCGGGCAACTTCAGCTTCGGCGACTATTTCAAGCGCGGTGCTATCAAGCACGCGTGGGCGCTGCTGACGAACAGCACCTCGGACGGCGGCTACGGCTTCGACCCCGAGCGGCTGTGGGTGACCGTCTACCTCGACGACGACGAGGCCCGCGACATCTGGATGGAAGAGGCCGGCATCCCCGACGAGCGCATCCAGCGCCGCGGCATGGCCGACAACTACTGGTCGATGGGCATCCCCGGACCGTGCGGACCGTGCTCGGAGATCTACTACGACCGCGGCCCCGAGTACGGCGCCGAGGGTGGCCCCGAGGCCGACGAGGACCGGTACCTCGAAATCTGGAACCTCGTGTTCATGCAGAACGAGCGCGGCGAGGGCACCGGCAAGGACAGCTTCGAGATCCTCGGCCCGCTGCCGAAGCAGAACATCGACACCGGTATGGGTGTCGAGCGCGTCGCGTTCCTGCTGCAGGGAGTCGACAACGTCTACGAGACGGACCTCGTCCGCCCCGTGATCACCAAGGCCGAGGAGCTCTCCGGCCGCACGTACGGCGCCGAGGGCCCGGACGGATCCGCTGCAGACATTCGTTTCAGAGTCATCGCCGACCACGCACGCACCGCCGTCATGCTGATCGCCGACGGCGTCAACCCCGGCAACGAGGGTCGCGGCTACGTGCTGCGCCGTCTGCTGCGCCGCATCATCCGCTCGGCGAAGCTGCTCGGCGCCGAGAAGCCGAGCATGCGTGAGTTCGTCACCGTCGTGCGCGACACGATGTCGCCGTCGTACCCGGAGCTCGCCACCGACTTCGACCGCATCGTGGGTGTCGCGGTCGGTGAGGAGACCGCGTTCCTGCGCACGATCGCGGCCGGCTCGAAGATGTTCGAGGCGGAGGCCGACCAGGTCAAGGCGGCCGGCAAGACGGTCTTCGGCGGCAACGAGGCGTTCGTCCTGCACGACACCTACGGCTTCCCGATCGACCTGACCCTCGAGATGGCGGCCGAGGCCGGCCTGAACGTGGACGAGGACGGCTTCCGTTCCCTCATGGCCGAGCAGCGCAAGCGCGCCAAGGAGGATGCGCAGGCGCGCAAGCACGCCCACGCCGACCTGTCGGTCTACAAGGAGCTCGTCGACCGCGGCCCCACCGAGTTCACCGGCTTCAACGAGCTGGTCTCCGAAGCGCACGTGCTCGCGCTCATCTCCAACGGTGTTCGCGTGCCCACGGCTACCGCGGGCCAGGACGTCGAGGTCATTCTCGACCGCAGCCCGCTGTACGCCGAGGCCGGCGGCCAGATCGCTGACATCGGCTCGATCTCGGCGGCGGGCCTGCGCGTGCAGGTGAACGACGTGCAGAAGATCGCCAAGAAGGTGTGGGTCCACAAGGTCACCGTCAAGGAGGGTCAGATCACCGAGGGCGACGTCGTCCTCGCGCAGGTCGACCCGGAGTGGCGCAAGGGCGCTACGCAGGGCCACTCCGGCACCCACATGGTGCACGCGGCACTGCGACAGGTGCTGGGCCCCAACGCCGTTCAGGCCGGCTCGCTCAACAAGCCGGGCTACCTGCGCTTCGACTTCAACTGGCAGGGCCAGCTGTCGGAGTCGCAGAAGCAGGAGATCGAGGTCGTCACCAACGAGGCCGTCGCCGCGAACCACCCGGTGAACACGTTCGTCACCGATCTCGACCGCGCGAAGCAGATGGGCGCGATGGCGCTGTTCGGCGAGAACTACGGAGACGAGGTCCGCGTCGTCGAGATCGGTGGACCGTTCTCGATGGAGCTGTGCGGCGGCACGCACGTCCAGCACTCCACGCAGATCGGCCCGGTGACGCTCCTCGGTGAGTCGTCGGTCGGTTCCGGTGTGCGTCGCGTCGAGGCGTTCGTCGGACTCGACTCGTACCGCTACCTGGCCAAGGAGCGGGCGCTGCTCGCCGGTGTGGCGTCGTCGCTGAAGGTGCCGTCGGACGAGGTCCCGGCCCGTGTCGAGGCGCTCGTCGAGCGTCTGCGCGCGGCCGAGAAGGAACTCGAGGCCACCAAGGCCGCCGCGGTCCTGGCGTCCGCCGGAACCTTCGTCGACAAGGCCCACCGCTTCGGTGAGGTGCTGCTCGTCGCCGAGCGGGCGCCCGAGGGTGTCGCCGGTAACGACCTGCGCAGCCTCGTCACCGACGTCCGGGGCCGCTTCGGCACCCAGCCCGCGGTCGTGGTGCTGCTCGGCAGCGCCGACGGCAAGGTCCCGTTCGTCGTGGCCACCACCAAGGCGGCGCAGAACCTGGGCATCAAGGCCGGCGACCTCGTCGCGAGCTTCGGACCCCAGATCGGCGGCCGCGGCGGCGGCAAGGCGGACATGGCCCAGGGCGCCGGCTCCGACGTCTCCGGTATCCCCGCAGCACTCGAGGGTGTCCGGGGTCGGGTCGCTGAGCTGGCCGGGAACTCCTAGCGGTGCCCCCGGCCCCGTCGGGTCCCGACCGTCCTGCCCCGTCGGGTCCCGACCGTCCCGCACAGCCGGGTCCCGACCGTCCCGCACAGCCGGGGCCTGATCGGCCCGGAGTCGACGATCCCGGGCGCGGCCGTCGGATCGGCATCGACGTCGGAAGCGTGCGGATCGGGGTGGCCTCGTGCGACCCCGACTGCATTCTCGCGACGCCGGTCGAGACCGTCCCCCGCTCGAAGGAGAAGGGGCCCGACGCGCCGGATATCCGGCGGATTGTCGAGCTTGTCGAGGAGTACGAGGCCGTCGAGGTTATCGTCGGTCTGCCGCAGACTCTGCGCGGGGAACGCGGGAAGGCCGCGGGCCTCGCGTCCGCGTTCGCGCAGAGGGTGCGCCGCCGCATCGATCCGATTCCGGTGCGGATGGCCGACGAGCGGCTGACGACGGTCACGGCGTCGCGTGCACTCCGCGAGAGCGGCGTCAGTGCGAAGGGACAGCGGCCGATGATCGATCAGGCCGCCGCTGTGGCGATCTTGCAGGGATGGTTGGACGAGCGGAGCAGAGCGGTGAACGTAACGGACTCGGACGGTAGCGGCCGACCCACGGAGGACGGCCTGTGAACGATCATCGGCAGCCGGGGCGTCCCGAGTTCGAGTCGGCTCCCGGCTACGACGATCACCGCTACAACGACGGGTACGAGGACGATCCCGGGCAGGGCTACTACTCGGACCCCGGCTACGACACCGCAGGCGTCTACGGCGACGACCACGACGGCTACCAGGCACAGCACGGTTACCCCACCGGTCAGGACTACGGTTACGAACCGGAGTTCGACCACTACACGTACGACGACTCCACCCGACGGGCACTGCCGACCGCGGTCGGCGCGCAACCGTTGAGCCGCGGTGCGGTCCGGCGGGAGCGTGCGGCCGCGCAGCGCAAGCGTCGGGGCCGGGTCATCGGCGTCCTCGCCGGAGCGGTGCTGCTGGGCGGCATGGGCGCCGCTGCCGTCGCCGTCTACGGCAAGCTGAGCGGCAGCGACTTCGCCGATTACGCCGGGCCCGCCGGGCCCGAGGTGGTGGTGCAGGTCCACGCGGGCGATACCGCCGACGAGATCGCGAACTCGATGGCAGACAAGGACGTGGTCGCGAGCGAGTCCGCGTTCTACCGGGCAGCGCTGCGCAACGACGCCATGAACTCCCTGCAACCGGGCTTCTATGCGGTCGCCACGAAGATCTCGGGCGCCGACGCGGTGTCCGCGCTCGTGTCGCCGTCCGCGCGCGTCGGTCAGACGGTGATCTCGGAGGGCCGTCAGCTCCACGACACCCGCGACGTGCAGACCGGTGCGATCAAGAAGGGCATCTACACGCTGATCTCGGAGGCCAGCTGTGTCGGCCCGACCGAGGCACGTAAGTGCATCAGCTACGACGACCTCAACACCGCCGGCGCGAGCTCGGATCTGGCCGCCCTGGGCGTCCCGGACTGGGCGCGTAAGCAGGTGGCGAACGTCCCGGACCGCGACCGCCAGCTCGAGGGGCTGATCGCCGCCGGCAGCTGGGACTTCGATCCCACCGAGTCGCCCGTCGCGATTCTCGAGCACCTGGTCAGTTCGAGTGCGGAGAGCTACGAGTCCACCGGTATCAAGACGGCCGGTGGCAACGTCGGCCTCGACCCGTACCAGATGCTGATCGTGGCGTCGCTCGTCGAACGCGAGGCGCTGCCCGCGGACTTCGACAAGGTCGCCCGCGTCGTGGTCAACCGGCTCGCGGTGAACCAGCCGCTGCAGTTCGACTCGACGGTGAACTACTCGCTCGACGCGACGGAGGTCGCCACGACCGACGCCGATCGCGCCCGCGTCACGCCGTGGAACACCTACGCCAGCCCGGGGTTGCCGGCCACGCCGATTTCGTCGCCGAGCATCAATGCTCTTCGCGCGGTGGAGAATCCGGCTCCCGGTGACTATCTGTACTTCGTGACGATCGACAAGAAGGGCACCACGCTGTTCACCCGGAGTTACGACGAGCACCTCGCGAACATCGGGTTGGCGCAGCAGAGTGGCATCCTCGACAGTGGAAGGTGATCGCAGTGGCCGCGCGTAAGGCCGCCGTTCTCGGCAGTCCGATCTCGCACTCGAAGTCCCCGGATCTGCACCTGGCGGCGTATCGCGCGCTCGGGCTGACGGACTGGACGTACGAGCGCATCGAATGCACCGGTGAGCAGTTGCCCGGTCTCGTCGCGGGCCTCGGCCCCGAATGGGTGGGACTGTCGGTGACGATGCCTGGCAAGGTCGCGGCCCTCGAGTTCGCGACCGAACGCACCGAGCGGGCGGTCACGATCGGCTCGGCGAACACCCTCGTCCGCATCGACGGCGGCTGGAGCGCCGACTGCACCGACGTCGACGGTGTCCGCGGCGCCCTCGTCGAGGGTGGGATCGGTGACCTCGCCGGTGCCGCGGCCGTCGTGGTCGGCGCCGGCGGAACGGCCCGCCCGGCTCTCGTCGCGCTCGCCGACATGGGCGTGGCATCGGTGACGGTCGTCGCGCGTGATGCCGACCGCGCTCGGCCCACGCTCGAGTGCGCGGAGGCGGTGGGGCTGTCCGTGCGGCACCTGACGTTCGACGACGGGCGACTGGCCGACGTCTGCACCGCGTCGGCTGCACTGGTGAGCACCGTTCCCGCGGGGGCCGCCGCGCCGTTCGCCGACGCGATCGGTCGGGCCCCGTTCGTGCTCGACGCGATCTACGATCCGTGGCCCACCCCGCTGGCGGACGCGGTCGAGCGCACCGGCGGAACCGTCGTCGGTGGTCTGGCGATGCTGCTCAACCAGGCGTACGGGCAGGTCGAGCAGTTCACCGGCATGCCCGCACCGCGAGAGGCGATGGCGGCGGCACTGCCGCGCTGAGCCCGGACCCGGTCCGCGGTTCTCCACAGCCGCACACGCATCCACAGATCTGTTCGCGGCCGCCGATTCCCGGGGCCGGGCGTCCTGGACGCACCGCATGCTCTCGGCATGTGGTGGATCGGTGTGGTGGGCGTTGCGGCGGGTGTCGCCGCCGGGGCCGGAACCAGGCGCGTCGTGGCACGGCTCGCGCGCGAGTCGCCGGTGCCCGCCGGATGGTGCGAGGTCGCGTGTGCACTCGGGTTCGCGGCGGTCGCGGTGCGGAACGGGCTCGTGCCCACCCTCGCACCGGCGCTGCTGTTCGTGTGGTGGACGATCGCGGCCGGTGTCGTCGACCTGCGGGTGCGCCGTCTCCCCAATGTCCTGACCCTTCCGGGCGCGGTGGCGATCGTGGGCTTCGCGACCGCCACGGGGCAGTGGCGGACGGCGGTCGTCGGCGGCCTGATGCTGTCGGGGCTGTACCTGCTCGTGCACCTGACGGCGCCCGCGGCCATGGGTGCGGGCGACGTCAAACTGGCGCTCGGTCTGGGCGCCGCGGCGGGCCTCGGCGGGGCCCAGACGTGGCTCGCGGCCGCCGCCCTCGCGCCAGTCCTCACCGCCGTGGTGGGCGTGTTGCGGGGGAGAGCGGACGGGATGATCGCCCACGGTCCGTCGATGTGCGCGGCGACCGCGTTGGCGATGTGGCCGGTGTGACGGGAGCGGCGGACGGCCCGCTGTCGTACCGGACGCCGTGCTCGTGGAAAGATGCTGGATGTGTTGCGCTGGATAACTGCTGGAGAGTCCCATGGTCCCGCCCTCGTTGCCATGCTCGAGGGGATGGTTGCCGGCGTCGAGGTGACGTCCGACGACATCGCGGCGCAGCTTGCGCGCCGTCGCCTCGGCTACGGCCGCGGTGCCCGCATGAAGTTCGAGGCCGACAAGGTCACGATCATCGGTGGCGTGCGGCACGGTCGCACCCTCGGCGGTCCGATCGCGGTCGAGGTGGGCAACACCGAGTGGCCCAAGTGGGAGACGATCATGTCCGCCGACCCGGTGGACGAGGCGGAGCTCGCCGGTCAGGCCCGCAACGCGCCGCTGACCCGTCCGCGCCCCGGCCACGCCGACTACTCGGGCATGCTCAAGTACGGCTTCGACGACGCCCGCCCCGTCCTCGAGCGCGCCAGCGCCCGTGAGACCGCGGCCCGCGTCGCGGCCGGAACCGTGGCCCGTCAGTTCCTGCGCCAGCTGTTCGGCGTCGAGGTCGTCTCGCACGTCATCTCGATCGGCGCCTCCGACCCCTACGTCGGCCCCGGTCCCGCCGCCGACGCGCTCGACGCCATCGATGCCAGCCCCGTGCGTGCCTGCGACAAGGCCGCGGAAGAGTCGATGATCGCCGAGATCGAGGCCGCCAAGAAGGACGGCGACACCCTCGGCGGTGTCGTCGAGGTGATCGTCCACGGTCTGCCGGTCGGCCTCGGCTCGTTCATCAGCGGCGCGGACCGGCTCGACTCCAAGCTCGCCGCCGCCCTGATGGGCATCCAGGCGATCAAGGGCGTCGAGGTCGGTGACGGCTTCGAGACCGCACGCCGCCGCGGCAGCGCCGCGCACGACGAGATGCGTCCCGGCCCCGACGGCGTCCTGCGTTCGACCAACCGCGCCGGCGGCCTCGAGGGCGGCATGACCAACGGTGAGGCGCTGCGTGTGCGCGCCGCGATGAAGCCGATCTCGACGGTCCCGCGCGCGCTGTCCACGGTCGACATGTCGACCGGCGAGGAGGCCGTGGCGATCCACCAGCGTTCGGATGTGTGCGCGGTTCCGGCCGCCGGTGTCGTGGCCGAGGCGATGGTTGCGCTCGTGGTGGCCCAGGCCGCGCTCGACAAGTTCGGTGGCGACTCCCTCGCGGAGACCCGCTCGAACTACCAGCGTTACGTCGACGGCATCGCGGCCCGTCTGTCGCGGTGATGCGATGACGCCGCGCGCCGTCCTGATCGGGCCGCCGGGCGCGGGAAAGTCGACCATCGGCCGACGTCTCGCGCAGGCACTCGATCTGGAGTTGCTCGACACCGACACCGAGATCGAGCGCGAGACCGGGCGCACCATCCCGGAGATCTTCGAGACGGATGGGGAGCCCTTCTTCCGGGAGATCGAGGAGCGGGTGGTCGGGGAGGCCCTCGAGTCGCACGACGGGATCCTGTCCCTGGGCGGCGGCGCGATCCTGTCCGAACGCACCCGTTCCCGGTTGGCGGGGCATACCGTGGTGTACCTGGAGATCAGTGTCGCCGAGGGGCTCAAGCGAACCGGAGCGAACACGGGGCGACCGCTGCTGGCCGGCGCCGACCCCAAGGCCAAGTACCACGCCCTGATGCGTCGCCGCCGCCCGCTGTACCGGCAGGTGGCGACCATTCGGGTACGCACCGACAGCCGGAGTCCCAGCCGGGTCGTCCAGCAGCTGGTGACCAAGTTGACCGACGGGGCCGCCGCAGGCGACCCGGCAAGAGACGACACAGAAGCGGAGCAGTAGAGAAGTGACCGAACCGGTACGCGTCGAGGTCGCCACGGCCGATCCCTACCCCGTGATCATCGGGCGAGGTCTGCTCGGCGAGCTCGTCGAGGAACTCGAGGGCACCCGCACGGTGGCCATCTTCCACCAGCCGCCGCTCGCGGAGACCGCGGAGGCCGTGCGCGCAGCCTTGGCGGAGAAGGGAATCGACGCCCACCGTGTCGAGATCCCCGACGCCGAGGACGGCAAGGACCTCGCGGTCGCGGGCTTCTGCTGGGAGGTGCTCGGTCGAATCGGACTGACGCGCAGCGATGCGGTCGTCAGCCTCGGCGGCGGCGCCGCTACCGACCTCGCGGGCTTCGTCGCCGCGACGTGGATGCGCGGCGTGCGGATCGTGCACGTCCCGACGACGCTTTTGGCCATGGTCGACGCCGCAGTGGGCGGCAAGACCGGGATCAACACGGAGGCCGGCAAGAACCTGGTCGGTGCGTTCCACGAGCCGTCGGCGGTCCTGATCGACCTGGCGACGCTCGAGACGGTGCCGCACAACGAGATCGTCGCGGGCATGGCGGAGGTCATCAAGACCGGATTCATCGCCGACCCGGTGATCCTCGACCTCATCGAGGCCGACCCCGCCGCCGCGCTGGACCCGACGGGCACCGTGCTGCCCGAACTGATCCGCCGCTCGGTCGAGGTCAAGGCGAAGGTGGTCGCCGCCGACCTGCGCGAGTCGAACCTGCGCGAGATCCTCAACTACGGCCACACCCTCGGCCACGCGATCGAGCGCCGCGAGCGGTACCGCTGGCGCCACGGTGCCGCCGTGTCGGTGGGACTCGTCTTCGCCGCCGAGCTCGGCCGCCTGGCCGGACGACTCGACGACGCCACCGCCGACCGGCACCGCTCGATCCTGCAGCTGGTCGGTCTTCCCACGACGTACGACGGCGACGCGTTCGGGCAGCTTCTCGAGGGTATGCAGACCGACAAGAAGAACCGCGCCGGCCTGCTCCGCTTCGTCGTGCTCGACGGACTCGCCAAGCCGGGTCGGCTCGAGGGGCCGGATCCGTCGCTGCTCGCCGCCGCCTACTCGGCTGTCGCACGCGACGAGAGCCCGAGCGGCGGGGCGGTACTGCTGTGAGGGTGCAGGTCATCAACGGACCCAACCTGGGTCGGCTCGGCAAGCGGCAGCCCGAGGTCTACGGCTCGACCACGCACGACGACCTGATTGCACTCTGTGAGAAGGCCGCCACCGACCTCGGTATCGAGGTGGTCGTCCGGCAGAGCGACAGCGAAGGCGAACTGCTCGGCTGGATCCACGACGCGGCGGACGCCCGCGAGCCGGTGATCCTGAACGCGGGCGGGCTCACCCACACTTCGGTGGTGCTGCGCGACGCGTGCGCCGAGCTGACCGCCGGCCTGGTGGAACTGCACATCTCGAACGTCCATGCGCGGGAGCAGTTCCGTCACCACTCGTACCTGAGTTCGGTGGCGACCGGGTCGATCGTCGGCTTGGGCGTCGCCGGCTATGCGTTGGCGCTGCGGTTCCTGGCCGAGCGCGGCTGACACAGCTGCGCCTCGACGCGAGTCGGGAAGCCTGGCACGACAGAACGGGCCGGGGCGGATCATCCGCCCCGGCCCGTTCGTCTCTCAGTGCGAGTTCGTTGCGCGGTCTACGTGTCGGCCCGGTGCGCCCCACCGGGCTTGCCGTCCGGGTCGACCGGCGCGAACACCTCGGTGTCGGTGTTGTCGGCGGGCACCGCGCCTTCGCCGCTCCCGTCTCCCGCGGCGCTGTCGGTGTAGCCGTAGCCGGCCTCGGTGCCGTGCTCGTACGACCACTCGCTGCCGGCGTAGTTCTCGGCGGCGGACTCTTCGACGTCGACATCGGCGTCGTCCGCATACGCGACTGCGCCGGCGGCCCGTGCCTTCGCGGAATCGCGTCCCACGAGGAACCGGCCGAGGGCGACGCCGATCGTCGCCGGGATGAAGATCAGCAGGATGGTGAAGGCTGCGCCGGAGGTGACCTCGAAGAACAGCGAGCCGTTGGTGATCGCGATGTCGAAGATCAGTCCGAGGATCCAGGCCGCGGCGCCGGCGAGGATGCCGGCGACGGCGGCGGCCTTGAGCCACATCATCGTCAGATCCGCGGACTCGTCCGGGTCGGGATTGGCGCGACGGTCGCGGATGCCGTCGAGCGCGCCCCACAGGAACGCCGCGAGGATCACGAGGATCAACGAGAACCACCTCAGGATGCTGCCCTGCTGGGGCCACTGCGTCACCGCGGCTCCCAGGAAAGTGCGCACCACGACGTGTACCAATGCCAGACCGAGACCGCGTACGACCCACCCATTCATGTGACACAGCGTAACCAGCAGGGTTCGGCACTTGTGTCCTAACCCACACAAACGGGTCGAAGAGGCGTCGGACACGTCTGTCGCGCCGGGGGAGCAGGGTGGGCGCAGGGTAGTTGCAGGGTAGTTTCGGAGGCATGTCGATCCACCGGGTGACCGCTTCGACCGCTGCGCGCCGCGGCCGACTTCGTGCTCTCCTGCGGGAGCACAGCCTCGACGCGCTGCTGGTGACGGACCTGCTCAACATCCGCTACCTCACCGGATTCACCGGCTCGAATGCGGCGTTGCTCGTGACCGCCGCCGACGAGTCGGGTGCCGAGGACCGGACCGTCATCTGCACCGACGGTCGATACCTGGTGCAGGTCGCCGAGCAGGTGCCGGACCTGCGGGCGGAGATCGCCCGCGCGAGCGCGCCGCGCCTGCTCGAACTCGCTGTCGCCTGGGGCGCCGGCAAGCTCGGCTTCGAGAGCCACGTCGTGACGTTCGACCAGCACGCCGCTTGGGTCGAGGCGGCACCGGAGATCGGTTTCACCCGCGCCCCGCGTCTGGTGGAGCAACTCCGAACCGTCAAGGACGAGGGCGAGATCGACCTGCTGCGTCGGGCGTGCGCGGCGGCCGACGATGCCCTCGCGGCGTTGATCGAGCGCGGGGGACTGCGGCCGGGGCGGACCGAACGCGAGGTGGGTCGCGAACTCGAGTCGCTCATGTTCGACCACGGTGCCGACGGAATCTCGTTCGAGACGATCGTCGCCGCCGGCCCGAACTCGGCGATCCCGCACCATCGACCCACCGACGCCGTCCTGCGGTCCGGCGACCTCCTCAAACTGGACTTCGGTGCGCAGATCGGCGGCTACCACTCCGACATGACCCGGACGTACGTGCTGGAGAAGGTCTCGCAGTGGCAGCGGGACCTCTACGACCTGGTTCGGGAGGCGCAGGCGGCGGGTCGGGCAGCGCTCGCGCCCGGCGCCGAGGTCGGCGCGGTGGACACGGCGGCCCGGTCGGTGATCGAGAGCGCCGGATACGGCGACCTGTTCCTGCACGGACTCGGCCACGGCGTGGGGCTGGAGATCCATGAAGCACCCGGGATCGGCAAGCTCGGCACCGGTACACTGCTTTGCGGTGCGGTGGTGACCGTCGAGCCGGGTGTGTACTTCTCCGGGCGCGGTGGCGTCAGGATCGAGGACACGCTCGTCGTTCGCGAGCAGGGGCCGGAACTCCTCACTCTCACCAGCAAGGATCTCGTAATCGTCTGAAGGAGACGCGAACTAAGTGGCAGACACCAGTGATTTCAAGAACGGGCTCGTACTGAAGATCGAGGGCCAGCTCTGGCAGATCATCGAGTTCCAGCACGTCAAGCCGGGCAAGGGCCCTGCGTTCGTCCGCACCAAGATGAAGAACGTCCTGTCGGGCAAGACCGTCGACAAGACCTTCAACGCGGGTGTCAAGGTCGAGACCGCTACGGTCGACCGCCGCGACATGACCTACCTGTACCACGACGGTAGCGACTACATCTTCATGGATGGCGACACCTACGACCAGATCCCGATCGGCGAGGCCACCGTCGGCGACGGCGCGCGCTTCCTGCTCGAGAACATGCAGGTCCAGGTCGCGACGCACGAGGATGCCCCGCTGTTCGTCGAGCTCCCGGTCACGGTCGAGCTCGAGGTCAAGCACACCGATCCGGGCCTGCAGGGTGACCGTTCGACCGGCGGCACCAAGCCCGCCACCCTCGAGACCGGCGCCGAGATCCAGGTCCCGCTGTTCATCAACACCGGCGACAAGCTCAAGGTCGATTCGCGTGACGGCAACTACCTCGGGCGCGTGAATTCCTGAGTGTCGGGTACGCATAAGAAACTCGGAGCACGTCACAAGGCCCGCAAGCGGGCCGTCGATTTCCTGTTCGAGGCCGAGGCGCGTGACGTCGACCCGGTCGATCTCGCGGAGGAGCGGGCGCAGCTCGCGACCCGCGACGATTCCGTTGCCCCGGTGGCCCCGTACACGGTGACCGTGGTGCAGGGTGTCGCGGAGAACCTCGACCGGCTCGATCAGGTGATCGAGTCGCATCTGCAGGACTGGACGCTCGAGCGTCTGCCTGCGGTCGACCGGGCGATCCTGCGGATCGCCGTGTGGGAGCTGTTCCACGCGACGGACGTCCCGCCCGTCGTCGCCGTCGACGAAGCTGTCGAACTCGCCAAGGAGCTGTCCACCGACGACTCGCCCAGCTTCGTGAACGGAGTGCTGGGTCAGGTCGTGCTGGTGGCCCCGCAGGTCCGGGCCGCGGCCGCGGCGACCTCGCAGCGCGCGAAGGCGGACACCGCCGACGACGCTGACACCCCCGCCGGCCCTGCCGGCGGTGAAGATTCCGAGTCCTGAAGTGGACAAGCTGCCGCCCATCCCGATTTCGGGGTGGGCGGCAGCGCGTTCGGCACACTTCGAGGACTCGGCCTACCCGGAATCTGGCGCGGTGGTCGCCGCTGATAGGCTGACCGGCGTCAGACATCCTTTAACGATCCGTCCAGAGAGGCGGAGAAGGAGGTCGCTCTATGCGTATGCCCGAAGGGCCCTCATCCGGTCTTCCCCCCGCGAACGCGCGCGAACTGCTGTCCCCGGCCGACGTCGGCAGGACCATCGCCCGCATCGCGCATCAGATCATCGAGAAGACCGCGCTCGACGCCACGGATGGTTCCGCACCTCGCGTCGTCCTGATCGGGATTCCCACCCGAGGCACCACGCTCGCCGCACGCCTCGCCGACAAGATCGAGGAGTTCGCGGGTGTCCGCCCGCCGGTCGGCTCCCTCGACATCACGCTCTACCGCGACGATCTGCGGACCAAGCCGCACCGCCCGCTCGAGCGGACCTCGGTTCCGGAAGGCGGTGTCGACAACGCGCTCGTCGTGCTCGTCGACGACGTCCTGTTCTCCGGCCGGACGGTCCGATCCGCGCTCGATGCGCTGCGTGACCTCGGCCGCCCGCGTGCGGTCCAGTTGGCGGTCCTGGTCGACCGCGGACATCGTGAGCTGCCGTTGCGCGCCGACTACGTAGGCAAGAACGTGCCCACCGCACGCACCGAGGATGTTGCCGTGCTCCTTGCCGAGCACGACGGCCGTGACGGTGTGGTGCTCTCGAGCGGGCACGCAGAGGAGAACGAGAAGTGAAGCACCTGCTCTCCATCGCGGATCTGAACCGGGATTCCGCGACCGAGCTACTCGACGAGGCCGAACGGTTCGAGCAGGCGCTACTCGGGCGTGAGGTCAAGAAGCTCCCGACGCTGCGCGGGCGGACCGTGATGACGGTGTTCTTCGAGAACTCCACCCGCACGCGGGTGTCGTTCGAGGTGGCCGGCAAGTGGATGAGTGCCGACGTGATCAACGTCAGCGCGTCCAGCTCGTCGGTGTCGAAGGGCGAGTCGCTGCGCGACACCGCGATGACGCTGCGCGCGGCCGGCGCCGACGCGCTGATCGTCCGGCACCCGGCCTCGGGTGCGGCGCATCAGATCGCGGCGTGGACCGGTGCCGCCGAGGACGGCGGTCCGTCGATCATCAATGCCGGTGACGGCACCCACGAGCATCCGACGCAGGCCCTGCTCGATGCTCTGACGCTGCGTCAGCGGCTCGGCGGCATCGAGGGTCGGCGGATCGCGATCGTCGGCGACATCCTGCACAGCCGGGTGGCGCGGTCGAACGCGTTACTGCTGTCGATGCTCGGTGCCGAGGTGGTCCTGGTGGCGCCGCGCACGCTGCTGCCGGCCGGGGTCGAGACGTGGCCGGTGCGGGTGTCGCACTCGATCGACGCCGAACTGCCCGGACTCGACGCGGTCCTGATGCTGCGGGTGCAGGCCGAGCGGATGAACGGCGGGTTCTTCCCGTCGCCGCGCGAGTACTCGATCACCTACGGCCTCAACGAGAAGCGCCTGGGCCTGCTCGCCGACCACGCGGTGGTGCTGCACCCCGGTCCGATGCTGCGCGGCATGGAGATCGCGTCGTCGGTCGCGGATTCGCCGAAAATGGCTGTGCTGCAGCAGGTCACAAATGGTGTCCACGTCCGGATGGCAGTGCTGTTCCGGCTGTTGGTGGGAACGGAAGAGGTCGCGTGAGCGACCTGAACACAACGAGTAACGACAAGACGAGAAACGAGAAGGTGGCGCCGCAGATGTCCGCGAGCGGGAACGTGTTGATCAAGAACGTTCTGGTGTACGGCGAGGGCGATCCGACCGACCTGCTGCTGGGCGACGGCCAGATCCTCGAAATCGGTGCCGGACTGAATGCCGGCGACGACACCGAGGTGATCGACGGGCAGGGGCAGATCCTGCTGCCCGGCTTCGTCGACATGCACACGCACCTGCGTGAACCGGGCCGCGAGGACACCGAGACCATCGACTCCGGTTCGGCGGCGGCGGCCCTCGGCGGTTACACCGCGGTGTTCGCGATGGCGAACACCAGCCCGGTGGCCGACTCCGCCGTCATCACCGACCACGTGTGGCGACGCGGCCAGGAGGTCGGGCTCGTCGACGTGCACCCGGTCGGTGCGGTCACGGTCGGCCTCGAAGGCAAGCAGCTCGCCGAGATGGCGACGATGGCGGGCGGTGTCGGCCGGGTGAAGCTGTTCTCCGACGACGGCCACTGCGTCGCGGACCCGCTGATCATGCGCCGCGCGCTGGAGTACTCCGCGTCGCTCGGCGTCCTGATTGCGCAGCACTCGGAAGAGCCGCGCCTGACCGAGGGTGCAGTCGCACACGAGGGCCCCACCGCGGCCCGACTCGGACTGACCGGTTGGCCGCGCGCAGCCGAGGAGTCGATCGTCGCCCGCGACGCGCTCCTGGCCCGTGACGCCGGCGCTCGCGTGCACATCTGCCACGCGTCGACCGCCGGCTCCGTCGAGCTCGTGAAGTGGGCGCGCGGTCAAGGCATCTCCATCACCGCCGAGGTCACCCCGCACCACCTTCTGCTCGACGACTCGCGCCTCGAGACGTACGACGCGGTCAACAAGGTCAACCCGCCGCTGCGCGAGGCGTCCGATGTCGCGGCGCTGCGCCGTGGGCTGGCCGAGGGGATCATCGACTGCGTGGCCACCGATCACGCGCCGCACGCCGAACAGGACAAGTGCTGCGAGTTCTCGCAGGCCCGCCCCGGCATGCTCGGGCTCGAGACGGCACTGTCGATCGTCGTGGACACGATGGTCCGTCCGGGCCTGCTGGACTGGCGCGGCGTGGCCCGCGTGATGAGCGAGCGGCCCGCCGAGATCGTCGGACTCGACGACCAGGGTCGCCCGATCGAGGTGGGCGAGCCGGCCAATCTGGTGCTCGTCGACCCCGACACCGAGTGGACGGTGCACGGCCCGGAGTTGGCCAGCGTCGCGAACAACACGCCGTACGAGTCGATGACGCTGCCCGCGAGGGTGACGGCCACGGTGCTGCGCGGCCGCGTCACCGCACGTGACGGCAAGGTCCGGCCACTGGGAGAGGTGTACTGATGGAGCGCATTCTGTGGGTGGTCGGCTGCATCGCGGTCTGGGCGCTGGCGATCTTCCTGATGTACCGCGGCTGGAAGGGTCGGGCCAGGCGCCAGGCCGACCGGATCGGTGAGCTGCCGCAGGTTCCCGCGGACCTCGGCAAGCAGTTGATCGCCCCGAGCACCGGCCTGTACGTGGGCAGCACGATCGCCCCGAGCTGGCAGGACCGCATCGCGGTCGGCGACATCGGCTTCCGTGCGACCGGTGCGCTCAGCCGCTGGACGGGCGGCATCCTGCTCGAGCGGGACGGCGCGTCGGCGATCTGGATTCCCGAGGGATCGATCCGGGCGATCCGCACCGAGCGCGGCCTTGCCGGAAAAGTGATGACGAAGGACGGAGTCCTGGTGATCCGGTGGGAGTTGCCCACCGGCACCGAGATCGACACGGGATTCCGCGGAGACGACAAGACGGTGTACCCCGAGTGGGTGCGCGACACAGACAGTGATGACACAGCGAATGCGGCGGGCTCTGGTGAGGTCGAGCAGAACGGAGAAGACGCATGAGCGGCTTTGACAGCAATACGGCGGTCCTGGTTCTCGAGGACGGCCGTGTCTTCCGGGGAACGACGTTCGGTGCCGTGGGGCAGACCCTCGGCGAGGCGGTCTTCAGCACCGGCATGACGGGCTATCAGGAGACCCTTACCGATCCCAGCTACCACCGTCAGATCGTGGTGTCGACGGCACCGCAGATCGGCAACACCGGCTGGAACGACGAGGACAACGAGTCCGTCGGCCCCACCGGTAAGTCGTCGGAGTCGAAGATCTGGGTCGCGGGCTACGTCGTGCGCGACCCCTCGCGCCGCACCTCCAGCTGGCGGGCGACCGGGTCGCTGCAGGACGAGCTCGAGCGCCAGGGCGTCGTCGGCATCGCCGGCATCGACACCCGCGCCCTGGTTCGGCACCTGCGCACCCGCGGTTCGATGCGCGCCGGCGTCTTCTCGGGCGACGCGCTCGCCGACGTGGATGTCCTGCTGGATCGGGTGAAGAGCCAGCCGACGATGCTCGGAGCCGACCTGGCCGGCGAGGTGTCGACCCCGAACGGCTACATCGTCGAGCCGGCCGGCGGCGAGGCCCGCTACACCGTCGCGGCCATCGACCTCGGCATCAAGACCAACACGCCGCGCATGTTCGCCGAGCGCGGCATGCGCGTGCACGTGCTGCCGTCCACCGCGACGCTGCACGACATCCTGGACATCAAGGCCGACGGCGTCTTCCTGTCCAACGGCCCGGGCGACCCGGCCACCGCGGACGGTGCCGTGCACCTCACCAAGGAGATCCTGGGCCAGGGGCTGCCGCTGTTCGGCATCTGCTTCGGCAACCAGATCCTGGGCCGCGCGCTGGGACTGAACACCTACAAGATGAAGTTCGGCCACCGCGGCATCAACATCCCGGTCGTCGAGCACGAGACCGGACGCATCGCGATCACCGCGCAGAACCACGGCTTCGCGCTCGAGGGTGAAGCAGGCCAGGAGTTCGACACCCCGTTCGGCCGCGCGGTCGTGAGCCACACATGCGCCAATGACGGCGCCGTCGAGGGCGTCCGCCTGCTCGACGATTCCGCGTTCTCCGTGCAGTACCACCCCGAGGCCGCGGCCGGCCCGCACGACGCCGCGTACCTGTTCGACCGTTTCGCCAACCTGCTCGAGGGAGTCAAGAAGTAATGCCACGTCGTACAGATCTCGAGCACATCCTGGTGATCGGCTCCGGGCCGATCGTCATCGGACAGGCCTGCGAGTTCGACTACTCGGGCACCCAGGCCTGCCGGGTTCTCCGCGAGGAGGGCCTGCGCGTCTCCCTGGTGAACTCCAACCCGGCCACGATCATGACCGACCCCGAGTTCGCCGACTCCACGTACGTCGAGCCGATCACGGCCGAGTTCGTCGAGAAGGTCATCGCCCGGGAGGCGGAGAAGGGCCACAAGATCGACGCCGTGCTGGCGACGCTCGGTGGCCAGACCGCGCTCAACACCGCCGTGGCGCTGCACGACCAGGGCATCCTGGAGAAGTACGACGTCGAGCTGATCGGTGCCGACTTCGACGCCATCCAGCGCGGCGAGGATCGCCAGAAGTTCAAGGACATCGTCGAGAAGGTCGGCGGCGAGTCCGCGCGCTCGCGTGTCTGCTACACGATGGACGAGGTCAAGGCCACGGTCGCCGAGCTCGGTTACCCCGTCGTCGTGCGGCCGTCGTTCACGATGGGCGGCCTGGGCTCCGGCATGGCGTACGACGAGGCGGATCTCGAGCGCATCGCCGGAGGCGGCCTGGCCGCGTCGCCCACCGCGAACGTCCTGATCGAGGAGTCCATCCTCGGTTGGAAGGAGTACGAGCTCGAGCTGATGCGTGACGGTCGCGACAACGTCGTGATCATCTGCTCCATCGAGAACGTCGACCCGGTCGGTGTCCACACCGGCGACTCGGTGACGGTGGCCCCGGCCATGACGCTCACCGACCGCGAGTACCAGAAGATGCGCGACCTCTCGATCGACATCCTGCGCGAGGTCGGCGTCGACACCGGCGGCTGCAACATCCAGTTCGCGATGGATCCGACCGACGGTCGCCTCGTCGTCATCGAGATGAACCCGCGCGTGTCCCGCTCGTCGGCGCTGGCGTCGAAGGCGACCGGCTACCCGATCGCGAAGATGGCCGCGAAGCTGGCCATCGGCTACACGCTCGACGAGATCGTCAACGACATCACCGGCGAGACCCCGGCCTGCTTCGAGCCGACCCTCGACTACGTCGTCGTCAAGGCGCCGCGGTTCGCGTTCGAGAAGTTCCCGGGCGCCGACGGCACGCTGACCACCACGATGAAGTCCGTCGGTGAGGCCATGTCCATCGGCCGCAACTTCACCGAGGCGTTCGGCAAGGTCATGCGCTCGCTCGAGACCAAGCGCGCCGGCTACTGGACGGGCCCCGAGGTGGAGGCGACGGACTTGGAGTCGCTGCTCGAGGAGCTGAAGGTTCCGCACGACGGCCGCATGTACGGCATCGAGAAGGCGTTCGCGCTGGGCGCCACGATCGAGCAGCTGTTCGACGCGACCGCGATCGACCCGTGGTTCCTGGATCAGATGCAGCAGATCCACGAGCTGGGCGAGCAGATCCGCGCTGCGGAGAAGTTCGACGAGCGGCTGCTGCGTCAGGCCAAGTACCACGGCCTGTCGGATCGGCAGATCGCGGCACTGCGCCCCGAGTTCGGTGAGGGCCAGGCCGCGGAGGACGCGGTCCGCGCGCTGCGCGACGAGCTGAAGGTGCGCCCGGTCTACAAGACCGTCGACACCTGCGCCGCCGAGTTCGAGGCCAAGACGCCGTACCACTACTCGACGTACGAGCTCGATCCCGAGGCGGAGACCGAGGTCGCGCCGCAGACCGAGCGTCCCAAGGTGCTGATCCTGGGCTCGGGCCCGAACCGCATCGGTCAGGGCATCGAGTTCGACTACTCGTGTGTGCACGCCGCGCAGACGCTGTCCGAGGCCGGCTACGAGACCGTCATGGTCAACTGCAACCCGGAGACCGTCTCGACGGACTACGACACCGCCGACCGCCTGTACTTCGAGCCGCTCACGTTCGAGGACGTGCTCGAGGTCTACCGCGCCGAGTCGGAGTCCGGCACCGTCGCGGGCGTCATCGTCCAGCTCGGCGGCCAGACCCCGCTGGGCCTGGCGAAGCGCCTCAAGGAGGCCGGTGTGCCGATCGTGGGTACCAGCCCCGAGGCCATCGACCTGGCGGAGGACCGCGGCGAGTTCGGTCGCGTGCTGACCGAGGCCGGCCTGCCGGCTCCGAAGTTCGGCACCGCCACCACGTTCGAGGGTGCGCGCGACATCGCGTCCGGCATCGGCTACCCGGTGCTGGTGCGTCCGTCGTACGTCCTCGGCGGCCGCGGCATGGAGATCGTGTACGACGAGAAGGCGCTCGAGAGCTACATCTCCCGCGCCACCGAGATCTCCGACGACCGGCCGGTGCTGGTCGACCGCTTCCTGGAGGACGCGGTGGAGATCGACGTCGACGCCCTGTGCGACGGCACCGAGGTGTACCTCGGCGGCGTCATGGAGCACATCGAGGAGGCCGGTATCCACTCCGGTGACTCGGCGTGCGCGCTGCCCCCGATCACCCTCGGCCGCGCCGACCTGGAGAACGTCCGTCGTTCCACCGAGGCGCTCGCGAAGGGCATCGGCGTCAAGGGCCTGCTCAACGTGCAGTACGCGCTCAAGGACGACATCCTGTACGTCCTCGAGGCCAACCCGCGCGCGTCGCGGACCGTGCCGTTCGTCTCCAAGGCCACCGCGGTGCAGCTGGCGAAGGCGTGTGCCCGGGTGATGCTCGGCGAGTCGATCGCCGAACTGCGCACCCAGGGACTGCTGCCCGCCGAGGGCGACGGTGGAACGGTCTCGATGGACGCACCGGTCGCCGTCAAGGAAGCGGTGCTGCCGTTCAACCGGTTCCGTCGCGCCGACGGCACCGGCGTCGACACGCTGCTGAGCCCCGAGATGAAGTCCACCGGCGAGGTCATGGGCATCGACGCGGACTTCGGTACCGCGTTCGCCAAGAGCCAGACCGCCGCGTACGGCTCGCTGCCCACCAGCGGCTCGGTGTTCGTCTCGGTCGCCAACAAGGACAAGCGTTCGCTGATCTTCCCGGTCAAGCGTCTCGCCGACCTCGGCTTCCGGATCCTCGCGACCGAGGGCACCGCCGACGTCCTGCGCCGCAACGGCATCACGTGCGAGCAGGTCCACAAGCAGTCCGGCGAGGACCTGCCCGAGGGTGCGCAGACCATCGTCGAGCAGATCAAGGCCGGCGACGTCGACATGGTGATCAACACCCCGTACGGCAACTCCGGCCCGCGCGTCGACGGCTACGAGATCCGCAGCGCCGCGGTGTCGAAGAACATCCCGTGCATCACCACCGTGCAGGGTGCGTCCGCAGCCGTGCAGGGCATCGAGGCCGCCATCCGCGGCGACATCGGCGTCCAGTCGCTGCAGGAGCTGCACTCGCGTCTGCGGGACTCGCAGCAGTGACGTCGGAGCAGACGTCGGGCACGTCCTTCGGGGCGCGGGTCCACGCGGCACTGGGCCATCACGGCCCGCTGTGCGTCGGCGTGGACCCGCACCCCGAGCTGCTGCAGGCCTGGGGCCTGCAGCAGACCGTCGAGGGCCTCGAGCAGTTCAGTGAGATCTGCGTCGAGGCGTTCGTCGGCCGGGTTGCCCTCGTCAAGCCTCAGGTCGCGTTCTTCGAGGCGTACGGCTCCGGTGGCTTCGCGGTCCTCGAACGCACCATCACGGTCCTGCGGGAGGCCGGCACGCTCGTCCTGGCCGACGCCAAGCGTGGCGACATCGGCTCCACGATGAGCGCGTACGCCCAGGCGTGGCTGGGGGAGGGCTCGCCGCTCGCGTCCGACGCAGTGACGGTGTCGCCGTACCTGGGCTTCGGGTCGCTCGATCCCGTGCTCGAGCTCGCCGAGCGCAACGACGGTGGACTGTTCGTGCTGGCGGCGACGTCCAATCCGGAGGGCGCGCAGGTGCAGCTCTCGACCGCCGTGGACGGCCGCAAGGTCAGTCAGGTGATGGTCGACGAAGCCGCCGCCCGCAATGCCGGCGCGGACGTCCTGGGCTCGGTCGGTGTCGTCGTGGGCGCCACGCTCACGCAGGCCCCTGACCTGAGCGGCCTGCACGGGCCGATCCTGATGCCCGGTGTGGGCCATCAGGGCGGCACCGCCGACGACGTCCGGCGGCTGGCGGGCGACAGCCTGCGTGCCGTGGTGCCGAGCGTGTCGCGCGAGGTGCTGCGGGCGGGGCCGTCGGTGTCGGCGATCCAGGAGGCTGTGGCGCGTTCCGTCGACGCGTTCGCGTTCCTGCAGGACTAGGCGCCGGCGCGCGTCGTGCAATCTCCGGCAAGGCCGGGTTCGGGCTCGGCCCGAACCCGGCCTTCGTCGTCGTGACGGCCGGTTCGGGCCACCCGGCGATTGCACGACACGCGCTGACGCACGGAAGTTTTCGTAATCTTTTCCAAATTTTTCCGACCTGGCGCCTCCCACCGGACGAACTGTGGGACATGCCACGTCGCGGGGCCGGTCCGGCGGCGCTTCCGATCGGGATAAATGTCCGTCGACCTGCGAAAACAGGGAGACTTCGGGGTGTCGGCGCCCGGCGGTCGGCGGATGTGGGTGCTCGGACGCGGTCCCTTCGAACGCACCGTCGAATGAACACATAACCCACCCGAATCGGGCGCTGACGTCGGGGGGTGGGTTAGCAATCGGCGCCCGGCGTGAGTACGGTCGCTATCGCCGCTGGTTATCCAGTGGTTGTAGACCATTTGCACACGACGAGACGGAGGAACCGTGGCCCTTCCCCAGTTGACCGACGAGCAGCGCGCTGCTGCTTTGGAGAAGGCGGCTGCCGCCCGTAAGGCCCGGGCTGAGCTCAAGGAGCGCCTCAAGCGCGGCGGCACCGACCTGAAGCAGGTCCTGAAGGATGCCGAAGAGGACGAGATCCTCGGCAAGATGAAGGTGTCGGCTCTGCTCGAGGCCCTGCCCAAGGTTGGCAAGGTCAAGGCGCAGGAGATCATGACCGAGCTCGAGATCGCTCCGACCCGTCGCCTTCGTGGCCTCGGCGATCGGCAGCGCAAGGCTCTGCTCGCCAGGTTCGATTTCGAGGCCTGAGCGCGACAAGTGATTGCTGACGCACAACGAGTGTCAGGCAGCAACGTCACCTCGGCCTCGACCGAGGATGGCAGCGCAGTGCGGAGGGGCCGGCTGGTAGTACTGGCCGGCCCCTCGGCCGTGGGTAAGTCCAGCGTTGTCCGGTTGCTGCGTGAACGTATGCCCGAGATCGTCTTCAGCGTCTCGGTGACCACCCGGGACCCGCGGCCGGGCGAAGTGGACGGACAGGACTACCACTTCATCTCGCGGGAAGAGTTCGACCGCATGATCACCGCCGGTGACCTGCTCGAATGGGCCGAGATCCACGGTGGCCTGCAGCGCTCCGGTACTCCGGCCGAGCCGGTGCGCCAGGCGCTCGTGGACGGCAAGCCGGTGCTGCTCGAGGTTGATCTGGTGGGTGCCCGCTCCGTGCGGGCGTCGATGCCGGAAGCGATCCTGGCGTTCATGGCACCGCCGAGCTGGGACGTTCTGGTCTCGCGGTTGACCGGTCGCGGTACCGAACCGGCCGACGTCGTCGAGCGCCGCCTGCAGACTGCGAAGGTCGAATTGGCGGCCCAGGACGAGTTCGACACGGTCATCGTGAACGAGGACGTCAGCCAGGCCTGCGATGAGTTGGTATCCTTGTTGGCTGGACGACAGGTCTAGGTCCTTTCCGGTCCTGACCAAGTGCCGTTGCCCCTAATTCCGACATTCAATTTGACAGTTTCCAGTCAAGTTCAGGAGAACCGAGTGAGCAGCACCGAAGCAGTAGTGTCCGACACCGCAGGTCGTGCCCTGCCTGCCTACGACACCCCGCTCGGCATCACCAACCCGCCGATCGACGAGCTCCTCGAGCGCACGTCGTCCAAGTACGCGCTGGTCATCTACTCGGCCAAGCGCGCCCGGCAGATCAACGACTACTACAACCAGCTCGGTGACGGCATCCTCGAGTACGTCGGCCCGCTCGTCGAGCCGGGTCTGCAGGAGAAGCCGCTGTCCATCGCGCTGCGCGAGATCCACGCCGACCTGCTCGAGCACACCGAAGGCGAGTGAGCGGAGCAACGTCCGTGCCTGAGCGCGAACCCGGCACGGCATCCGAGGGCCCCAAGCGGATCGTCGTCGGTGTCGGCGGCGGGATCGCCGCCTACAAGAGTTGTGCGATCGTGCGCAGCTTCACCGAGAGCGGTCACCACGTCCGGGTGATTCCTACCGAGTCTGCGCTGCAGTTCGTCGGTCGGGCCACCTTCGAGGCGCTGTCCGGCAACCCCGTGCACACCGGCGTGTTCGCCGACGTGCCCGAGGTGCCGCATGTGCGTCTGGGCCAGGAGGCCGACCTGGTCGTCATCGCGCCGGCCACCGCGGACCTCATGGCCCGGGCCGTCGCCGGTCGTGCCGACGATCTGTTGACCGCGACGCTGCTGACCGCGCGTTGTCCGGTCGTGTTCGCTCCGGCGATGCACACCGAGATGTGGGAGCACCCCGCGACGGTGAGTAACGTCGCGACCCTGCGCGAGCGGGGCAACACCGTGATCGAACCGGCGTCCGGTCGGCTCACCGGCAAGGACACCGGCGCGGGCCGGATGCCTGATCCCGAGGAGATCGTCGCGCTCGCGTCGCTCCTGCTCGAGCGACCGGCCGCGTTGCCCCGGGATCTCGAGGGGCGACGGGTCGTGATCTCGGCCGGTGGTACCCGCGAACCCCTCGACCCGGTGCGGTTCCTCGGGAACCGTAGTTCCGGTAAGCAGGGGTACGCGCTCGCGCGCCTCGCAGCCCAGCGTGGCGCCGAGGTGACGCTCGTGGCGGGTGCCACGGCCGAACTCGCGGATCCCGCTGCCGTCGACGTCGTCCATGTGCGGACCGCGGAGCAGATGCGCGAGGCGGTCATGAAGCACGCCGTCGATGCGGATGCCGTGATCATGTCGGCCGCGGTGGCGGACTTCCGGCCGGCCACCGTCGCCACCAGCAAGATCAAGAAGGGCGCCGACGAACCCGATTCGATTCCGCTGATCCGAAACGAGGACATTCTCGCGGGTCTCGTGCAGGCTCGACGGGACGGAACCGTCGATACCGCGACCGCGATCGTCGGTTTCGCGGCCGAGACCGGTGACGCGTCGGGCAGTGTTCTCGATCATGCGCGAACGAAGTTGACACGCAAGGGTTGTGATCTTCTCGTCGTCAACGCTGTCGGTGAGGGTAAGGCCTTCGAGGTCGACCACAACGACGGTTGGCTGCTCGGCGCCGACGGTACCGAGTCCGCGATCGAGCCCGGGTCGAAGTCACTGATGGCCAGTCGGGTGCTCGATGCACTCGCAGCGCTGCTCGTTCCCGAGTAACACACTCCGGTGGCGATCGCCGCCGGGACCCGCTTTCTGGCACTAGGGTCGAGCGCGGTATTGAATAGAAGTAGAAACGAAAATCAGCTCAGGTGTCGTATCGGGGCCAACCGAATTCGCGTCGTCGGATTCGAGGGACACGGACCCTGGACAGAACGTCGAGAGGGAGATCTGTGAGCACGTCCGGCAAGCGGCTATTCACCAGTGAGTCCGTGACCGAAGGTCATCCGGACAAGATCTGTGATGCGATCAGTGACTCCATCCTCGACGCGATGCTCGAGAAGGATCCGCGCAGCCGCGTCGCGGTCGAGACCCTGGTGACGACCGGGCAGGTGCACGTCGCCGGCGAGGTGACCACCTCCGCCTACGTCGACATCCCGAAGATCGTTCGCGACAAGGTGCTCGAGATCGGCTACGACTCGTCCGCCAAGGGCTTCGACGGCAACTCGTGCGGCGTCAACATCGCGATCGGCGCGCAGTCGCCCGAGATCGCGCAGGGCGTCGATCACTCGCACGAGGCGCGTGTCGGTGGTGCCACCGACGACGAGATCGACCGTCAGGGCGCCGGTGACCAGGGCCTGATGTTCGGGTACGCCTGCACCGACACCCCCGAGCTGATGCCGCTGCCGATCGCGCTCGCGCACCGTCTGTCGCGTCGCCTCACCGAGGTCCGCAAGACCGGCGTGCTGCCGTACCTGCGTCCGGACGGCAAGACCCAGGTCACCATCGAGTACGACGGTGACCGCCCGGTCCGCCTCGACACCGTCGTCATCTCGACGCAGCACGCGGCCGACATCGACCTCGACAATCTGCTCACGCCGGATCTGCGCGAGAAGGTCCTCGGCCACGTGCTGTCCGAGCTGGACATCGAGCTGGACACTTCGGACGTGCGCCTGCTCGTCAACCCGACCGGCAAGTTCGTGCTCGGCGGCCCGATGGGCGACGCCGGCCTGACCGGTCGCAAGATCATCGTCGACACGTACGGCGGCATGGCCCGGCACGGTGGTGGCGCGTTCTCCGGCAAGGATCCGTCGAAGGTGGACCGTTCCGCGGCGTACGCGATGCGTTGGGTCGCCAAGAACGCCGTCGCGGCGGGCCTCGCGGACCGCATCGAGGTCCAGGTCGCGTACGCGATCGGCAAGGCGGCCCCGGTGGGTCTGTTCGTCGAGACGTTCGGCACCGAGAAGACCGACCCGGAGAAGATCCAGACCGCGATCAGCGAGGTCTTCGACCTGCGCCCCGGCGCGATCATCCGCGACCTGGACCTGCTGCGCCCGATCTATGCGGGCACCGCGGCGTACGGCCACTTCGGCCGTACCGACATCGATCTGCCGTGGGAGCGCACCGACCGCGCCGAGAAGCTGCGCGCGGCGGCCGGTCTCTGACCGTCGACGACAAGTCAGCTCGCTGAGCGGCACCGACAAGACAGCGGCAGCACACGCGCCCGTGGCGCGAGTGCTGCCGCTGCTTCCTCTCGCCCATCTCGATCGGGAGTTCGACTACCTCGTTCCCGCCGACCTCGACGAGCAGGCCCGACCCGGGGTGCGCGTGCGGGTGCGGTTCGCCGGGCGGCTCGTCGACGGTTTCCTGCTCGAACGGGCCGATTCCAGTGACCACACCGGCAAGCTCGGCTGGCTCGACAAGGTGGTGTCCGCCGAGCGCGTCCTCACCCCCGAGGTGCGGGGCCTGGTCGACGCGGTGGCGCAGCGGTACGCGGGGACCCGTGCGGACGTCCTGCGCCTGGCCGTGCCGCCGCGGCACGCGAAGGTCGAGTCCGAGGAGGCCGCCGAGCGGCCCGTCCCCGAGGCGCCGAAGGTCGACCGTGACGCGTGGTCCGCGTACGTGCACGGTCTCAATTTCGTCGAGGCCCTCGAATCGGGGCGCGGCCCACGCGCGGTGTGGCAGGCCCTGCCGGGGGAGGACTGGGCCACCCGGATCGCCGAACTCGCCGGTGTCGTCGCGGCGTCGGGGCGGGGTGTGGTGCTGGTGGTGCCCGATCAGCGCGACCTGGACCGGGTGCTCGCCGCGTGCGAGTCGGTGATCGGGAAGGACGACGTGGTCGGTCTCGCGGCCGGTCTCGGTCCGTCCGCCCGGTATCGGCGGTGGCTGGCCGCATTGCGGGGAACCGCCCGGGTGGTCGTCGGTACCCGCGCGTCGGTGTTCGCTCCGACGCCGGACCTCGGCCTGATGATCGTGTGGGACGACGGCGACGACAACCTGTCCGAGCCGCGCTCGCCGTACCCGCACGCGCGAGAGGTTGCGCTGCTGCGGGCGCACGGCACCGGTTGCGCGCTGGTGCTCGCGGGACATTCGCGCACCGCGGAGGGCCAGGCCCTCGTGGATTCGGGTTGGGCGCACGACCTGGTCGCCCCGCGTGACGTGGTGCGCGCGCGGTCACCCAAGGTGACGGCCCTCGCCGACAGCGACCACGCCCTGGCCCGCGATCCGGGCGCGCGGGCGGCCCGCCTGCCGGCGATCGCGTTCGCGGCGGCGCGACAGGCGATCGCCGCGGGTGCCGGTGTGCTGGTTCAGGTTCCACGCCGCGGGTACGTTCCGTCGCTGGCGTGTGCGAAGTGTCGTGCACCCGCGCGCTGTCGCCGCTGCAACGGCCCGCTGTCGCTACCGGCGGCCACCGGACCGGACGGTGCCGGTACCCCGACCTGTCGCTGGTGCGGTGTCGCTGACGCCAACCACCGGTGCCACGCGTGTGGGGCGCGGGCGATGCGGGCCGTGGTGGTGGGAGCGGGACGGACCGCCGAGGAGCTCGGACGCGCGTTTCCGGGTGTCGCCGTGCACACTTCGGGGGGTGCCGACGTCAAGGCCGAGATCGCGCCGGGCCCCAAACTGGTTGTCTCGACCGTGGGCGCCGAACCGGTGATGCCCGGTGGTTACGGCGCGGCGCTGCTGCTCGACGGCTGGGCTCTGCTCGGCCGCGCCGACCTGCGGGCCGCGGAGGAGACGTTGCGGCGGTGGATGACCGCGTCGGCGCTGGTGCGTTCGCATCAGGACGGCGGCGAGGTGGTGGTGGTCGCCGACTCCGGGATTCCGACCGTCCAGGCGCTGGTTCGGTGGGACCCGTTGTGGCACGCGCAGGCTCAGCTCGCGGAGCGTGCCGAGGTGGGTTTTCCGCCGGCGGCGCACATGGCGGCGGTCGACGGTACGGCGGCGTCGGTCGCCGAGCTTCTGGAACTCGCTTCGCTGCCCGACTCGGCCGAGGTGCTCGGCCCGGTGCCGCTACCGCCGGGCCAGCGGCTGCCGTTCTCGAGTGACGAGCCCGAGCCGGAGGACGTGGAGCGCATGCTCGTTCGCGTGCCCCGCAGTGCGGGGCGGGAGCTCGCGAGAGGCCTGGCCGAGGCGCAGGCCGTCCGCAGCGCCCGCAGGTCCGCCGGGCCGGTGCGCGTCCAGGTGGATCCGCTTCGGATCGGCTAGGTGCGGCCCTCCGCGCCGGCACGGGCGTCACCGATGATGCGTCGCACGATGGTGAGTAGTTCGTTCATCTCGTCGTCGGTGACGATGCTCGGTGTGCCGGACATCGCGGCGTTGTAGTACAGGCCGTCGCCTATCAACATCACCGCCTGCGCGATCGCGCGGTCAGGGATCTCCTCCGCCATCGCGTCCATCCAGCAGTCGCGGATTCGAAGCAGGGCGTCCTGGGCGCGGGTATTGGCACCCTGACTCAGACAGATCGTCGCGACGATGGCCCGGTCGAGAACCGTGTCCTCATAGTTCGAGGTCCGTACGTAGTAGGCGGCCGGGCCCTCCGGCGCGGTGCGCATGGCCTCCACGTCGGCCGCACCCAATCCCTCGAGGTGCTCGGCCAACCCTGCCACCAGGGCGTCCTTCGACGCGAAATGGTAGAGCAGACCGCCCTTGGACACGCCCGCGGCCGCGGCGACGGCTTCGAGCGTCGCTGCGCGTTCCCCCTGCTCGATCAGGATCTGGATGAACGCGTCCAACAGCTTGGCGCGGGCGGCGGGTGGCGGTGGCATGAGACGAACGATAGCCGCTCGTTACTGCACCGTCCGGCTGGTACAGTAACGGGCGTTGCTCACCCTACGATCAGGAAGCTTTCATGTCGACCGACACTCGCATCGAACGAGCCCAGCCCGCCGCCCTGGCCGGCCCGCGGGAATGGATCGCGCTCGCGGTTCTCATGCTCCCGGTGCTGCTGGTCTCCGTCGACAACACGGTGCTGGCCTTCGCATTGCCGTCGATCACGGAGACGCTGGGCCCCTCCGGCGCGCAGCAGCTGTGGATCATCGACATCTACCCGCTGGTCCTCGCCGGCCTACTCGTGTCGATGGGCAGCCTGGGCGACCGGTTCGGCCGTCGCCGGCTGCTACTCATCGGTGCCACCGGCTTCGCCGCGGTGTCCACGTTTGCCGCCTATGCCCCCGACCCGCAGACACTGATCGCGGCGCGGGCCGCGCTCGGGTTCTTCGGCGCGATGCTGATGCCCTCGACGCTGTCGCTGCTGCGCAACATCTTCATCGACGCCACGCAGCGCCGACTCGCCATCGCCGTGTGGGCGGCGTGCTTCGCCGCCGGTGCTGCTCTCGGTCCGATCGTGGGCGGGTTCCTGCTCGAGCACTACTGGTGGGGCTCGGTGTTCCTGCTCGCGATCGCGGTGCTTGTCCCGCTACTGATCCTGGCGCCGATCTTCGTGCCCGAATCCAAGGACCCGAACCCGGGCCGGATCGATCCGGTCAGCATCGCGCTGTCGCTGCTCGCGCTGGCGCCGATCGTGTACGCGATCAAGAACATCGCCAAGGACGGCTCGCTCGCGTACACCCTGGTGCCCGCGATCGTCGGCGTCGCCGCCACGACGCTGTTCATCCGGCGTCAGCTGCGGCGGCCCGATCCGATGCTGGACGTGCGATTGTTCACGGTCCCCACCTTCTCGGGTGCGGTGGTGGTGAACCTGCTCAGTGTGTTCTCGCTCGTCGGCTTCCTGTTCTTCGTCTCGCAGCACCTGCAGCTCGTGATCGGCCAGAGCCCGATGCAGGCCGGCATCAGCCTGCTTCCGGGCTTGGCGGTCATGGTGGTCTCGGGACTGGCAGCGGTCCCGCTCGTCCGCCGAGTGAAGCCGGTGACCGTCGTGGTGGTCGCGCTGCTGGTGTCGGCCCTCGGTTACGCCGCCGTGTTCGCCTTCGCGTCACCGAGTTCGGTCGCGCCGATCCTCGTCGCGTTCGCGCTCCTCGGCGCCGGTATCGGCGCGGCGGAGACGATCTCCAACGACCTGATCGTCTCGAGCGTGCCCGCGACGAAGGCCGGCGCCGCGTCCGCGGTATCGGAGACCGCCTACGAGCTCGGCGCGGTCCTCGGCACGGCCATCCTGGGCACCATCCTGAGCGCCTCCTACCGTTCGAATCTCGTCGTTCCGGAGGGCGTCGACGCAGACGCTGCGGAGACCGCGCGCGAGACCCTCGGCGGCGCCCATCAGGTCGCGGCCGGCCTTCCGGCGGAACAGGGCGCCGCGCTGCTCGAGTCCGCCGGCCACGCGTTCGACACCGGCGTCGGCTTCACCTCGGGCATCGGCACGGTGCTGATGATCATGGCGGCGGGCCTGGCGCTGCTGACGCTGCGGCCCCGGCCCGGTCCCGTGGGCGTCGACCTGCCCTAGCTGTAGCTCTCGCGCACGTCCACGACGTACATCCGGGTGCGCGAGCGGTCGAGGAAGTTCGCCTCGTCCGCCTCGATCGCCGCCGCGACGTCGGGTCGGGCGTGTGTGGCGAGCATGGCGTCGTAGGCGACCCGGTCGTCGAATACGAACTCGCTGATCACGTCGAAGTCCGGGTCGGCGGCGCCGTCCGCACCGATCCCGGAGTCGCGGTCGAGGTAGTTGCGGCGGTACTCACGGATCTGCGGCAGCAGGCGTCGGATCAGTTTCGAGTGGTTGTCCTCGTAGTACGCGACGAAATCGGCGTGCGACAGTCCGGGTTTGCGGGCGAGCAGTGCGACGGCCTTGATCATGACGGGACCCTATGTCGCTCAGCATCACCGGGGCGAGCTGTGATCTCGCTCACCGGAAGGCGGGTCAGAGCCAGTGTTGACGCTTGAACACGAAGAACAGCGTCACCGATGTCGCGACCATCAGCAGGACCGCCATCGGATACCCGAACTGCCAACTCAGCTCCGGGATGTCCTCGAAGTTCATGCCGTACACGGTGCCCACCAGCGTCGGTGCGAAGAGGATTGCGGCCCAAGCTGAGATCTTCTTGACCTCCTCGTTCTGGGCGAGGCTGGTCATGGTCAGCCGTTGCATCTCCTCGTTCTGTTTCTGGGCGACGAGTGTCGCGTGGACGGTGAGCGCGGTCTGCAGGTGCGAGCGCGACGAGTCGGCGCGCTCGATCACCCGGATCGTGTGGTCGAGGACGTCACGCAGGTGTCGCCGGAGTTCGACATCGACGTGGTACTTGTCGGAACCGCGTTCGAGAGCCTCGAGCATCGACACCAGTGGGTGCGTCGCGCGCTGGAAGTCGATCACCTCGCCGGACAGGTCGTAGATGCGCCGTGCGACGGCCGGATCGCCGGTGAACACCTGGTTCTCGATCTCGTCGATGTCGTTCTCGAGTCCCGCCGCGACCGGCAGGTACTCGTCGACGACCTGGTCGAGGATCGCGTACAGGATCGCCTCGGGGCCCAGGCACAGCAGTTCGGGCGTCGCCTCGAGCCGTCGGCGCACCTGGGCGAGATCGGGGGCCTCGGCGTGTCGGATGGTCACGACGAAGTCGGGTCCGACGAAGACGTGCACCTCGCCGAACTCGACCTTCTCGACGTCGTCGAGGTACCGGGCGGGGCGGAGCACGACGAACAAGGTCTTGTCGTAGCGCTCGAGTTTGGGGCGCTGGTGCGCCGCGATCGTGTCCTCCACGGCCAGATGGTGCAGGTCGAACTCGCGTGCCAGCGACTCCACTTCGGCGGCGTCGGGGCGATACAGTCCGATCCACGCCATCCCGTCCAATCGGCGCATCGTGCGGTAGGTGTTGTCCAGTGACGTCGGGCTGTCCACCCGCGCGCCGTCGACGTAGACGGCGTTGTCCACGATGGTCATCCGGGCCCCGTTCGGTCGGCGATGGACCCCAATTCCACCATGTGGAAGTGGATTCGTGCGCCATTGCGCGACCGTGATCGTCCGGTGCCCGGGGCCGTTCGCGCGGAGATTCGTGGCGAGACCGTTATCCGTCGGTGCGCCTGCCCGCCGTGCGGAGTGGGCGTGATCTTGCTAGACACGCTGCAGTGGCACGACCGGTCGTTCGGGCGAAGTGAGGTGTGCGGTGAAACTTTTCGGGAGAGTGCTCGCCACCGGCGCGGCGGCGGTGACGGCCGCGGTCGTCACGGTCTCGGGGGCCCAGGCGGCCCCGGCGCCGGACGTCGACGGTTCGGCGCCCACCTTCGTGGTGCCGGTGGATCCGGGGCCGATCCAGACCCGGCACGCGGAGGCGCTGCGGTACGCGGAGGAACATCCGGGCTCGGCTCCACTGGGCGCGAACGATTTTCGCTGCCGTCCGGGAAGCGATCACCCCAATCCGGTGGTCCTCGTCCACGGCAGCGACTCGGACTCGTACTCCGACTGGGCGGCCTTGTCGCCGATGCTCGTCGAACGAGGATTCTGCGTGTTCAGCCTCAACTACGGTTCGGACGGCAAACCGGGGAAGTACGCCCGTGCCGACATCGCCCGCAGCGCGCGTGAGGTGGGGGAGTTCGTGGAGCAGGTCCGCGAGGCCACCGGAGCGGTGGAGGTCGATCTGGTCGGCTACTCGCAGGGCGCCACTGTGGCACGGTACTTCGTCAATCGCCTCGACGGCGCCGCCGCGGTCAATCGTTGGGTAGGGGTGGCTTCCCCCACCTACGGCGGCATCATGTTCGGACTCGTGCCGCTGTTGCGAATGCTGCCGTACCCCGACCGGATCGCCGAGTTTCTCACCTCCGAGGCGATCAGCCAACAGATGCAGGGATCGTCGTTCCTGGCCGCGCTCAACGCCGGCGGCGACACCGTGCCGGGCGTGGAGTACACGACCATCGGGTCGCGCTACGACGAGATGATCCAGCCCCACACGAATATCGCCCTTCGCGACCCGGGGGCGGTGAATCTGTCGGTCCAGGACCTGTGTCCGGAGAACCGGGGCGGGCACTTCAATATGGTCTACGACCCATTCGCGCTCGGTCTCGTTCTGCAGAGCCTCGACCCGACGCTTCCTGCGGCCGCGTGTGCGCCGGTGCCCCTCGGTGCCGGAATTGTCGATATGATCGTCGAAAGCAATTCGTGATCGAACGCGGGTGTCGATCTGTTTTGCCAGTCGATCATTAGTTGCCAGAATTTTCGAAGCCTGCGGCGACGAAAGTTGCCGAGCCGTCAATTATGTCTTCCGGATCAAGGTTGGATAAACAAGATCAAATTTGGTCAGCCAAGCCTTCGTCGCTCCAGGTGAATGTGAACAACTGTTACAGTATTCGCGGACTTCTCGGTGTGAGTGTCCGGTCCTTGATGCTTCAAATATGCGCTCCGAATCGGTTCCGGGATCCATGCTGAACCCGATAGGCTTTACCCTGCAGGGCTTCCTCGTTCTCGGTGGACGGCGCGTCATCGGGACGGGGGAGAGGCTGTTGAGGCGGGGGCAGGAAACAGCTCGTTCGGATCTGTATCTCGAGGCTATTACGAATCGGCTGGAATGTGTGTGAGCGCCACTCCTGCGTGTGGGGGGCTGTCGGATCTTCCAATGTCGGGGTGTCTTATTCTCGAACAGGGGGGCTGTCGATTGTTTGATCAAGGTTGTTTTGTGGCCGTCGTGGAGAGATTCACGAAGCTGCAGGCGGCGTCATCCGAAACCGACCGTGTGCTGGCGGGTCTGGTCGATCTGGTTTCGGATCTGCTCGCCCTCGCCGGCGGCGGAGTCGTGGCCGATCTCGACGGGCTGCCGACTTCGGCGACCAGCAGGGGCGTTCCCCTCGACCGTCTGACTCAGTTGGTGTCGGACGGTCCGGGTGTAGATGCCATCGCCCGCGGGAGAGTTCTGCACATCGCGGCAGTCGATGATCACCGGGAGTCTTGGCCGCTGTTCGTCGCGGAGGCTCGACGATCGGGTGTGGCGGCGTTGGCGCTGTTCCCGCTCGTACACGACGGGCGCGCACTCGGTGTGCTCGTCCTGATTTCGGATCGGCCGCGGTGTTGGCTCGAGGACGAGATCTCCATGGTCGGCGTGCTGGCCGACATGGCGTCCGTCTACCTGGCCCAGAGGTCGGCGGTACGTCACTTCGAGCAGCTGTCCGGACAACTCGAACGGGCGCTGACGAGCCGCGTCGTCGTGGAGCAGGCCAAGGGGATCATCTCGAACGCCAACGGTATCGGCGTCGATGCCGCCTACCAGCTCATCCGGAGTCACGCCCGCTCGCACAATGCCACCGTGCGCACCGTCGCGGAAGCGATCGTGACTCTCGAGCTGCGCGTGTAACAGCTTCGATCCGCGGTCGCAGCTCCTCGGTGCCAATGGTTGCAGCCAACGCTGCTCGCCCGCACTGTCCGATGCGGGCGAGCAGCGCCGGCTGGAGCCGGCCGGAGCTGATCAGTGCTGGTCAGTGTTGGTCACAGGATGCGCGAGGTCCCGTACGTCGCGACCGAGTGGCTTCCCCGATCAGTGGTCACGGTGTAGACGGCGTACGGCCGAATCGTGACGTCACCGAGGCATCCGTCGATCTTCACGCGTGCCGCATCGAGCGACACGCCGGACTCCGGCCCGTACGACACCTGCTTGCCGAGTGGAACGTCCTGAGAGGTACCGAGCTTGGGGTTGATCAGGATCGATGGTCCGACACCGAAGTTCATGCCCAATCCGGGCGTGGGAAGGAACGTGATCGCCGGGCCGGCCAGCATCTCGATCGCGAGCTGCACGCCACCGGACACATCGACCGCGCAGCCGACCTGGTAGCCGACGTCGAGGTTGCCGCTTGTGATGTCCTGGGAACCGGCACCCGTTGCGGTGGCGACGGCCGAGATCGAGACGAGGCCCTCCCTCGAGGTCGGCATCTGTGTGAGACCCGGAACCGGTTCGACGACATCGTTCGCCAGCGTCACGGTCAACGTGCCGGCCGGGGTGGGCGCCGTTCGTTCGCTTGCCTCCGCGGCACCCGACGTGACGAGGGCCAACGCGGCCGCCAGGGGGAGGAGTGCGGCTGCCGACCAGGCGGCGGACCGACGAGGACGAGCGTGGATTGACACCGAGTTCATTGCGACATTCCTAACCTGTAGTGCGGATATGGGCGGTCGTGCGCTGTGCTCGCAGTGCCGGAGGTCGTCAGGCGATCTCGCCTCGGAACTGCTGCTCGTGTTGGTGGTCTCCGACCACGTGCAGTCGCGGTGGTGTGGTCTGTGTCGTCGTGGTCGCCGCTACGTCGTCGGCGGGTGGCTCAGATCGTGAACGCCTTGCGGGACTACGCCACACCCCGGAGTCTCGACTGCCCCACGCAAGCGGCAGTGTCCTCAAGCAGACCGCGGCATCGACGACACGCATGAGAGGGAAGGCGAGGGCGTACAGCAGGTAGTGGGGACGGCGGCTGATTACGGCGGCAAACACAGTCAGCACGAAGTCGGGAACCAGTACGCCGAGGAGTAGCGTCTGGGGTTGCAGCACCTGCGCCAGTTGCCAGGTTCCGATCCCGAGGTTCCCGACGACTTGTGCGGTGACCGAGAGAGCCAGTAGTGGTACGAGGAGCACGAACAGGATGCTGCTGGTGACCAATTCGGCGACGTATGCCGCCAGTGCCACCCAGAATCGGCCGGCGTGGAGCCGATGGCGACGCAGCGCCTGCCAGAACCCGAGGGTCCAGCGCCGGATCTGCTTGACGTAGTCGCGGAAACTGTCGGGATCCTGCGTGTAGGCAATTGCGGCGCGGGGATGGAAGGCGATGCGGCCCAGACGCTTTGCGTGGACCTCGAAGGTCATGTTGAAGTCCTCGATGACTAGTCCGGGAGCGCTCACATCGATGTGTTCCAGTGCCGACGTGCGGTACATGCTGGCGAAGCCGGGCACGATTGTCACGGCATCGGCCCAGCGTGCGGCCTGACCGTACTTGAGCAGGTACTGCACCGCGATGTACACCCGCTCGCGGTATGCCACCAGGAATCGACCCAGCCAGTTCGGCGGGTGCGGCGTGGCGATCGTGGTGGCCCGGCCCGCGACGGCGACCACTCCAGGCTCTGCGAGCTGGGCGAGTCCGGTGGTGAGGTAGTCCGGCGCCAGGTGGGTGTCCGCGTCGAGGAGCATCACCACCTCGAATCGTTCGCACAGGCCGAAGTGTTCGATTCCAGCGGCGAGCGCTCCGGCCTTGCCCCGGTTCGGGTTCAGCTCGAGGACCTGGGCTCCCGCCGCACGGCCGATGTCGGCAGTGCGATCGGACGATCCGTCGGAGATGACGAAGACGTTGGCTACGGGGACCAGCGAGCCTGCGGAGTCGATCGTCTCGGCTATCACCAGCTCTTCGTTGTGGGCCGCGACCAGAACCGCGACGTCGTCGGGAGTCAGCGGCGGCGGCCCGGGCCGGTCGACGGCCCGTCTTCCGCGCCGGCGGGTCCACCGGAACGTCAGCGCCCGTCCCACCCCGACAGACGTCCAGAAGAGAGTGTTGATCCCGAACGCGAGCAGCATGATCAAGACGAGTGTCGACATCGAAACCCCTTGCGCTGAAGGACGAGCGGATCGTGGAGGATGGAACCGGTCACTGCTGGACCCCGCTGGTGGTGATGATCGTGCGCCAGGGGCCCGGAGGGACGTCGTCCTCGTCGACGAACTGCCAGTCGACGCGGTCGTCCTGACCGTCGAGTTCGCGGAATCCCAGGCAGCCGTTCAGCGCCGGGGAGACGTCGAGTCCCGCACCGTCGAACTCGTTGTCGGCGGGTCTGCGATCGTCCGAGCCGAACACATAGTCGGCATCGTGGTAGTTCGCCGGACCGGCATCCTGAATCTGGCCGTAACACGTCTTGTCGCCACTGCTCAGGCGGACCCAGCGGTTCTTCATCAGGCTGAACGACGGATCCGAGACGTGCTCGCTGTAGGGCGAGGTGTCGGCCCAGGGAATCACCTCACCGCGCTGCGCGAAGGCGGTCTCGTCGTTGACGTCGTCGAATGGCAGATCGAGATAGAAGGGGTTCTCCCGCGGCGTCATGTTGCTGGGGAAGTACCCGTTGTCGGCGGTGCGGGGCTCCGTCCGGCAGTCCCCGTCCGCCGAGACGCCGTCGCACCCGCCGTAGCTCTCGAGCCAGTTCGCGTCGTACGCCGACATCACCTGGCTGCCGTCCTCGGCCGTGGGGTCGAAGATCTCGCCGACCCAGAACGTCGTCGCGACGATGTCGGTGTGCCACGGGTATTCGGCGGCATCGTCGGCATGGGCCGCGTCAGCCGCGCAACCCGTCACGGCGGCCGCACCTGCGACCGCTACCACTCCCAGCAACCTGGTGACGGTGTGGGGGGCCATGTGGTTCTCCTTCTGCTCGGATTTCCCTCGTCGTGCTGACAGCCGGTCCCCGCCAGGGGCCGACCGGTCCGAGATTCGACCCTCGGGCCGGTCGGCGGTGGTTGGTGGACGCCGGGACTAGTCCCCGAGCGGACCTGTGTCCGGCAGGAAGGTCTGACCGGGCTTCAGTTCATCCGGCCCCGGTACGTAGTGGAGCCGGGGCTCGATCGGCCCGCGCCGATCGATCCGGTCGGTGTCGGGGCTCGTCCTGATCCCGCGTTCCGGTGCCGCGACATCGCCCGGTGCTGCGGCGCCCGAGCCACCGCCGAGCGTCCAGGATCCCGTGGACGGCTGCACCGCGGTGTCGGTGAGCGAGTAGTCGTCGGTCTGCAGCTGGCCGTCACCGAACAGGTTGAGCCCGAAGCTGATTCCGGTCGCGCCGGCAGGAACCGCCGGCGTGGTCCACGTGGCCTCGGTATACTCGGCCGCGGTCTCGAACCAGGGGCTCGACGTCCAGTACGCCCACGTGCCGACCGCGGTCCGGTAGTACACCGCGAACTGCGTCGGGGCGGTGGACTTGTACCAGGCCGACAGCGCATAGGTGTGGCCGGGAACGGCTCCCGGTGAGCATTCACCGAGATCGAGTGCGGGCAACAGTTTGGCATCGCCGTCCACGTAGCCGGTCATCGACAAGCGCTCGGCAATGCTGCCGCCGTGTGCTTCGGGGACCGTGGCGAACGTCGGTGAATTGACGCCGTAGCCGCCCGCCATCCAGCAGGTGGGCAGTCCGTTGGCGCCGACCGTCTCGAGGCCGGGGTTCGGTGCTCCGTTGACGCCCGGGGCGGCGGCAGGCACGACGGGACCGGGTGCAGTCGGTGCGACCGCGCCGCCGATCACCTCACGCACGGTCTTGACCGTCGTGTTGGCGGTCGACCGTGCAGCGAGCCAACCAGCGAACTGATCGAGTAGTTCCGGTGAGACCGACAGGCCGCCCGGATCGCAGTTGCCGGCGCATACATGGTGGAAGGTCAACTGGATCCACCCGCCGCCGTTGTTCTCCGCGTTGGTGACGACATTCTGCAGGTCCGCGAGGGTCCAGGTGCTGTCCACCTGGTCCGGCGCCTGCGTGTAGAACGGGTTCTGGGGCGGAATAGCTTCGGCGCGGTCGCATCCCTGGCATCCGAATCGAGTCTCGATATCCCCGAGCCCGCGTGCACTGTTGTATCCGCACTGCCGCGCGATTGCCTCGGTCTCGGCGGACGCCGACGCAAACGGGTACGCGAACGAGGTGACGTCGAAACCCCAGCCGGTGAGGTTCACGCGGTCGTTGCAGATCTGTCTTGTTGCCTCGTCCCGTGACATCGAGGCGAGGTCCGGGTGCGTGACGGAATGACCGCCGATCTCGTGGCCTCCGGCTTCGATCCCGTGGAGATCGGCCTGCGTCATGTAGCCCGGCTGATCGATGTAGCCCGACGGGACGAAGAACGTCCCGCGCAGTCCGTTGGCCTGCAGTGTCTGGGCGGCCACGGTCGCATTCGCATTGCCGTCGTCGAACGTCAGGCTCACCACTGTGGGTGCTCCGGCGGCGCCGGCGGGCGCGCCGGCGCCGACCGAGATCAGGGTCGGGGCGAGGAGGAGGGCCAGGGCGCTGACCAGCCCCAGCATGCGGCGGCGCCGGGCGGGAGGTCGTTGAGGTCGTGGATGCCGGGATCCGGGACGGGCCGGGCATATCCAGTTGTGACTGTTCATACTGTGCCTTTCGGTTCGGCGGATCATTCGACGGTCACTGACTTGGCGAGATTGCGGGGCTTGTCGACGTCCCGGCCGAGCGCGAGGGCGAGCTCGCGCGCCAGCACCTGCATCGGAACGACTGATTCGAGCGGACCGCACGGTGCCGGTCCAGGGTGCAGCACCGGAACCGTGCTTCCCTCGATGCCGATGGTGATGATTCGCCCGCCGCGCGCCCGGACCTCGGCGATGTTCGCGGCGATGCGCGGGTCACCGTGGTCGACGACGACGACCGGGGTCCCCGACTCGATCACGGCCAGCGGCCCGTGCTTGAGTTCGCCGGCCGGATGGTGTTCCGCCCAGCGGTAGGTGAGTTCCTTGAGCTTCAGCGCGCCCTCGGCGGCGTAGGGCACACCGGCTCCGCGCCCGAGGAAAACGAATCCGGTCGATGTGGTCAGTTCGTCCACGATCGGCGGGATCAGCTGCTGCGCCGCCTCGGTCGCGGCCGCAAGTCGCGCGGGGATGCCGTTGAGAGACCGCATCAATCGAGAGGCGATGTCCGGAGCGAGTCGTTCGGTCGCCACCATTGCGGACATCATGAGCGCGACTCCCGATATGACCTGGCATACGAAAGTCTTCGTGGCCGCCACGCCGATCTCGGGACCGGCGGAACAGGACAGGACCGCGTCTGCGCGACGGGCGAGCGTCGAATGTGTGGAATTGGTCAACGCGAGCAGCGGTCCGTCGCCGGGGGCGTGGAGGTCCAGCGCGCGCAGGACGTCAGCGGTTTCGCCGGACTGGCTGATCGCGAGCGTGAGCGTGTTCGGGTCCGAGTGCTCTCGCAGCATTTCGCTGGCGACCGTTGCGGTGAACGGTATCGCGCCGGCCCCGCGCACGCAGTTGCCGATCACCTGGCCGGCGTGCAGCGAGGTGCCGCACGCGACGACGCGCAGTCGGTCGAAGTGGGGGAGGCCGAGCCCGGACCACAGCGATCCGTCGGCGACGCCGCCGCCGATCTGTGCGAGCAGGCGCGCGGCGACCTCCGGCTGCTCGGCGATCTCCTTGCTCATGAAGTCGGTGTGCCGGCCGAGACTGATGTCCGTGCGGTCCCACGCCTGCCGCCTGAGCGGCGGCGGTGAGCACCGCAGTCCGTGGTGGCTCCAGGTGAAGACGTCACCGAGTTCGACGACGTCCCCGTCGTCGAGAGTGCGGAACTCGTCGACCCAGTCCGCGATCGCGGCCGAGTCGCTCGTGGCGAAGGCACAACCTCTGGCGCGAGCGACCAGCAGGGGCGATCGGTTCGCGGCGGCGACGAGGCGGCCGGTGCCCTGCTCGAGGACCGCGAGCGCCCACGAACCGGAGAGCCGGTCCACCGTCTGCTGGACGGCTGTCAACAGGTCGCCCGAGACCGTGAGACAGTCCTCGATGAGGTGGGTCACCACCTCGCTGTCCACTTGGGATGCGAACTGATGTCCGGTCGCGCGGAGTTCCCGCTCCAGCTCCTCGGCATTGGTGATGATCCCGTTGTGCACCACTGCGATTCGACCGGTGCAGTCCAGGTGTGGGTGCGCGTTGGCCTCGTCGACGCCGCCGTGGGTGGCCCAGCGCGTGTGCCCGATCCCGAGTCCGTCGAGCTCGGGTCCGTTCCATCGCGTCACTTGCTGCTCGAGAGCGCCGATACGCCCGATCGTCCGTAGGCGGGCGATATCGCCGTCGTCGGTGCGGACGGCGACACCCACCGAGTCGTAGCCGCGGTATTCGAGCCGCTTCAGTGCCGGTAGTAGGTAGTCGAGGGCGGGACCATTGGTCCGGCAAGCGATAATTCCGCACATTGCTGATCCTTCGAAGCCAGAGGGAACGCGCCGGCGGGGCCGGTCGTATGACGAGATGTCGCCGGGTGCTCCGGCATCGAACCGCGGTCCGAAGCATCCGGGCTCCCGGACGGTGCCCGGCATGTGGTCACGGGCCGAGCCGCCAGATCGACGGGTCCTCCCCGCCGAGACGCCACAACGCGATGCCGGCGAGATCGTGACGCTGCGCGAGTGCGGATTTGGCCTCGACACTGCGAGCGTTCTCGAACCACACCTCGTGGGTGATCCCGTCCACGACATAGGTGAAGTGGGTGGACAGGCTGGTCTCGTCCCAATGCATCGGCGACCGGTGCACCTCCGCGACCGACATCACCTCGGCCCACGTGAGCGGTGTTGCCGCCGAGCCGACCCAGTCGTAGCCGTAGAGCCCGACTCCGAGAACGAGCTTCTCCCGCGGAATCCTGGTGACGGCATAGCGGATCACCTCCTCGACCCAGTCGTACGGGGCGATGGGCCCCGCTGTGCTCGTCGCCCAGTGCCGGTCGTACGCCATCACGATCACTCTGTCGGCGCCCGCGGCGATCGCGGCGTAGTCCTGGGCCTCGTTGTGCGGTCCGTAGCCCGTATCGTTCGGCTTGGCGTGAACTGCGACGTAGAGCACCCGGTCGATCCGGTGCAGCGCGTCGCCCAATTCGCGGACGAAGGTGGAGAAGCTGTCACGATCGGCGGCCGACAGGTTCTCGTAGTCGATCTGGACGCCGTCGAAGCCGTACTCTTCGACGAGGCCGGTGAGTGCCTCGACATGGGCGCGGCGCAATGCCGGATCGAGCAGGACCTTCGCTATGGTCTCGCGGTCCCATCGACCGTCGGTCGTGTTCGTGATCGTGGGAATCGTCCGAATACTGCTGTCGCCCGAATGCGTGCCAAGCTCGGAATCGGCGTCCGGCCTCGTACCCTCGGCCACCGTCGGCGTGCCGTCCGCGGACACCGAGTACGACCAGGGAGAGGCGACGTCGATGTAGCGGGCGTACGTGCGCATCGAGGTCAGCGCGGCGCTTCGGTCCCAGTACGGAATCGCCCCGATCACCAGCGGTAACTGGGGTAGATCGACCACCCGCGCGTCCGCATGGAGTTGCGAGAGCGCGGCCGTCGCGGCCAGTGCGACGGTCATGCACGTCCGTGGACGATCCCGCAGAGTGATTCGGGGGGTCATCGGCGCGCGCCCACCGCTCGTCCGGCCGTGCCCGTGTCCGGCAGTGCAGCGGCGACGCGGGCGATGATCTCGTCCACGGCGGTGACAGGCTCGAAGCCCACCAGCTCGCGGGCGGCCCGGTTGTCCGGAACCCTGCGCCGCATGTCCTCGTATCCCGCTGCGTACGCCTGCTCGTACGGCACCAGGGAAATCGAGCTGTCGGAGCCGAGTACCTCGACCACCCGCTCGGCCAGCTCGATGATCGAGATCTCCTGCGCTCCACCGAGGTTGAAGGCTCGGCCGTATGCTGCGGGCTCGCCGGCAATCGCGACGATCGCCGGTACGACGTCCTCGACGAACGAGAAGCATCGCGTCTGACGGCCATCCCCGAAGACCGTGAGTGGGTCGCCTCGCAGGGCTTGTCCGACCAGTGTCGGGACCACCATCCCGTATCGGCCGGTTTGGCGCGGGCCGACCGTGTTGAACAATCGAACTGTCGCCACTCGTAGTCCGAACTCGCGCCAGTACGCGTGTGCGAACGCCTCGTCGATTCCCTTCGCCGCTGCGTACGTCCATCGGGCGGTGAGCGGTGAGCCCAGGATGCGATCGGCATCCTCGGACAGTGCATCGGCGGTGTTCTTCCCGTAGATCTCACTGGTCGACGCGAGCAGCAGGACCGATCCTGCGTCGAGGCACGCGTCGAGGACGGTCTCGGTGCCGTGGATGTTCGTGCGCAAACTCTCCAGCGGACGGTCGACGATCAACCGGACGCCGACGGCCGCCGCGAGATGGAACACCCGGTCCGCGCCGCCGATCGCGCTGTCGACGGCGTCGCGGTCGAGGATCGAGCCTTCGATGAAGCGGAATCCGTCGGCGCCCGATACGGATTCGAGGTTGGCAAGTCTGCCGGTCGAGAGGTCGTCGAGCACCACGACCTCGTCGCCCTGCCGCAGTAGGTATTCGACCAGGTGACTGCCGATGAAGCCTGCCCCTCCGGTCACTGTGGTTCTCATCGTGCGCAATCCCTTTCGTTCGCCGGGGTTTCGGGCTCGTTCGCTACAGGGCGACGCGGCGCGGGAGGCGATCCAGTCGATAGGTGGTGTCGAGGACCGCCGGCGCCGTGGCCAGCCAGTCGAGATCGACGACGTCGTGTGCGGTGTGCACGATCACGAGATCGGCCTCGAACCGTCCCGGGTCCGCTACATCGGTGAGCACCGTGCCGTCGGACAGAGTCAGGATGGGGAAGTTCGGATCGTGGTACGCCACCGCGGCGCCCATCTCGAGGAGGGCGGCGATGATCTCCAGTGCAGGCGATTCCCTCAGATCCTCGACATTGGGCTTGTAGGCGACTCCGACGACGAGGACTCGGGCACCGACGATCCCGCAGCCCTGCTCGGAGAGCGTCTGCCGGGCGCGTTCGGCGACCTGGTGAGGCCGGGCCGCGATGCCGGTCATGGCCTGTTCGATCAGTGGCGTGCTCAGCCGCTTCTTGCGCAACTGCCACAGCAGGTAGTGCGGGTCGCAGGGGATGCAGTGCCCACCGACTCCCGGCCCGGGGAAGAAGGGCATGAATCCGTAGGGCTTGGTCGCGGCGGCATTGATCACGTCCATCACGTCGAGACGCAGCGATCGGCAGATCTCTGCGAACTCGTTCGCGAGCGCAATGTTGACGGCTCGGAAAGTGTTCTCCACGAGCTTTGTCATCTCGGCGGCGTCGGTCGATTCGACGCCGTGGACATTCTTCGTACAGCGGTGCAGTACCGCGGTCGCGGCCTCGGTGCACGATGCCGTTGTGCCCCCGACGACGCGCGGAACCTCCTCGTGGGGGAACCGTTCGTTTCCGGGGTCGATCCGCTCCGGGCTGAAGGCGACGAACACGTCGGTTCCGACCCTCAACCCCTTCGCGCTCAACTCGGTGGCGAGCAGATCGCGTGTGCTGCCCACGTACGTCGTGGAGGTGAGGATGAGGACCTGGCCGGGTACGGCATGCTCGACGACGGACTTGCATGCCCTGCGAAGGATGCCGAGCTCGGGGGTGAGGTGCTCGTCGACCGGGGTCGGGACACACACGATCACCGTGGCGGCGTCGGAAAGGCGCGCGATCTCGCCGGTCGTCGCGTATCCCGGGTCCTCCAGCGCGTCCGCGAGTCGACGACGGTCCGCGTCGACGAGATCGGCGCGTTGTCGGCGGACGATGTCGAGCCGATTCTCGCTGATGTCGATGCCGAGTACCCTGCAACCGGCGGCGTGGAACGCCAGTGAAGTCGGAAGCCCGACATACCCCAGTCCGATGATCGCCACATCGAACGCGAACCCCTTTCGGGTCGCGGACGCAGCGCCTTCGAGTAGTTCCATTCCGATCGTGTCAGTGTGGTCGGGCTTCGTATCCCTCAATAGCATGGCGGTACCCCTTACGGAGAAGTCGTGGGTGCTCGGGCTGCGGCGAATCGGCCGGCGCGTGGTGATCCAAGACCGCCGCCGACCCGATCAGGTGCTGGTGAAGGATCAGATCATCTTGTCGCACAATGTTTTTCGTGCCTATTAGAGATCTGGTTCCAGTCTCGCCGATCGGTCCGACGCTGGACTGATCGAGGCGCTGGTCCGAGAATGCAAAGCCGCCGGTTTGCTGGGGTGGCCCGTGAGATGCCCTGTCCTGCCGGGGTGCTGGGGCAGTGGGGTCGAGTCGAAAGTTACCTCGAGCAAGTTCGCTTTCGCGCTGTAATCGCAAAAATATGATTCGCGAGAATCGGCGTGGCGCACGAAATTTGGGGCGAACCCGTGGTATGGGACGCCTGGGTCGATGTTCCGGTATGTGCGGTGACGTCTACCTGCGTCGAAACCGGGGTGCTCGTGCTATTCGGCGAGTTCGGCGATCGCCTGGGCCCAGCGGAAGAACTTGTTGGTGCCGAGATCCCGGACAGTGCTGATCCCGAAGGCCGCCCGTAGGTGCTCGGCATCGGACTCGCTCAAGCCGCGTAGGGCGGTGACCGGCGCATCGGCCAGGTCGTCGACGGGCCGGGACTCGAATGCCTTGTCGAACTTGCTTGCGATGCCGGACATGTCTGCCTCCAGGGGCGCAACAGGGATGACCCGTAGTTCCGGTGTACACGCCGCGGGATGGCCGGTCCAGCGCTCGTTGCATCGTCGCGCATATCGTTCCGCGCATGACAACCGCCCCCGAGCGAGCCCCCGAAGGCGTCGCCGATCCTGTACAGCCGGCGACCCGACGGTTCTGGACCCAACTGCGCGGCTGTGTGCGTCGCTCGAATCCGGTGGGCCTGGCCGTCGCTCTCGTGTTCTTCACCTGGTCGATGAGCCCGTCGCTGCTCCCGCGCGCCTGGTATCTCCAAGGGCTGGCCACCGGCATCTCGGTCGCGCTCGGGTACGGCGTCGGCTGCTTCGCGGCGTGGATCGTGCGCTCGTGCGGCGTCGAGCCGGCGTGGTCGGCGCGGACGCGCCGGATCGGGTGGTGGATTCTCGGAGTCGCCGCGGTGATCCTCGTTCCGGTGTTCCTCGTGCTCGGGGCGGTGTGGCAGAACTACGTTCGCGATCTCGTCGGCCTGGAACACACCAACCAGGGGAACATCCTGCTCGTGTTCCTCATCGCAGTCGCGGTGTGGTTCGTGCTCCTCGAGGCAGGGCGCGGTATCCGGAAGGGGACGCGCAAACTCACCGACCTGGCCCGACGGCTGGTGCCCCGGCCCGCGGCGAACGTGGCGGGCCTGCTGGTGGCCGTCGTGATCGCCGTCCTGGTCGTCAACGGTGCGCTCTACAAGGGCCTGATCGCGTTCGCCAACTGGAGCTTCTCGGGCGCCGACACCGCGACTGCGGAGGGGGTCGAGGAACCGACAGTGCCCGAGCGGAGCGGATCGCCGGCGTCCGCCCAGGCGTGGGACACCCTGGGGCAGGAGGGCCGCACCTTCGTGGGCCGCGGCCCCGGCGCGGACCGGATCACCGAGGTGACGGGGCGGCCCGCGAAGGAGCCGATCCGGGTCTATGCCGGCCGTGAATCGGCCGACTCCGTCGCCGGCGTCGCCGATCTCGTCGTCGCCGAACTCGATCGCACCAAGGCGTGGGAACGAAGAGTGCTCGCGGTCAACACCACGACCGGCCGGGGCTGGGTGAACCAGAACGTCGCATCGTCGCTGGAGTACATCGAAGCCGGCGACACGGCGATCGCGTCGATGCAGTATTCCTTCCTGCCGAGCCCGTTGGCCTTCATCGCCGACCGGGAGACCCCACAGGTGGCCGGTCGGGCCCTGTTCAACGCCGTGTTCGCGCGCTGGATCGACCTGCCCGTCGAGACCCGGCCCAAGCTTGTCGTGTTCGGGGAGAGTCTCGGTTCGTACGGCGGCCAGAACGCGTTCGCGGGCTATCAGGACATGGCGACCCGGGTGGACGGTGCCCTGTGGGTGGGGACGCCGAACTTCACGCCGCAGTGGCGGGAGGTGACCGCGGACCGCGACCCGGGATCCCCGGAGATCCTTCCGATCGTCGAGGACGGGAGGTCGGTCCGGTTCGCGTCCGAGCCCGGCGACCTGGACCTCGACGCCGAGTGGGGTCCGCGGCGGGTCGTGTACTGGCAGCACGCGAGCGACCCGATCGTGTGGTGGTCGCCGTCGCTGCTGTTCAACGAGCCGGACTGGTTGCGTGAACCGCGTGGACGCGACGTCGATCCCAACATGTCCTGGCTGCCGCTGGTCACCTTCTGGCAGGTGACGCTCGACATGATCTTCTCCGCGGACGTCCCGGCAGGCCACGGGCACTCGTACGGTCCGGAGGCCGCCGGCATGTGGGCCCGGATCCTGCAGCCCGACGGCTGGTCCGACGCCGACACCGAACGGGTGGAGGCGGCGCTGACCGGTGGCTGAGCTGCTCCTTCGGGTCCGTAGAATCCCGGAGTGAACCTTCTTCCGGCACCGCCGGGATTCGATGCTCCGGGAGCCGCCCTCGTGAACACCTCGCCCACCCGCTCCGACCACCTGGAGGCCCGGAGCTGATGCGCATCGTCTTCGCGGGGACGCCCGAACCGGCCGTGCCGTCGCTGCAGCGGCTGATCGACTCCGAACGTCACGAGGTGGTCGCCGTCGTGACCCGGCCCGACGCCGTCGCCGGTCGCGGGCGGAAGCTGGTCCGTTCGCCCATCGGGCAGCTCGCCGACCAGCACGGCATCGAGGTGCTCACGCCCGCGTCGGCGTCGGACCCGGAGTTCCTGGCGCGATTGCGGGAACTCGAGCCCGACGCGTGCCCGGTGGTCGCGTACGGCAACCTGCTGCCGCGCCCGGTGCTCGACGTTCCGCGGCACGGCTGGATGAACCTGCACTTCTCGCTGCTGCCCGCGTGGCGGGGTGCCGCTCCCGTGCAGGCCGCGATCAACGCCGGCGACGAGATGACGGGCGCGACGGTCTTCGATCTCGACGAGGGTATGGACACCGGACCCGTGTACGGAGTGGTGACCGAGGCGATCCGCACGACCGACACGGCGGGGGCCCTGCTCGGGCGCCTCGCCGAGAGCGGCGCGCTGCTTCTCGAATCGGTGCTCGACGGTGTCGAGGACGGCACCGTGCACGCGGTCCCGCAGCCGCCGGACGGTGTGTCCCATGCGCCGAAGGTGTCGGTCGAGTCCGCCCGGATCCGCTGGGACCAGCCGGCTCTCGCCGTCCACCGGCACGTGCGTTCGGTGACTCCCGCTCCCGGGGCGTGGACGATGATCGGGGATCTGCGGGTGAAGGTCGGACCCGTGACGCTGGCGCAGGAGACGTTGCGGCCCGGGCAGATCGAGGTCCGCAAGGACGGCTTCTACGTGGGCACCTCCACGACGGCGGTCCGGCTCGATCAGGTCCAGCCGCAGGGCAAGAAGCAGATGGCAGCGGTCGACTGGGCGCGCGGTGCGCGTCTCGACGGAGAGGTTCGGGCACAGTGAGCGAGTCGAGGCGACCCAACAGGTCCGGCGGCGGACAGGGCGGCGGCCAGGGCGGCGGCCAGGGCGGCCGCCGAACCGGGGGCCGCGGCGGCAGCGGTGGTCAGGGCGGCCGGAGCGGTGACAACAACCGGCCGCGGCAGGCGAAGCGCCCGGATCCGGCGCAGGCGTCGGTCGACCAGTCGCGGCGCGCGGCCCGGGACGTGTTGCGCGCGGTGCGCGAACGCGACGCCTATGCGAATCTCGTTCTGCCGGGGCTGCTCCGGGAACGACGGCTCGACGGCCGCGACGCGGCCCTGGCGACCGAGTTGGCGTACGGCGCCGCCCGCGCCCGCGGTCTGCTGGACGCCGTGATCGCGAAGTGCGCGGGCCGCCCGATCGAGGAGATCGACGGCCCGTTGCTCGACGTCCTGCAACTCGGCGCCTACCAGTTGCTGCGCACCCGCATCGCATCGCACGCCGCGGTCGCGACGTCGGTGGATCTCGTTCGTGCCGAGGCCGGTTCGGGCAAGGCGGGTTTCGTGAACGCCGTCCTGCGCCGGGTGTCGGAGAAGACCGAGGACCAGTGGGTGGCCGAACTGGCCCCGGACGCCGCCGTGGACCCGGTGGGACACCTCGCCTTCCGGTACGCCCACCCGACGTGGATCGCGCAGGCGTTCGCCGACGCCCTCGGCGCCGATGCGGGCGAGCTCGAGGCCGTCCTCGCTGCCGACGACGCCCGTCCGGCGGTCCACCTGGTCGCCCGGCCCGGTGAGATCTCGGCGGAGGAGCTGGCTCTGATCACCGGCGGCGAGGTGGGAGCGTACTCGCCGTACGCGGTCCACCTGGACGGTGGTGATCCCGGTCTGCTCGACGCGGTCCGCGAGGGTCTGGCGGGCGTGCAGGACGAGGGCAGCCAGCTGGTGGCCCGCGCGCTCACGCTCGCGCCGATCGACGGGCCCGACAGTGGACGCTGGCTCGACCTGTGCGCCGGCCCGGGCGGCAAGGCCGCGCTGCTCGGTGCGTTGGCGGGGATCGAGGGCGGACGCCTCGACGCGGTGGAGCCCGTCGAGCATCGTGCCGACCTGATCCGCAAGACCACCCGCGAGCTGCCCGTCGACGTGCACGTCGCGGACGGTCGCGACCCCGGTCTGGACGGCGGCTACGACCGGATTCTCGTCGACGCCCCGTGCACCGGGCTGGGCGCCCTGCGTCGACGTCCGGAGGCGCGGTGGCGGCGGCAGCCGGCGGACGTGGCGGGTCTGGTGAAGCTGCAGCGCGAGCTGCTGGCGTCGGCGCTCGAGCTCGTCCGGCCCGGCGGGGTGGTGCTGTACTCGACGTGCTCGCCGCACGTGTCGGAGACGGTGGCCGTGGTCGCCGACGCCGTGCGCAGGCACGGGGCGATCCCGCTCGACACGCGGGAGTTGCTGCCCGGGGTGCCCGGCCTGGGCGACGGGCCCGGGGTCCAGCTGTGGCCGCACCGGCACGGAACGGATGCGATGTTCATGGCGGCGCTGCAGCGGCCTGCAGACGACGCCGGGGCCTCCGGGTCCTGATTACGGCCCGGGCCCGCGGCTCGGAATGTGTTCCGATTCACACTGCAACGTGTTGTAATCCACAGTGGGTGGCGGCCCGTCACCCACTGTGGGCAGGCACGGAGGAGGACTGATGAATCGGGTTGCCGGGAAAGTCGTTCTGATCACGGGCGCCGCGCGCGGGCAGGGCCGCAGCCACGCCGTCCACCTCGCCGACGAGGGCGCGGACATCATCGCGTTCGACGTGTGTGCCGACATCGAGAGCAACGAGTACCCGCTGGCCACGGAGGCCGATCTCGAGGAAACGGCGCGGCTCGTCGAGAAGGCGGGCAGCCGTGTCGTTGCCGTGAAGGTTGATGTCCGGGATCGTATCGCTCTGGAACGTGAACTCGCCGAAGCGGTTTCGAAGCTCGGGCGGCTCGACGTCGTGGTCGCGAATGCGGGAATCTGCCCGTTGGGCAATGACGTGCCGGTGCAGGGCTTCGTCGATGCGTTCGACGTCGACTTCGTCGGCGTCGTCAATACCGTCCACGCCGCGATGCCGTACCTGGGCGCCGGGGCGTCGGTCATCGCCACCGGTTCGGTCGCGGGTTTGGTGCCGCAGATCGGGATCAACGGCCAGCAGGCGATGCAGGGTCCCGGCGGGGACGGCTACGGGCTGGCGAAGAAGATGATCTGGACGTACACGCAGTCCCTGGCGCTGACGTTGGGTCCCAGTTCGATCCGCGTCAACGCGATCCACCCCACCAACGTCAACACCGACATGCTGCAGAGCCCGCCGATGTACAAGACGTTCCGGCCCGATCTCGAGAACCCGACGGCCGAGGACGCGAAGGTGACGTTCCCGTTCATGCAGGCGATGCCGACGCCGTGGGTCGAACCGGAGGACATCTCGCACGCGGTGGTGTACCTCGCGTCCGACGAGTCACGCTTCGTCACCGGCCAACAGTTGCGGGTGGACGCCGGTGCGGGGATGAAGCTGGGGATCTGACCGCCCGGCCGGCCCGCCTCACACCGGTTCCGGCCAGACCCAGTTGCACACCTCCGGCATGTCCTCGAGGTGTTCGCGGACGTATCCGTGGTGCCGTTCGAGCATCCGCTCGCAGTAGCCCGTGAGATCCGCGGCGCCGTCGGGTTCCCGTCGGCACCGGCGCAGCGCCTCGATCGCCAGGTGGTAGCGGCTCATGTGGTTGAGCACCACCATGTCGAACGGCGTGGTGGTCGACCCCTGCTCGGTGTAGCCGCGCACGTGGAACCGGTCCGGGTTCATCCGGCCGTGCAGCAGTTGGTGGAAGGACCGCGCGTAGCCGTGCCACGCGACGACGACGTCCACATCCTCGGTGAACAGGCGTGCGAAGTCCTCGTGCGAACGGCCGTGCGGATGGACGTCGGGCGGCGCCATCGACATCAGGTCCACCACGTTGACCACCCGGACCCGCAGCCCCGGCACGTGCCCACGCAGCAGTGCCGCCGCGGCCAGCGTCTCCTCGGTGGGGACGTCACCCACGCACGCCAGCACGATGTCGGGTGCCGCGCCGTCGCCGGTCTCGGTTCCGGCCCAGTCCCACACCGACGCCCCGGCCCCGACGTGCTCCCGGGCCTGCTCGAGCGTCAGGTACTGCGGGTGCGACTGCTTGTCGACCACCAGCAGGTTCGCGCAGTCGCGGGTGGCGAAGACGTGCTCGGCGACGATCAGGAGCGAGTTCGCATCCGGTGGCAGATACACGCGGGTGACACCACCGGACAGCGACAGCATCGTGTCGATCAGCCCCGGCCCCTGATGCGAGAACCCGTTGTGGTCGTTGCGCCAGCACGTCGAGGTGAGCAGGATGTTCAGGCTCGCGACCGGGGCCCGCCAGTCGAGGGAGCGGGCGCGTTCGAGCCACTTGGTGTGCTGGATCGTCATCGACGCGCTCACCATCGCGAACGCCTCGTACGTCGCGAACAGCCCGTGCCGGCCGGTCAACAGATAGCCCTCGAGCCAGCCCTGGCACAGGTGTTCCGACAGCACCTCCATCACCCGGCCGTGGTGCCCGACATGGTCGTCGCCGGGAATCAGGGTGCCGACGAAGCAGCGGTCGGTGACCTCGAAGACGGCGCCGAGCCGATTGCTGTTGGTCTCGTCCGGGCAGAACAACCGGAAGTCGTCGGGGTTGGCCGAGTAGATGTCGCGCAGCATCTCGCCGAGCGGACGGGTCGTCTCGTGGTGGACGGCGCCGGGCACGCGCACCTCGACGGCGTACCGGTCGGGTGCGGGCAGATCCAGCGGGCGCAGGAGTCGCCCGCCGTTCGCGTGCGGGTTCGCGCCCATCCGCTTGTCACCGGACGGTGCCAGCGCCGCCAGTTCGGGGACCAGGCGGCCCTGCGGGTCGAACTGTTCCTCGGGCCGATACGAGCGCATCCACTGCTCGAGCGTCTGCAGGTGCGTGGGGTCGTCGCGTACGTGGGCGATCGGTACCTGGTGCGCTCGGAACGTGCCCTCGACCTGCACGCCGTCGACGATGTCCGGTCCCGTCCAGCCCTTCGGCGTGCGCAGCACGATCGCCGGCCACCGCGGCCGCTCGGTGAACCCCGACCGGCGCGCATCGTCCCGGATCCGCGCGATGGCGGTGTGCGCGCGATCGAGCGTCTCCGCGAGGTCGCGGTGTACCTGCATCGGGTCGTCACCGGAGACCGCCACCGCGTCCCAGCCGATCGCGCGCAGCACAGCCAGAACCTCGTCGTCGGTGCGTCGTCCGAGGACCGTCGGGCCGGAGATCTTGTAGCCGTTGAGGTGCAGAACGGGCAGTACCGCGCCGTCGTGGGTCGGGTCGAGGAAGAACGGGACCTTCCACGACGCGGCCAGCGGGCCGGTCTCGGCCTCACCGTCCCCGACGACGCACGCCACGATCAGGTCCGGGTTGTCCATCGCGGCGCCCGCGGCATGCGCCAGCGAGTAGCCCAGTTCACCGCCCTCGTTGATCGAACCCGGGGTCTCCACGCCGGAGTGACTCGGGATCCCGCCCGGCGTCGAGAACTGCCGGGCCAGTCGGCGCAGTCCGGCCTCGTCGGGGCTCACCTCCGGGTACAACTGCGAGTACGTGCCCTCGAGATAGGTATTCGCGACGACGGCGGGTCCGCCGTGACCAGGACCGGCCACGAACAGCACGTTCGCGCCGGTTCGCCGGATCAGCCGGTTGAGGTGGGCGTAGACGAGGGACAGGCCCGGGCTCGTGCCCCAGTGTCCGAGCAGTCGCGGCTTGATGTCGGGCGGTACCAGCGGGCGTCGCAGCAGGACGTTGTCGCGCAGGTAGATCTGGGCCACCGTCAGGTAGTTGGCCGCCATCCAGTACCGGTGGAGCAGTTCTAGATCGTCGTCGGTCGGGTGCTCGTCCACGGATCGGCTCCTCCGGTCGAGGCGAAGGTCTCTCCATCCTGACGGTTGTCGGCTCCATTTGCCAGGGCCGACCCGCGGGTGGGCCCACACTGACCGGTACCTCCGGTTGCCCCTGTCGCCGGGCCACCGAACCAGGCATCCTGGAAGAAGCGACACCGGCATCGTCCACAGGTGCCGCGCACCGGTTCCGGCCGGCGCCGACGACACGAAGTACGGATCTCGTATGCGGACTGAAAACTCGCGGACCTCACGAACCACGACGTCGACCACCATGATGCGTGCCTGGCGGACGACGAGACCGGGTCCACTCACCGATCGCCCGCTCCAGATCGGCCGGGAACTTCTGCCCCGACCGAACAGCGGCGAACTGCTGGTCCGGGTGCTCGCGTGCGGAGTGTGCCGCACCGATCTGCACGTCGTCGAAGGCGAGTTGCCGCCGCACCGCCTCAACGTCATACCGGGGCACGAGGTGATCGGCGAGGTCGTGGGCGTCGGCGAGGACCTCGGCGAGCACGCCGGACGGTTCACACCGGGACAGCGCGTCGGCGTCCCGTGGCTGCGCAGCACGTGCGGACACTGCCGCTACTGCGTGCGCGGAGACGAGAACCTCTGTCCCTATTCGACGTACACCGGCTGGGACGCCGACGGCGGTTACGCCGAGTACACCACCGTGCCGGCCGACTTCGCGCTGGAACTGCCCACCGGCTATCCGCTGGTGGAACTCGCGCCGCTGCTGTGCGCGGGCATCATCGGCTATCGGTCGCTGCTGCGCGCCGATCTGCCCGAGGGCGGCCGGCTCGGCATCTACGGGTTCGGCGGCAGTGCGCACCTCACCGCGCAGGTCGCGCTGGCGCGCGGCGCGCGCGTGCACGTGATGACGCGTGGGGAGGAGGCCCGCGAGCTGGCGTTCAGTCTCGGTGCGGCATCGGTGCAGGGCGCCGCGGACCCGCCGCCGGAACCGCTGGATTCGGCCATCCTGTTCGCGCCGACCGGTGACCTCGTGCCGCCCGCGCTGGAGGCGCTCGACGCCGGCGGCACGCTCGCACTGGCCGGCATCCACCTGAGCGACATTCCGCCCCTCGACTATCAGCGGCACCTGTTCCGCGAACGGCAGCTTCGCAGTGTCACCGCGAACACGCGGAAGGACGCGCGGGAGTTCCTCGCGTTCGCGCAGCAGCACCGGCTCCGGGTGAGCGCCCACCGATATTCGCTCGACGCCGCCGACCGGGCGCTCGCGGATCTGGCGGGCGGCGTGTTCGGGGGAGCCGCGGTGCTCGTCCCGTGAACCGGCGCCGTGAACGCCGGGGGTGTCCTAGCGTGGACTGACGGGTGCGTTCCGACGGCCCGCGCCCGCGAGTGGGAGGACGGCCGCCATGATCACCCATCCCGCCTTCACCGTCGACCCGTGGAGCCTGCGCGCCACCAGCCTCGACCTCGACGTGCTCGCGCAGACCGAGTCGCTGTTCACCCTCGCGAACGGTCACCTCGGGTGGCGGGGCAACCTCGATGAGGGCGATCCACACGGGCTGCCGGGCAGCTACCTGGCCGGTGTCTACGAGGTCCGACCCATGCCGTACGCCGAACCCGGCTACGGATACCCCGACTCGGGCGAGACGATCATCAACATCACCGACGGCAAGATCGTGCGGCTCCTCGTCGACGACGAGCCGTTCGACGTGCGCCGCGGACACGTCGTCAAGCACGAGCAGGAACTCGACATGCGCGCCGGTGTGTTGCGCCGGGTCGTCGAGTGGCAGTCCCCGGCCGGCCGGACGGTGCGGGTGTCGACCGTGCGGTTGGTGTCGTTCGCCCAGCGGACGCTCGGTGCGATCCGGTACGAGGTGGAGCCGCTGGACGGGCCGGCGCGGGTGGTGCTGCAATCGGAACTGGTCGCGAACGAACCGATGCCGCACGCGGAGGCAGATCCCCGGGCGGCCGCGGTGCTCGCGGAGCCGTTGATCGCGGAGGAACACTTCGATCACGACGCGCTGGTCCAGTTGGTGCACACGACCGGCGAGAGCGGCCTGCGCATCGCGGTCGCGATGGACCACGAGGTGTCGGGGCCCGACGTGCATGTCGAGACCGAGAGCTACCCGGACCAGGGGCGGGTCACCGTGACCGGTCACACGAGGCCGGGCCGGGCCCTGCGCATGGTCAAGTACGTCGCGCACGCCTGGTCGGCCCGGCGGACCGCTCCCGCGATGCGCGACCAGGTCGCGGGGGAGTTGACGCTGGCCCGCGAGAGCGGCTGGGACGGACTGGCCGCCGAGCAACGCGCCTACCTCGACACGTTCTGGGCGCGCGCCGACGTCACCGTCGACGGCGACCCCGAGGTGCAGCAGGCGGTGCGGTTCGCGTTGTTCCACATCCTGCAGGCGTCGGCGCGGGCCGAGGGGACGGCCGTCGCGTCCAAGGGCCTGACCGGACGCGGATACGACGGCCACGCCTTCTGGGACACCGAGATGTTCGTGCTGCCGGTCCTCACGTCGGTGCTGCCGGATGCGGTGGGCGACGCGCTGACCTGGCGACACTCCACGCTCGGGATGGCGCGGGCGCGGGCGCGGCAACTAGGCTTCGACGGCGCGGCCTTCCCGTGGCGGACCATCACCGGCAAGGAATGCAGCGGGTACTGGCCGGCCGGGGCCGCCGCCTTCCACGTCAACGCGGCCGTCGCGCACGCGGTGAGCGGGTATCTGCGGGCCGACGGCAACCCCGACTTCGAGCTGACGGTGGGCCTGGACCTGCTGGTCGAGAGCGCGCGCCTGTGGCATTCGCTGGGCTACTTCGACGAGGACGGCCGCTTCCGGATCGACGGGGTGACGGGCCCCGACGAGTACAGCGCGCTGGTCCGCAACAACCTCTACACCAACCTCATGGCCCGCGAGAACCTGACCGCCGCAGTCGAGATCGTCGAGCGACACCGGGACCGGATGCCCGACCTCGGCGTCACGGACGAGGAGATCGGCGGGTGGCGGACCGCGGCCGATCGCATGTTCGTGCCCTACGACGCTCGGCGCGGCGTGCACCCGCAGTCGGCGGGCTTCACCGATCGGCAGGTGTGGGATTTCGCCGGCACGCCCCCGGAGCATTATCCGCTGCTGCTGCACTATCCGTACTTCGACCTGTATCGCAAGCAGGTGGTCAAACAGGCCGACGTGGTGCTTGCGATGCAGTGGGTGCCCGACGCCTTCACCGCGGAGGAGCGGGCACGCAACTTCGCCTACTACGAACGGCTCACGGTCCGGGACTCGTCGCTGTCCGCGTGCAGCCAGGCCGTGGTCGCCGCCGACGTCGGCGCCCTGGACCTGGCGTACGCCTACCTGGGCGAGACCGCGCTGATCGATCTGCTCAATCTCGAACACAACACGAGCGACGGGCTGCACCTGGCGTCGCTGGCCGGCATCTGGATCGCGTTGGTGCAGGGCTTCGGCGGTGCCCGCCGTCGGCGAGCCGGGCTGACGTTCCGGCCGGCGCTGCCACGGGGGATCGATCGGCTCGCGTTCGGTGTGGCGGCCGCCGGGTGCCGGCTGCGCGTCGAGATCGACCGGGTCGAGACGCGGTACCGGCTGGCGGAGGGCGACGAGTTGACCCTGTACCACGACGGAACCCCGGTCACGCTGCGCCGCAACGAGGTTCGGGTGATGCCGACCGTGCATCCGCCGGCGGGGCCGGTCGTGACCCAGCCGCCGGGGCGGGCGCCCGCGCGGCGGGGGAGCGGCGGATGATCGTGCGGTGATCCCGCGGACGTGGGTGGATGCTCCCGGTGTGTCGGTGGCCCGATCGCGAGACGGGAGTGTTTGTCGCAGGGGTTCTCCCGCCGTCGCACGGGTTCTCCGTATGCAGAACCCCTGCGGCACCGCCGGAACCCCTGCGGCCCTCACCCGAACCGCGCACACCCACCCCACGCGGCAACAACTAAACTCGCTGCCGTGGCAACCCCGATGATCGCTCCGTCCATTCTCTCCGCAGACTTCGCACGCCTCGCCGAGGAGGCCGACGCTGTTGCCGGCGCCGACTGGCTGCACGTGGACGTCATGGACGCCCACTTCGTGCCGAACCTGACGCTCGGCCTGCCCGTCGTGCAGAGCCTGCTCAAGGCCACCGACATTCCGCTGGACTGCCACCTGATGATCGACGATCCGGGCCGCTGGGCGCCGCCGTACGCCGAGGCCGGTGCCCACAACGTCACCTTCCACGCCGAGGCCACCGACGATCCGGTCGCGGTCGCCCGCGACATCCGCGCGGCCGGCGCCAAGGCGGGCCTGAGCGTGAAGCCGAACACGCCGATCGAGCCGTACTTCGATATCCTCAAGAGTTTCGACACCCTGCTCGTGATGAGCGTCGAGCCCGGCTTCGGCGGCCAGTCGTTCATCCCGGCCGTGCTCGACAAGGCCCGGGCCGTGCGCAAACTGGTCGACGCGGGCGAACTGCGTCTGCTCGTCGAGATCGACGGCGGCATCAACGTCGACACCATCGAGCAGGCGGCCGAGGCCGGCATCGACTGCTTCGTCGCCGGTTCCGCCGTCTACGGCGCCGCCGACCCCGCGGCCGCAGTCCGCGGACTGCGTGAGCAGGCGGCCAAGGCGTCCCCGCACCTGACGCTGTCGATCTGACGGACCCGTCCGTGACGACCTCTGCGCGTGCCCTCGAGGCCGCGATGCGGCTGGCGATCGACGCCTCGCACGGCGTGCGGGGCACCACCAGCCCCAACCCGCCCGTCGGCGCCGTGATCCTCGACGCGTCGGGCGCGGTCGTCGGTGTCGGCGCCACCCGGCCCCCGGGCGGTGCGCACGCCGAGGTCGTCGCGCTCGCCGAGGCCGGGGAGCGGGCCCGCGGAGGGACTGCGGTCGTCACGCTCGAACCGTGTAACCACCGGGGCCGCACCGGTCCCTGCTCGCAGGCGCTGATCGACGCCGGGGTCGCGGCCGTGCACTACGCCGTGTCCGACCCGAACCCTGCCGCGGCGGGCGGCGCCCAGCGGCTCCGGGAAGCGGGCGTGACGGTGTCGGCGGGCCTGTCGGCCGACGACGTCGAACACGGCCCACTGCGCGCGTGGCTGCACCGGCAGCGTCACGGACGTCCGCACGTCACGTGGAAGTTCGCCGCCACCCTCGACGGTCGCAGCGCCGCCGCGGACGGCACCAGCCAGTGGATCACCGGGCCGGAGGCGCGGGCACGGGTGCACGCCGACCGGGCGCGGCTCGACGCCATCGTCGTCGGAACCGGCACGGTCCTGGCCGACGATCCGTGGCTCACCGCGCGCCTGCCCGACGGCTCGCTCGCCCCGCACCAGCCGCTGCGCGTAGTGGTCGGGACGCGCGAGATCCCGCCCACCGCGAAGGTCCTGGACGATGCAGCCCCCACGCTGGTACTGCGCACCCACGACGTCGACGACGTGCTGGTCGCCCTCGCTGATCAGGACGATGTCCTGATCGAGGGCGGCCCCCGGCTGGCCGGGGCGTTCCTCGCCGCCGGACGGGTCGATCGGGTCCAGGCGTACCTCGCGCCCGTCGTGTTGGGCGCAGGGTCCCACGCAGTGGAAGACGCGGGGGTCCACACCATCGCCGAGGCGCTACGGTTTCGGCGGGAGAGCGTCGAGACGATCGGCGACGACCTGTTGTTGAACCTGATCCCGCGGGGGATCCGAAGTTGAACCGATCCCTCCGGGATCACCGTTGAACCGATCCCTCCGGGATCCGAAGGAGTGAGCGAAGACATGTTCACCGGAATCGTCGAGGAACTCGGCGAGATCGTCGCCAAGGAGGACCTGGCGGACGCCGCTCGGTTCACCGTGCGCGGACCGCTGGTCACCTCCGATGCGGGGCACGGCGACTCGATCGCCGTCAACGGCGTCTGCCTGACCGTCGTCGACGTCCTCGACGGGGAATCGTTCACGGCCGACGTGATGCGCGAGACCCTCGTGCGGTCGAGCCTCGGCGCCCTCGATGTGGGCAGCCGGGTCAACCTGGAACGTGCCGCCGCGGTGAACAGCCGGCTCGGCGGGCACATCGTTCAGGGCCACGTCGACGGCACCGGCGAGGTCATCAGCCGGAGCCCGTCCGAGAACTGGACCGTGGTGCGGATCTCGCTGCCGTCGAGCATCGCCCGGTACGTCGTCGAGAAGGGCTCGATCACCGTCGACGGTGTGTCGCTGACCGTGTCCGCGCTGGGCGGACAGCGCGGCGACGAGTACTTCGAGATCTCCCTGATCCCGACCACCCTCGGCCTGACCACGCTCGGCTCGGCCGAGCCCGGCACCCCGGTCAACCTGGAGGTGGACGTCATCGCCAAGTACGTCGAACGCCTGCACACCGCCGGCGGCCGATAGCCGGAATAACGACCTCGTATCGCGAGGTCGTACTGTTGAGGTGCATCTGAAGCGATGCGCCGGGACATACTCGAGCACACCAGTTCAAGAATTTGGAGCCCAAGCACGTGACCAGGTTCGACAGCATCGAGCGCGCAGTCGCTGACATCGCCGCAGGTAAAGCGGTTGTCGTAGTCGACGACGAGGATCGCGAGAACGAGGGCGACCTCATCTTCGCGGCGGAGAAGGCCACCCCCGAACTCGTGGCGTTCATGGTTCGTTACACCTCGGGTTACCTCTGCGTCCCGCTCGACGGCGAGGACTGCGACCGTCTCGGCCTGCCGCCGATGTACGCGACCAACCAGGACAAGCACGGCACCGCGTACACGGTCACCGTCGATGCGCGCGAGGGCATCGGCACCGGCATCTCCGCCTCCGACCGTGCCGCGACGATGCGTCTGCTGGCCGACCCGGACAGCGGTGCGAACGACTTCACCCGTCCCGGCCACGTCGTGCCGCTGCGCGCGAAGGAGGGCGGCGTCCTGCGTCGCCCCGGTCACACCGAGGCCGCGGTCGATCTCGCCCGCATGGCGGACCTGCGTCCGGCCGGCGTGATCTGCGAGATCGTCAGCCAGAAGGACGAGGGCCACATGGCCCAGACCGAGGAACTCCGGGTGTTTGCGGACGACCACGATCTGGCCCTGATCTCGATCGCCGACCTCATCGCGTGGCGCCGCAAGCACGAGAAGCACGTCGTGCGTGTCGCCGAGGCCCGGATCCCCACCCGTCACGGTGACTTCACCGCCGTCGGCTACCGCAGCATCTACGACGACGTCGAGCACGTCGCGCTCGTCCGCGGCGACCTCTCCGACAGCGACGGCAGCGACGTGCTGGTCCGCGTGCACTCGGAGTGCCTCACCGGCGATGTCTTCGGTTCGCTGCGCTGCGACTGTGGCCCCCAGCTGGATGCCGCACTCGACATGGTGGCGCAGGAGGGCCGCGGTGTCGTGCTGTACATGCGCGGACACGAAGGCCGCGGCATCGGCCTGATGCACAAGCTGCAGGCGTACCAGTTGCAGGACGCGGGCTCGGACACCGTCGACGCGAACCTGCAGCTCGGCCTGCCGGCGGACGCCCGCGACTACGGCATCGGCGCGCAGATCCTCGTCGACCTCGGCATCAAGTCGATGCGGCTGCTGACGAACAATCCGGCCAAGCGAGTCGGCCTCGACGGCTACGGCCTGCAGATCACCGACCGGGTTCCGATGCCGCTGCGCGCGAACGCCGAGAACCTCACGTACCTGCGCACCAAGCGGGATCGCATGGGCCACGACATGATCGGTCTGGACGAGTTCGAGGCCGGGGACGCACTGTGAGCGGCGAGGGACGCCCCGACCTCCAGCTCGGCATGGCCAAGAATCTCAAGCTCGCGATCGTCGCCGGCCAGTGGCACCCCGAGATCAGTGAGGCGCTCGTCGCCGGCGCCAGGCGCGTCGCCAAGCAGGCTCAGATCGAGGAGCCGACGCTGATCCGCGTGGCGGGCGCGATCGAGTTGCCCGTCGTGGCGCAGGAATTGGCGCGCTCGCACGACGCCGTCGTCGCGCTCGGCGTCGTGATCCGCGGCGGCACACCGCACTTCGAGTACGTGTGCGACGCCGTGACGGCCGGCCTGACCCGGGTGTCCCTCGACGAGGGCACCCCGGTCGGCAACGGCGTGCTCACCACCGACACCGAGCAGCAGGCACTGGACCGGTCGGGCCTGCCCGGCTCGGTCGAGGACAAGGGCGGCGAGGCGTGCGCGGCGGCGATCGACACCGCGGTCACGCTCGCGCAGCTCCGACGCATGCGGACGGGGCAGTCGACCCGATGAGCGCGAACGAGGACTGGGAGTTCGAGGTCCGCTCCAAGAAGTCGCCGCGCTACGCGATGATCGCCGCGGCCGTGCTGGTGGTGGTGCACGTGACGCTCGGCGTCCTGCTCCGGACGTCGGCGACCGGTGTGTACTTCCGGGTGGTGGACCAGTTCGCGATGGCGGGCATCGGGATCCTGCTGGCGGGCGGCGTGCTGCTGCTGACCCGTCCGCGCCTGCGGGTCGGTCCGCGGGGCATCGCGGTCCGCAACATCCTCGGTGAGCGCATCGTCGACTGGGATCTGGACGAGGGCATGTCGTTCCCGGACGGGGCGCCGTGGGCCCGGATCGAGCTGCCCGACGACGAGTACGTGCCGGTGATGGCGATCCAGGCCAACGACGGCGAGCACGCGGTGCGGGCGGTCCGCCGGTTCCGCGAGCTCGAAGCGAAGTACACGGGCTCGCGCGCCGCCTGAGTGCCGTCGGTACCGCCGACTAACCTTGAATCGTGCCTGATCCTTCGACGTATCGCCCCGCCCCGGGAACCATCCCGGCGGCGCCGGGTGTCTACAAGTTCCGCGACCCGCACGGCCGGGTCATCTACGTCGGCAAGGCGAAGAGTCTGCGGTCGCGACTGAACTCGTACTTCGCGGACGTCTCGTCGCTGCATCCGCGGACCCGGCAGATGGTCACCACCGCGGGCAGTGTCGAGTGGACGGTCGTCAGCACCGAGGTCGAGGCACTCCAGCTCGAATACAACTGGATCAAGGAGTTCGATCCACGGTTCAACGTCCGCTATCGCGACGACAAGACGTACCCCGTCCTCGCGGTGACGTTGAACGAGGAGTTCCCGCGACTGTTCGTCTACCGCGGTCCGCGCCGCAAGGGAGTGCGCTACTTCGGTCCGTACTCGCACGCCTGGGCCATTCGCGAGACGCTGGATCTGCTGCTGCGGGTTTTTCCTGCCCGGACGTGCTCGGCCGGAGTATTCAAGCGGCACAGCCAGATCGGCCGGCCGTGCCTACTCGGCTACATCGACAAGTGCTCGGCGCCGTGCGTCGGCCGGGTCAGTGCCGCGGAGCACCGGGAGATCGTCGAGGACTTCTGCGACTTCCTGTCCGGGCGCACCGATCGGCTGGTCCGCCAGCTCGAGGTCCGGATGCAGGACGCCGCGGAGGAACTCGACTTCGAGACCGCCGCTCGGCTGCGCGACGACATCGGTGCACTGAAGAAGGCGCTCGAGAAGCAGGCCGTCGTCCTCGGTGACGGCACCGACGCCGACCTGGTGGCGTTCGCGTCCGACGACCTCGAAGCGGCGGTGCAGGTGTTCCACGTCCGCGGCGGCCGGGTCCGGGGTCAACGCGGCTGGGTGGTCGAGAAGGCGGGCGACGTGATCGAGCGGGACGCGGTCGCCCTCGATGCCGCCGATGCCGCCGGCGCCCCCGGCGCCTCGGAGGAGGCGATCCTGGTGGAGCAGTTCCTCACCCAGTTCTACGGCGAGCAGGCCGCCCTGGGCGACGGCGGCGCACAGGCCGACCAGCCGGCCAACGCCGTCCCCCGGGAGGTACTCGTCCCGGTGCTGCCGCGGGGCGCCGAAGAGATCCAGCGGTGGCTCTCGACGCTGCGCGGGTCATCCGTGCAGTTGCGGGTCCCGCAGCGCGGCGACAAGAAGGCGCTCGCCGAGACCGTCGAGCGCAACGCCAAGGAGGCGCTCACGCAGCACAAGCTCAAGCGTGCCGGCGACTTCACGTCGAGATCGGCTGCGCTGCAGGGTATCCAGGAGGCGCTCGACCTGGATTCGGCCCCGTTGCGGATCGAGTGCGTCGACATCAGCCACGTCCAGGGCACCGACGTCGTCGCGTCGCTGGTCGTGTTCGAGGACGGTCTTCCGCGCAAGTCCGACTACCGCCACTACGCGATCAAGGAGGCCGCCGGTGACGGCCGCTCCGACGACGTCGCGAGCATCGCCGAGGTGACCCGTCGCCGGTTCCTGCGGCACAACCGGGACGTCGCTGCGGGGGCGAACCCCGGCGCCGACATCGACGGTGACGGGGCCGACGGCGGCGATCTCGCGCCGGAGGCCGCGCTCGACCCCCGGACCGGGCGGCCCCGTAGGTTCGCGTACCCGCCCAACCTGTACGTCGTGGACGGCGGCGCCCCGCAGGTCGCGGCCGCCGCGGAGGTGCTCGACGAACTCGGCATCACCGATGTCGCGGTCATCGGACTCGCGAAGCGCCTCGAGGAGGTGTGGGTGCCGGGGGAGGAGGATCCGGTGATCCTGCCCCGGACCAGCGAATCGCTGTACCTGCTGCAGCGGGTCCGCGACGAGGCGCACCGTTTCGCGATCACGTTCCACCGCAGCAAGCGATCACGGCGGATGACCGCGTCGGCCCTGGACTCGGTGCGCGGGCTGGGGGAGACTCGGCGGACCGCACTCGTCACCCATTTCGGGTCCGTGGCCAGGTTGCGCAGCGCGACCGTCGAGGAGATCACCGCCGTTCCGGGGATCGGCACCGCCACCGCACAGGCGGTCCTCGAGGCGCTCGCGGGGTCCGATCCGGCGGCCGATCCTGCGCCTGCACCGGGCGATGCCGGATCGGATGTCGCTGCGGGCAGCGCCGTCGTGGGGGATGATGTGACGGACATCGGCGCTTCGAAACGAACAGGACACACTCGCGAGTGAACGACCTGCAGGATTCTGGTGGGCAAGGCATGGAGGTTGCGCTCGTCACCGGACTGTCCGGTGCGGGGCTGAGCACGGCGGCGAAGGTCCTCGAGGACCTCGGCTGGTATGTCGTCGACAACCTGCCGCCCGAGCTCATCGCCCGGATGGTCGACCTCGGGGTCGAGTCCGATCCGCCGATCCGGCGGCTCGCAGTGGTGATGGACGTGCGCAGCCGCCCGTTCTCCGGCGACCTGGGCCGGGTCGTGACCGCGCTCGAGGCGATGCCCGTGCAGATCCGGGTGTTGTTCCTCGAGGCCAACGACTCGGTCCTGATCCGCCGGTTCGAGCACGTGCGACGCAGCCACCCGCTGCAGAGCGACAGCAAGGAAGGCACCCTCTCGGAGGGGATCGCCGCCGAGCGGGCGAAGCTGGCTCAGGTGCGGGCCGCGGCCGACCTGGTGGTCGACACGTCCTCGCTCGCGGTCCGCGAGCTGCGCGAGAAGATCGAGACGGCCTTCGGCGGCGAGGGCAGCTCCGAGATCCAGGTGACCGTGCAGTCGTTCGGGTTCAAGCACGGTCTGCCGATGGACGCGGACCTGGTGTGCGACGTGCGGTTCCTGCCGAATCCGCACTGGATTCCCGAACTGCGCGAGCACACCGGACTGGAGGAGGCGGTTCGGGACTACGTCCTGTCCCGCGACGAGGCCCAGGAGTACCTGGATACGTACCTGCGCCTGCTGGAACTGACGACGGCGGGATACCGCCGGGAGGGAAAGCGCTACATGACCATCGCGGTCGGATGCACCGGCGGCAAGCATCGCAGTGTTGCCATGTCGGAGGCGCTCGCGGCGCGTCTGCAGAAGGAAGACGGCCTCGCCGTCCGCGTCGTGCACCGTGATGTGGGGCGCGAATGAGCGACGATCGACTGCACGGCAACGGCCGCACACCCCGAATCGTCGCGCTGGGTGGAGGCCACGGTCTGTACGCGACGCTCAGCGCCGCGCGGCGGCTGAGTTCGGACGTGACCGCGGTGGTCACGGTCGCCGACGACGGAGGTTCCTCGGGACGGCTGCGCGGTGAACTCGGCGTGATCCCGCCGGGCGATCTGCGGATGGCACTGGCCGCGCTCGCGTCGCGGGAACCACAGGTCCAGACGTGGACGGACGCCGTCCAGCACCGCTTCGGCGGCACGGGCGCCCTCGCGGGCCACTCGGTCGGAAACCTGATTCTCGCCGGTCTCACCGAGGTCCTCGGCGACACGGTCGCGGCGCTCGACACCGTGGCGCGACTGCTCGACGTCGAGGGCCGGGTGCTGCCGATGTCGCCGGTGGCGTTGGAGATCGAGGCGGACGTCGTCGGACTGGAGTCCGATCCACGGGTGAGCCGGTGCATCCGCGGACAAGTCGCGGTCGCGACTACACCGGGAAAGGTGCGCCGCGTGCGGCTGCTGCCGGCGAGCCCGCCCGCGTGCCCCGACGCCCTGGCCGCGATCGAGAATGCCGATGTCGCCGTGCTCGGACCCGGCTCGTGGTTTTCGAGTGTGATTCCTCACGTTCTCGTGCCGGACCTGCTCGACGGTCTGATGCGTTCGTCTGCGCGGAAGGTGCTGATCCTCAACCTCGCGCCCGAACCCGGCGAGACCGCAGGATTCTCCGCGGAACGTCATCTGCACGTACTGTGCCAGCACGCGCCCGAATTCCGTGTCGACCATGTGGTCGTCGACTCGGCATCGGTTCCGGCCGGGCGTGAACGCGACCATCTGTGCCGCGCCGCGACGCAACTCGGCGCGGACGTCGTCTACGCGGATGTCGCCGAGGACGGAACCCACAAGCATCATGCGGGCAAGCTCGCGGCGGTGCTCGAACGCCTCACCGCGCAACAGACGGGCGAGCACCGCCCGGTCGAGGTGCGCGGGAGCGAGCAGCCTGCCGAACGGACAGCAGGGGGAAGGGAGAGCGCCACGTGGCGATGACAGCCGAGGTCAAGGACGAGCTCAGCAGGCTCACGGTGACTCAGGTGAGTTGTCGGAAGGCGGAGGTGTCGGCGCTGCTCCGGTTCGCCGGCGGGCTGCACATCGTGGGCGGCCGGGTCGTCGTGGAAGCCGAGGTGGACCTCGGATCGATCGCACGGCGCCTGCGCGGCGAGATCCTCGACCTCTACGGGTACCACTCGGACGTGCACGTGCTGAGCGCCAGTGGCCTGCGCAAGAGCTCCCGATACGTCGTGCGGGTCGCGAAGGAAGGCGAGGCGCTGGCCCGCCGGACCGGACTGCTCGACATGCGGGGGCGTCCGGTGCGGGGCCTGCCGGCGCAGGTCGTGGGCGGCAGCGTGGGGGACGCGGAGGCCGCGTGGCGCGGCGCGTTCCTGGCGCACGGCTCACTCACCGAGCCGGGGCGCTCCTCGGCCCTCGAGATCAGCTGCCCGGGCCCGGAGGCGGCCCTCGCGCTGGTCGGCGCGGCCCGGAGGCTCGGCATCACTGCGAAGGCGCGCGAGGTCCGTGGCACCGACCGGGTGGTCGTGCGCGACGGCGAGGCGATCGGCGCGCTGCTCACCCGGATGGGTGCGCAGGACACCCGGCTCACGTGGGAGGAACGCCGCATGCGCCGCGAGGTGCGCGCCACGGCGAACCGTCTCGCGAACTTCGACGACGCGAACCTGCGCCGGTCCGCGCGCGCGGCCGTCGCGGCTGCGGCGCGGGTCGAACGGGCCCTCGAGATCCTCGGCGAGGACGTCCCCGACCACCTCGCGGCGGCGGGCACGTTGCGCGTCAAGCATCGGCAGGCCTCGCTCGAGGAGTTGGGGCAGCTCGCGGATCCGCCGATGACCAAGGACGCCGTCGCCGGTCGCATCCGGCGACTGCTGTCGATGGCGGACCGCAAGGCCAAGGAGGTCGGGGTCCCCGACACGGAGTCGGCGGTGACCCCGGAGTTGCTCGAAGAGGCGTGACGATCGGTCGACGACCCACCCCGGTTCCGGTGACCGGGGCAGATGCGCGCGTATGCGGGTGCGCGCACTAGGGTGGGACACGCATCGACCGATGAGTCTCGCGTTTCGGTTCGATAGTCGTGGGTATCACGTGCTCGCGGGGTTCTCGCGGGCGAAAACTGGCACACCAGAGTAGATGGGCAAAGGAGCTAACTGTGACGGTCCGGGTAGGCATCAACGGCTTCGGTCGTATCGGACGTAACTTCTTCAGGGCGGTCGATGCGCAGAAGGCGCTCGGCACCACCGACATCGAGATCGTGGCGGTCAACGACCTCACGGACAACGCGACGCTGGCTCACCTGCTCAAGTACGACTCGATCCTGGGTCGTCTGCCGCACGAGGTCTCGCTCGAGGGTGACGACACCATCGTCGTCGGCGACACCAAGATCAAGGCGCTGGCGCACCGCGGCCCGCTGAGCGAGCTCCCCTGGGGCGAGCTGGGCGTCGACGTCGTCGTCGAGTCCACGGGCATCTTCACCGACGCCGAGAAGGCCAAGGGCCACCTCGAGGCCGGTGCCAAGAAGGTCATCATCTCCGCGCCCGCCAAGGGCGAGGACATCACGATCGTGATGGGCGTCAACGACGACAAGTACGACGGCAGCCAGGACATCATCTCCAACGCGTCCTGCACCACCAACTGCCTCGGCCCGATCGCCAAGGTCCTCGACGACGAGTTCGGCATCGTCAAGGGTCTGATGACGACGGTCCACGCGTACACGCAGGACCAGAACCTGCAGGACGGCCCGCACAGCGACCTCCGTCGCGCCCGCGCCGCCGCGCTGAACGTCGTTCCGACCGGCACGGGTGCCGCCAAGGCCATCGGCCTGGTCCTCCCGCAGCTGCTGGGCAAGCTGGACGGCTACGCGCTGCGCGTGCCGATCCCCACGGGCTCGGTCACCGACCTGACGGTGAACCTCGCGAAGCCGGCCACCATCGCCGAGATCAACGCCGCGATGAAGGCTGCCGCCGAGGGCCCGCTGAAGGGCATCCTCAAGTACACCGAGGCTCCCATCGTGTCCTCGGACATCGTGACGGATCCGCACTCCTCGATCTTCGACGCCGGCCTGACCAAGGTCATCGACGACCAGGTCAAGGTCGTCTCCTGGTACGACAACGAGTGGGGCTACTCGAACCGCCTCGCGGACCTCATCGGCCTCGTCGCCAAGTCCCTCTGATCCGGGTCTGGTCCACGTGGCTGTCAAGACTCTGAAGGATCTGCTGGACGAGGGGGTCGAGGGCCGTACCGTGCTGGTGCGCTCCGACCTCAACGTTCCGCTGGACAACGGAACGATCACCGATCCGGGCCGGATCGTCGCGTCCGCGCCGACCATCTCGGCGTTGGCCGAGGCGGGCGCCAAGGTCATCGTGATGGCGCACCTCGGCCGCCCCAAGGGCGAGCCGGATCCGGCGCTGTCGCTGGCGCCTGTCGCCACGAAGCTCGGTGAGGTGCTGGGCCGCAACGTCCAGCTGGCCGGTGACGTGGTGGGCCAGGACGCGCTCGCGCGTTCCGAGGGCCTGACGGACGGCGATGTCCTCCTGCTGGAGAACATCCGTTTCGATCCGCGCGAGACCAGCAAGGACGACGCCGAGCGCGAGGCGCTGGCGAAGGCGCTCGTCGACCTCGTCGACGGCGACGGCGCGTTCGTCTCCGACGGTTTCGGCGTCGTGCACCGCAAGCAGGCGTCGGTCTACGACGTGGCCGAGCTGCTCCCGCACTACGCGGGCAACCTGGTCGCGGCCGAGGTCGAGGTGCTGCAGAAGCTGACGCAGGACTCCGAGCGTCCGTACGCGGTCGTGCTCGGCGGCTCGAAGGTGTCGGACAAGCTCGCCGTGATCGAGGCGTTGGCCCCCAAGGTCGACACCCTCGTCATCGGTGGCGGCATGTACTACACCTTCCTTGCCGCGCAGGGCATCTCGGTGGGCAACTCGCTGTGCCAGGAAGAGATGATCGGCACCTGCAAGGACCTGCTCGAGCGGTATGCGGACGTCATCCACATCCCGCAGGACGTGGTGATCGCGGACTCGTTCTCGGCGGACGCGGAGTCGAAGACGGTCTCCGTCCTCGAGATCCCGGACGGCTGGATGGGTCTGGACATCGGACCGGAGTCGGTGGAGCGCTTCGCGGCGATCCTGTCGGGTGCCAAGACGGTGTTCTGGAACGGCCCGATGGGTGTGTTCGAGTTCTCGAAGTTCGCGGCCGGCACCAAGGGTGTCGCCGAGGCGATCGTCGAGGCCACCGGCAAGGGCGCGTTCAGCGTCGTCGGCGGCGGTGACTCCGCGGCGGCCGTGCGTCAGCTCGGTCTGCCCGAGGACGGCTTCTCGCACATCTCGACCGGCGGCGGCGCGTCCCTCGAATACCTCGAGGGCAAGACCCTGCCCGGCATCGAAGCACTGGAGGGCTGAGGTTTGACTCGAAAGCCCCTGATCGCCGGCAACTGGAAGATGAATCTCAACCACCTCGAGGCCATCGCCCTGGTGCAGAAGATCGCTTTCTCGTTGCCCGCGAAGTACTTCGAGAAGGTCGACGTGACGGTGATCCCGCCGTTCACCGACATCCGCAGCGTGCAGACGCTGGTCGAGGGCGACAAGCTCCTGCTCACCTACGGTGCGCAGGACGTCTCGGCGCAGGATTCGGGCGCGTTCACCGGCGAGATCAGCGGTTCCATGCTGGCCAAGCTGGGTTGCACGTTCGTCGTGGTCGGACACTCCGAGCGGCGCACGCTGCACGGTGAGTCCGACGAGCTGGTGCTCGCCAAGACCAAGGCGGCGCTGAAGAACGGGCTCACCCCGATCGTGTGCATCGGTGAGGGCCTGAACATCCGCGAGGCCGGCGAGCACGTGGCGTACAACGTCGCGCAGCTGAAGGGCTCGCTCGCGGGCCTGTCGGCGGACGAGATCGCCAAGGTCGTCGTCGCGTACGAGCCGGTGTGGGCCATCGGCACGGGCAAGGTGGCCTCGGCCGCCGACGCCCAGGAGGTCTGCAAGGCAGTGCGCGAGACCCTGGTCGAGCTGGCTTCCCCGGAGGTCGCTGCCGGTGTCCGCGTGCTCTACGGCGGCTCCGTCAACGCCAAGAACGTCGGCGAGATCGTCGGCCAGGCGGACGTGGACGGTGCGCTCGTGGGCGGCGCCTCGTTGAAGGCGGACGAGTTCGCGACGCTGTCGGCCATTGCGGCCGGTGGCCCGCTGCCGTGAACGGCTGATGTCGCTGCCGTGATCGGCTGATGTCGCTGCCGTGATCCGGTAGCAACCCGAAGACGAACGCTGGGCGCGTGACCGTGAAGGTCACGCGCCCAGCGTTTTTCGTTCATGCGCGCAGAGGAGCAGCTTTGCCTGCCGCGTGACAATCGTTGCCCGGTCGACGCCGAGTCCCTCCGTCAGGTACCGGTCGAAGGTGCCGTAGTTCCGGTCGACCTCCCGCGAACGAGGCTTCGAGGTAGCTCGCATCGACCCCGATGAGTTGGCGGTAGATCTCGGCCGCCTCGGACCCCTTTGACTGCGGTGATCTGGTCGAGAGTGGCCTGGATCGTCGCGGCCGAGTACTCGTTGGACAGCCCGCCGAGGCCGGTGTACCCGACTCCGTTTCCCGCGATGTCACGGAAGTTGTGCACCGACGTAAGGCGTGGCGTCTCGGCCTGCCCGGCAACGCCGGATCCCGGATCCGATGAACCGAGCGAGCTCGGTGACGAGGCGTCGGCGACGGCCGGTCCGGCGAGGAGCAGTAGCCCGTCACGGTCAGTGCGGCCGTCGTTCGGCCACGTCGGAAACGCTTGCGGTGCACAGGGTTCGTCACTGAGATGATTCCTTCCGCGTCGGTGTCGTCCGACTGGAAGGTATCGACGAACGCCTGCACTGCGAGTGGTCTCACTCAGTGGTGCGCCAGGCGCTACCGGGCGCTGCCGGGCGCGGACGGTGAATCCGTCGCGCGCCCAGCCGCGTTCACAGGTGTGCGTCAGCCGAGCAGTTTGACGGCGAGCTTGCCGATGGTCACCGACGAGAGGCCGAGACCGGTGCGCAGGTAGTTCTGCACGGTGCCGTACTTCGCGGTCAGCTCGTCCAGGCCGGCCTGCAGGTAGCTGGCGTCGACGCCGAGCAGCGGGTCGTAGACCTGGGCGACTGCTTCACCCTGGCTGGCGACGATGCCGGCCCGGGACCTGGCCATGGATGCGACGGTGTACTCGTTCGTGAGCAGGTAGTCGCTCATGATCGTCTCGTGCGGCACCCCGGCGATGCTCTGCAGCAACATGGACGCCCAGCCCGTCCGGTCCTTACCGGCGGTGCAGTGGAACACCTGCGAGCCGGGGGTCTCGGCCAGATCGGTGAGCAGTTTCGTGAACCCCGCGCGCGCCGCGGGATCGTTGACAAATGCACGATTCATGTCCCGCGTCCCGCATGAAGTTCCGCGAGTCCTCAGGGGTCTTCAGCTTGGCGACGCCGGCCTCGAGATCGCCGGACAGGATCGGGATGTGCACGTAGGTGGTGCCGGCGACGGTGCGGTCGGGCTTGTGGGCCACCTCTTCCTCGGTGCGGACGTCGTACACCGCGGTCAGCTTCAGCGATTCGAGCGTCGCGAGGTCGGCGTCGTTCGGGGTGAGCGCGTTGGCACGGTAGAAGACGCCGGTGCGCATGTGGCCGAGTGGAGTCTTGTAGCCGGGGCCGGCGACGTCCCGGAAGTTGTCGACAGTCGCCAACCGGGGCGCCTCGACGATGGTCGGTGCGCTCGAGCCGAGTGCGGAGGATCCGAAGGACGACAGGTCGAGGGAACCGGTGGCCCCTGCCGCGGCAGTGCCGGCGAACAGGAACGAGCCTGATACCGCGAGTGCCACTGCGGTCCGGGTGGTGTGGCGCAGAGCTGTGGAGCGGTGCGTCATGGTGAGGCCTTCCTCGCATGGGGGTGACTGACTGCTCGGAAGGTAATGCGGCACGTTGTGCCACGAAAGTGAGCTGTCTCACTATACGGGAGGATTGTGGTGACGGTCGCTCGGAACCGCTTCCCGCGCGAGCGAATTGCGCACGGGAAGCGCGTCGGCAGGTTACCGAGCGACCCGAACGTCGCGAGTGAGCCTTCCGGTAGGCCGGTGAGGCGATCCCGCGGTGGGGTGCATGGGCGGTGCGGTGTGATCTGCATAACAGATACGGACGGTAACGACAAACGAACGATCGGCGCGTCCCGATCGTCAGGTTCCGTCTCCCGGCCACTGTGGCGGGTTTGCGCTCGATCGCCCAGGTAACAGGTAAGCTGAGCGCGCTAGTGGCCGAAATCCGTCGTGCGTGAAGGGCAGCGAATACCGAAATGGCACTGTTCCTGGACATCCTGCTGGTCATCACCAGCTTGCTGCTGATCCTGCTGATCCTTCTGCATCGCGGCAAGGGCGGCGGTCTGTCCAGTCTCTTCGGTGGCGGTGTCCAGTCCAGCCTCGCCGGCTCGAGCGTCGTCGAGAAGAACCTCGACCGACTGACCGTCTTCACCGCGGCGATCTGGCTGATCGCGATCCTCGGCATCGGGCTCGAGATCAAGTTCAGCTGACGATGGCGGGGTACCGCAGCTCCACCTCCATCCCCGATGCTGCCGCGGCCCTGATCGACGCGCCCGAATTCGCGACACTCGCGACCGTCGAGCCCGGAGGCCAGCCGCAGCTGTCCGTCGTGTGGTTGGAGCGGGACGGCGACGAGGTGCTCATCTCGACCGTCCGTGGCCGCCGCAAGACCGACAATCTCCAGCGTGACCCGCGTGCGACGGTGCTGATCTATCCGGCTGGCGGGCCGTACCGCTACGTCGAGATCCGCGGCACCGCCACGATCGCGGACGACCCGGGTGGGTCGCTGATCCACAAGCTGGCCCGCAAGTACACCGGGGCCGCGCGTTGGGAGCACGACACACCGGACACCCCGCGGGTGATCGTGCGGTTGAAGCCGTCGAAGGTGATCTGGAAGGGCTGACGCCCGGTCGGACGGTTGCCGTGCGGGTGTCCGGTCATCGGTCGATAATCAGGTGATGACCGGGATCCCCGATTCATCGCCAGCGTCCTCCGCTCCGCCTTCGTCGGCTCCGCGTGCTGCCACCGAACCGCTCCGAGAGGACATCCGCCTGCTCGGGGGCATCCTGGGGGAGATCGTCCGGGAACAGTCCGGTGACGAGATCTTCGCGCTGGTCGAGCGGGCGCGGGTCGAGTCGTTCCGGGTCCGGCGTTCGGAGATCGACCGGGCGGAACTCGCGGAGATGTTCGAGCAGATCGACACCGCGGACGCCATCCCGGTGATCCGAGCCTTCAGCCATTTCGCGCTGCTCGCCAACGTCGCCGAGGACATTCACCGCGAGCGGCGGCGCGCGATCCACGTCCGGGCCGGCGAACCTCCACAGGACAGCAGCCTGGCGGCCACCTACGCGAAACTCGATGCGGCGACCCTCGACCCGGCCACCGCGAGCGCCGCGTTGGTCGGTGCGCTCGTGGCGCCGGTGATCACCGCGCACCCCACCGAGACGCGCCGGCGGACGATCTTCGAGACCCAGAACCGCATCATGGAATTGATGCGGATGCGGGAGTGGGTTGCCGGGGACGTCGACGAGGCGGCCGCGATCGGTCTCCAGCTGCGCCGCCAGATTCTCACCCTGTGGCAGACGGCGCTGATCCGCCTGTCCCGATTGCGGATCCAGGACGAGATCGAGGTGGGCCTGCGCTACTACGATGCCTCACTGTTCGAGGTGGTCCCACAGATCAACGCCGACCTCCGGGACGGTCTGCGGGCCCGGTGGCCGGGCTCGACCCTACTCGCGGAACCGATGCTGCGGCCGGGGTCGTGGATCGGCGGCGATCGGGACGGGAATCCGTTCGTCACAGCCGAAGTCGTCGGCCGGGCCACTCACCGTGCGGCCGAGACCGCGCTCGAACATCACCTCGAGGAGCTCGAGGTACTGGAACGGGAGCTGTCGATGTCGGCGCGGCTGGTCACGGTGACCGCCGAGTTGGACCGGCTCGCGGACGAGTCCGGTGACGAGTCGGCGTTCCGCGCGGACGAGCCCTACCGGCGCGCCGTCCGTGGTCTGCGTGCACGCCTGACGGTCACCGCGGACCGGATCCTCGGCCATCCCGCCGTTCACCGCGTCCGAGCGGCCTCGACGGACCTGCCGGGATACGACAGCCCGGCCGAGCTGCTCGCGGACCTCGATGTCATCGACACGTCGCTGCGGTCGCACGGCGACGACACCGTCGCCGACGACCGTCTGGCGCAGCTGCGGAACTCGGTGGAGGTCTTCGGCTTCCACCTGTGCGGTCTGGACATGCGGCAGAACTCGGAGGTCCACGAGTCGGTGGTCGCCGAGTTGCTGGCGTGGTCGGGGGTGCACCCGGACTACCGGTCGCTGTCCGAGGACGAGCGGATAGCGCTGCTGTCCCGGGAACTCGCGACCCGTCGGCCGCTGTCGGGTCCGCACGCCGAGTTCAGCGAGCTGACCACGAAGGAGCTGGGCATCCTGCGGGCCGCCGCCGAGGCCGTCGAGCGGATCGGGCCGGAAGCGATCCCGAATTACATCATCAGCATGTGTGACTCGGTGAGCGACATGCTCGAGGCCGCGGTCCTGCTCACCGAGGTGGGGTTGTTCGACCCGGACGGCGACGACGGACCGTGGTGCCCGGTGGGGATCGTGCCGCTGTTCGAGACCATCGTGGACCTGCGGCACGGCGCCGCGACCCTCACTCGAACGCTCGAGGTGCCGATCTACCGGGCTCTGGTCGCGAACCGCGGCGACAGCCAGGAAGTGATGCTCGGATACTCCGACTCGAACAAGGACGGCGGATATCTCGCCGCGAACTGGGCGCTGTACCGGGCTGAGCTCGAGTTGGTGCAGGCGGCGCGGAAGACAGGAATTCGGTTGCGGCTCTTCCACGGTCGCGGCGGCACCGTGGGCCGCGGCGGCGGACCGAGCTACGATGCGATCCTCGCGCAGCCGCCGGGCGCGGTGCAGGGGTCGCTGCGGATCACCGAGCAGGGTGAGGTGATCGCGGCCAAGTACGCCGAGCCGCGGCTCGCCCGCCGCAATCTCGAGGCGCTCGTCGCGGCCACCCTAGAATCGACCCTGCTCGACGTCGAGGGACTCGGCGACGACGCGGCACCCGCGTACGAGATCCTCGACGAACTGGCCGAGCTGGCGCGCGTCGCGTACGCGGACCTCGTGCACGACACCCCCGGCTTCGTGGAGTACTTCAAGGCGTCGACGCCGGTCGCGGAGATCGGTGCCCTCAACATCGGCAGCCGGCCCGCATCCCGCAAGCCGACCGCGTCGATCTCCGACCTGCGCGCCATCCCGTGGGTGCTGTCCTGGAGCCAATCGCGGGTGATGCTGCCCGGGTGGTACGGCACCGGAACGGCCTTCGAGCAGTGGGTGGGCGGCGATGAGCAGCGACTGAAGACACTGACCGACCTGTACGAGAGGTGGCCGTTCTTCCGTACCGTGCTGTCGAACATGGCGCAGGTCATGGCGAAGTCCGACATGGGCCTCGCGGCACGCTACGCGGAACTGGTGCCGGACGTCGCATTGCGGGACGAGGTGTTCGGCAAGATCGCCGCCGAGCATGCCCGCACGATCGCGATGTACACATCGATCACCGGGCACGACAATCTGCTGTGGGACAACCCGGCTCTCGACCGCTCCGTGCACAATCGGTTCCCGTACCTCGAGCCGCTCAACCATCTGCAGGTGGAGTTGCTGCGCCGCTACCGCGCCGGCGACGACTCCGACGGCGTCCGGCGCGGCATCCAGTTGACGATGAACGGTCTTGCGACCGCGCTGCGGAACAGCGGCTGATCCGACCGCGATCGGCACCGGATGCGACGGGGTGGCGCGCCAGCGCGTCAGAGTTGTTCGGCGCGTACGCCCGCCGCCACGGCGTGCATCTTCTCGAGGAATGCTCCGATCGTCTCCCGCTCGCGTGGCGAGAAGGATTCGATTGCCACCACCGCGCGGTCGATGAGGGGCCCGAAGAACGACGTGCCCAGGTCCGCGGCGTGGGATGTGACCTCGATGACGACCCGACGGCGATCGGCGGTGTCGCGCGAACGGCACAGGAGTCCCTGCTTCTCGAGCCGGTCGATCAGGGCGGTGGTGGAGGCGGAACTGATGCCCAGCTGCTGCCCCAGCCATCCCGGTGTCGTGGGATGGCCCGCGCGGGCCGCGTCGAGGAGGGCGATCAGCGCGCGCAGGTCGGTGGTGTGGAGGTGGTGGCTCCTGGCGAACTCGGCGCCGAAGAGGTTGAGTTCCACGGTCAGTGCCCGCAGTTGATGCACCGTTGCGTGGCCCCGGATTCGGGGGTCGAGTTCGTCGTCGTGCATTGCTGCCTCTTTCCGGCTGGGTCTGGACGGCAGTTGCCTCGTCTGCCTAGTATCTCGATGATCGAGATAAATGTCGAGTGTCGAGGATTCAACCAGGGGTGGGCAGATGAACCGAAGTGATGCAGTCCATTTCGCGTCGACGGAGAGCGGGCGCGAGTTCGAGCGGCGGTACGACCGGGTGCTCGGACGGTGGCCGGGACCGGTGGAGCGTGTCGATGTCGGCACCAGGTTCGGCACCACGCGCGTCAACGTCTGTGGGCCCGAGGGCGCGCCGCCCGTGATCCTCTTGCCCAGTGGCCGAGCCACCTCCACCGTGTGGTTCGCCGTGGCCGCGGAGCTCTGCGGGGACCACCGGGTGTTCGCGGTCGATCTCCCCGGCGACGTCGGGCTCGGGGTGGTCACCGAACCGCTGCGGAGCCGGGACGATCTGATGGACTGGATATCGGCGGTCGTTCACGGTCTCGAGCTGGAAACGTATGGCGTCGTGGGTCATTCGTATGGTGCGATGGTCGCCCTCGCACATGCCGTGCGGCGACCCGACGGGTTGGACAGGCTCGTACTGCTGGATCCCAACTCGTGCTTCGCGGGGATGAGTCCGCAGTACCTCGCCCGTGCAGTCCCGCTGCTCGTTCGCCCGACCGGTGAACGCCAACGACGCCTCATCGGTTGGGAATCGGCCGGCGCCACGGTGGACGCCGACTGGCTCGACCTGGTCGCGTTCGGCGCCGAACGGTTTCCGGCACACCGCCCGGTGGTGCCGCGACGACCCAGGCCACAGGATCTCCAGGAACTCCGAGCCGAGGTGACCGTCGTGCTGGCGGAGCGCAGCCGGGTACACGACGCGGCGCGGATCGGTGAGCGGGCACGGAGCTCGATGCCGCGG